>JANXZM010000088.1 GCA_025355505.1 Acidobacteriaceae bacterium | reverse complement strand
GCTGGCGAAAATTGGCGGCAGGTGAGTCGAGACGCACGCACTTGGGGGCGCGGGTCAGACTTTGCAGAAATTCGTGTTCACCCCAAAGACCCGGAGATGATGTTTGTCGCGAACACGGCCAGCTATGTATCGCGAGATGGAGGCAAGACATTTACCGCATTCAAAGGGGCTCCAGGTGGCGACGACTACCACCGCATCTGGATCCACTGGGAGAAGCCCGAGATCATGCTCTTTGCTACCGACCAGGGAGCAACGATTACCGTAAATGGAGGGGAGAGTTGGAGCAGTTGGTACAACCAGCCGACAGCCCAGTTCTATCATGTGACCACCGACAACCAGTTTCCTTATATCGTGTACGGCACGCAGCAGGATAGCGGCAGTGCTGCGGTTGTAAGCCGCACCGACCACGGTCAGATCACGCCGCGAGACTGGTTTTCCGCCGGCCCCAGCGAGAGCGGATACATGGTGGTCGATCCGAACGATCCCAACATTATTTATCTGAGTGGGACTTACGGTCCTATTGCCCGTTTCGATAAACGCACCGGCCTCAGCCATGACATAACTCCGTGGCCCGCGGTTGCATTTGATTCCGAGATCAATCAGCGCAAGTATCGTAACCCTTGGACTCCGGTGCTGGTTCTTTCCCCGGCTGATTCGACGACGCTTTATCTCGGGACGCAGTATGTGATGAAGACGGTCGATGGCGGCCTGCACTGGGAGAGCATCAGTCCCGACCTCACCGGAGCGGGCCATGATGCGCAGGATGGAAGAGGCAAGAAACCGCAAGGCCCACCAACAGTCGAGAACGCTAAACGTGACGGTTACGGTGTCGTGTTCACGATCGCGCCATCGCCTCTCAATCGCGATCTGATCTGGGCGGGGAGCGATACGGGATTAATTCACTTGACCCGCGATGGCGGAAAGAACTGGAAAAGTGTCACCCCTCCGGGACTAAGCGACTGGAGCAAAATTTCGCTGATCGAAGCTTCGCATTTTGATCCCGCCGTCGCCTATGCAGCCGTCGATCGAGGGCGCCTCGACGATCGGACGCCGTACATCTATCGCACGCGTGACTACGGGGCTACCTGGCAACTGGTTACGAACGGCATTACTGCTCCGTCATTCTTGCGCGCCGTTCGCGAAGACCCTCAGAGCAAAGGGCTCCTCTTCGCTGGAACCGAATTCGGAGTTTACGTATCTTTTGATGACGGAGACAACTGGCAGTCTTTGCAACTGAACCTGCCTGTCACTTCAGTTCGCGATCTCACCATCCACGGCGATGACCTGGTGATAGCCACGTTCGGGCGTTCCTTCTGGATTCTCGATAACATCACGCCGCTTCGCCAGGTGCTTGAGGCGAGACGAGCGAGTGGCCCGTGGTTTTATCGGCCGGCTACAGCGGTTCGCGTGGATAACGACACCTTTTCGGGCACGCCGCTTCCGCCCGAGGAACCCACGGCAGAAAATCCTCCTAATGGCGCGATGATTGATTATTTCCTCCCGTCTGCGGCGAGCGACGTTCGACTGGAAGTTTTCGATGCGCAACAGAATCTTGTCCGGAAGTTTTCTTCCGAAGATAAAAACACGGGGAAGCACCCGCCGCTTCCGGTCGCCGAGCGCTGGTTCTCCAAGCCTGAAGTCCTGGAGAAAACTGCGGGGATGCACCGCTTCGTCTGGAACCTTGCCTGGGGTAGTTCCGGGGGCCCGAGCGCGGAGGAAGACGCCGAGTACCGCAATCCCAGCGGGCCGAAGGTTGTACCGGGAACCTACCAGGTCCGCCTGACGGTCGATGGAAAAACGAAAAACCAAGCACTGAAAGTCATCATGGACCCGCGCTCGCCAGCGACTCCCGAGGTACTGGCGCAGCAGTTCCAGATGGGCCAACAGATGTTCGGCGAAACCATCGAAGCGCGGCGCGCACTGGCTGAGATCAGCTCGGTTCAGAAACAGCTTGCTGACATTCAACCGAGGCTGGAAACACAAAGCGCACAGCTCAAGTCGGCGTTGGCGGAAGCTCAATCCGGAATCGGCAAAATTCTGACGAATAAGGAAGACGCGGGGGAGGCGGGTCCCGGGCTGCAGGATGCCTACACGGGTCTGGCATCCGCTCTGCAAGTTGTCGAAGGCGGAGATCGAGCCGTGCCTTCGCAGGCGATCGCGGTTTACAAGGAGTCAAGCCCACAGGTGAAAGCAGGCATCGCAGAGTGGGCCCGATTCAAGCAAACAAGATTGGCGCAACTGAACCAGCAACTGCGTGAGGCCAACTTCGCTCCCATCGCGATTGCTGAAATTGAACAGCAGGTCGAATTCCCGATGTCGCGCTAGACGGAGTTGTGCACGATCATGATCATTTCTCCACGACTTGCTTAAACACGATTGAGCTGACAAGGTACTGGCGGAGAGGGAGGGATTCGAACCCCCGATACCGTTTCGGGTATGCCGGTTTTCAAGACCGGAGCCATAAACCACTCGGCCACCTCTCCGGCTACTAGAGTTTTACTACAATGATCAATCTTACGGCATATACGGCAGAAAACAATCACCCGGTCAAACGGGATTGGCAAAAACTAGCGCGGCATACATAGAGCAGGGGATCGATCGCGACACGTTATTTAATTCCGTTTGGGTACACCAGTATTTTGCTGGCTTCACCTGTTTTCAGGCGTGCCATGGCTATGGAAAAATCTTTCATCGGGATGCGGTCGGTGATTACGGGGTGAAGATCGAGGCGTCCGCTCTTGAGCAGGGCGGTCATCTGGTACCAGGTCTGATACATGCGGCGGCCGTTGATGCCTTGAACGGTGATGCCTTTGAAAATGATGTCTTCGGAGAAATTGAGCGGGATGGGTTTCGAGGTGAGGCCGAGAAGCGAAATGCGTCCGCCGCGGCGGATGATGTCGAAGGCGGTGCGGATGGCGTCGGGATGACCGGCCATTTCGAGGACAACGTCCACGCCGAGGCCACCAGTTTTTTCGGCGATGATGGCGCGGACGTCTTCTTTGGACGGATCGAGCGCGTAGTCGGCGTTCATTCTGGTCGCGAGCTTGCGCCGGTGTTCGTTGACTTCGATCGCGAAGATCGTGGTTGCGCCTACGGCTCGCGCCACCGCGATCGAGAACAAGCCGATGGGGCCACAGCCGGTGACAGCGACCGTTTTCGCGGCGATTTCTCCGGCCAGCACCGTGTGCACGGCGTTGCCCAGCGGATCGAGAATGGAAGCGTACTCCTGCGGTATGGCCGGATCGAGTTTCCAGATATTGGACTCGGGGATGACGACGTATTCGGCGAAAGCTCCGTCGGTGTCGACGCCGATGATTTTCACGTTCTGGCAGATGTGAGCTTCGCCGGTGCGGCACTGCAGGCACTTGCCACAGGCCACATGCATTTCGGCGGACACGAAATCGCCCTCCTTGACGCTGGTGACTTCATCGCCAAAGGCGACGACCTCTCCGCAGAATTCGTGTCCGGGGATCAGCGGCGGATGAATTCGTCCCTGGGCCCAGCGGTCCCATTCGTAAATGTGGAGATCGGTGCCACAGATGGAGGCGACTTTGACTTTGACGAGGACGTCGGTGCGGCCGTAGCCGGGAATTTTGACTTCGCGGATTTCCGCGCCCGGCGCGGCTTCCGGCTTGACCACTGCGAGCATCTTGCCGGGCATGTTACTGGGCATGCAAGCCCCCTTATGAGTGCGGAATTAAAACGGCAAACGGGCTATTCTAGCACCGGGGGACGAAAAGATTACTTGCCGATCGTCGTGTCCTGTCCGGCGACCAGACACCATTGAGCGTCGCGTTTCACGAAAACGTCGGTACGGCGGGTACGGCGGGTCTTGACCTGCCCGGCCTCCCGCGCGGAGATCGTGAACTCCGCGTTGGAAACAGCCGTGTCGCCGTAGATGCGGATTGCGAGATTCGCCGGCTCGATTTCCATGACGATGATCTTGCGCTTAACGTCGCGCAGATTCGCCAGCGCCTCGTCTCTGCTTTCGACATGCCCGTTGTCGCGGGTGTGCAGGTAATCGGATGCAAGATGCTTCGCGTAGTCGTCCCAGTTACCGCTGACACTTAGTTCTGCCAGTTTTAATTCCAGGGCTTTGACTTCGGCCACTGCGGTGGGATTCGCGTCGGCTTGCGCGATGGGCTGCTGCGCGGTTAGCGCAATGCTCAGGGCCAGAAGAATCGAGATTGTGAATACTTTTCGCATGGCCTAGTTTCCTCACTTATTCAGGATTGTCGCACGCGACGCGGAACCCATAGTCGGCGTACTTAAATTCCGGAGGGATACTGGAGCGGGCCGCGCAGCGCGACATCTTCACGTAGTGACGCCATGAGCCGCCGCGAGAAGCGCGCCGTTCGCCGGTTTCAGGGCCGCGTGGATTGCGCTCGGGAGACACCGCATAATAGCCTGGGGCATACCAGTCGCTGCACCATTCATGCACGTTGTCGCACATGTTGTAGAGGCCGTATGCATTCGATTCGCCGCGGTCAACCGGCTCGGGGCCCGTCTTCCAATGACCGCCGCAACGATCGGCGTAGCCGGGAAGCGACTGTGGCGTTGCATCGCCCCACGGAAATAGTGCGCCCTCTCGGCCTCCGCGCGCCGCGCGCTCCCACTCTGCCTCACCAGGCAAGCGAAACTTTCCGCCAGTGTTTGAGGTGAGCCACTCGCAGTAGCGAACTGCCTCGTACCACGACACTCCGACAACGGGCTGCTCGGAATGGTTGAACGCAGCGTCGCTCCAGAAAGGTGGCGGCAGGGATAGAGATGCGGTGTCGCGCAGGAAGCGCTCGTAGTCGGCGTTGGTGACTTGGCGGGCGGCGAGGAAGAATTCGTCAACCCAGACGCGATGGACCGGCTTCTCGCTGTCCTGTCCGCTGTCGCAGCCCATGAGGAACCATCCCGCGGGGATGCGGACGAGCGCGGGAACGTATTCTTCGGCGCGGAATTGGGAGAGCCGCATCGTCGGTGCCGTCGGTTCCATGGAGTCAGAGTGCCCGCAGAGCGCTAACTACGTCTTCAATTTTATTCTCCTGGAACAAGCGGATGCCGGCGATGCCGGCCGCACCAGCATGCAAGCACGATGCAGCGTTCTCTATCGTGACGCCGCCGAGAGCAAGAATTGGGATATTCGCCTGGCAGGCTTCACTTAAAGCGGCGAGGCCGGTGGGTTGCGTTCCGGGAGTTTTGTTTTTTTCGAATACCGGAGCGAAGACGGCGAAGTCGGCAGCTTCGGCCTCGGCGCGAATCACGTCCTTGTTTGAGTGGCAGGAGGTGGCCACGAGAAAATGGTCAGCGATCAGTGGGCGGTGGGCAGAGGCTTCCAGCACCAGGCGCACCTCATGGGGTGCGACGTCGTCTGCGCGGAGATGGACGCCGTCGGCTTCGGCAGCCAGCGCGACATCGGTGCGGAAGTTAACTAAAACTCGCGTCGATGGCGAATTTTGGCGCACGGCTGCGACCACTTCCCGAGCCAAAGTTTCCAGTTCCCGGGTTCTCAGATCTTTTTCGCGGAGTTGGATGTAGTCGACGCCGGCACGCGCGGCTTCGGCGGCTTTGGCGAGTAGCGCCCGGCGGCGGGTGCATTCGTCGCCGCGAAACTGGCTTCGGTCGGTGATGTAATAAAGTAGACAGCTCATTTCTTGTGTGGCGTGGACACTCTTGTCCGCGAAACGGTGGCGCCAGAAAAATGCACCGGCAGCGGACAAGAGTGGCCGCTCTACACGGGCTTACTGACCGGTGAACAACTTCAAATTCTCAGCCTTCCAGCGCATCGAGGCGTAAATGCGATTGCGGCCGCTGGGGTGATCGAAAAAAATCCACTCTTCGATTGGGCCGGGATTCATCTTGCGGTACTCGCCGAGATGGATCGCCCCCTGGGCAAAGCCATCGGGCTGCCGGCTCGTGTTCAGACCGTACATGTCGGCTTCGTATTCCTGGGTGCGGGTGAAGGTGTTCATGACGGGAGAGAGGACGAAACCAAAGATGGCGACCAGCAACACCACGAGCGGAAGAACGGCCGTGTCGCCTGCGCCTCGAATCTGCCACTTCTCGCCCCAGCGTTGGAGCGTCCAGTCGAGCCCCCAGCGCAAATAGACGAAAGCCAGCACCGTGACGATAAAGAAGAACATGATGCCCTTGTAGACGTGGTTTAGAACGTAATGTCCCATCTCGTGTCCCATGACCGCCTGAATTTCTTCCGGTGAGCCGCGGCGCAGAAGGTTGTCGTTCAGGGTGATGCGCATCGTATTTGCGAAACCGCTGACGTTGGCGCTCATCCGCGTCGTCTGCCGCGAGGCATCCATCGTGTACACATTCTTGGCGGGGATTCCGTCGGCCCGCGCCAGGCTCAGGATGGGATCGACAATCTTCGGATCGTCAAGGCGCGTGACCTTATTAAAGATGGGAACTATGTAAACAGGTGCGATCAGCGAGGCGAAGATCAGGAACATGGTGGTCACGACCGCACCCCAGATCCACCAGGTTCGCGAGAGGCGGCGGACAACGCCGAAGAGCAGCATCGTAAGCAGGCCGCCCAGCACCAGGTTCACCCCAAGACCTTTCATCTGATCTCCCATCCAGGGGCCAAAAGTTTGGGTGGCGAGTCCGTACTTATGTTCGCGGAAATAATCTTCGTAAACCGAGAGCGGGAAAACCAGGAAAGTGGTGAGCACAAGATATTGCAACCAGTAGACGAACGTGTGTACCGGCTTGAAGCGAGTGACCCGCTCCGCCATATCCCGCATGCGGGCGGACCACCGCAGATTCAGCAGCAGCAGCGCGACTGCGGCTCCATAGAGAAAGTCCCAAAGAATCATCCAGTAGCCGCCCTCGAAATAGGCGTCGGAACGGGCCGTTTTGTCGGCAGGAATCTGCGCGAGGTAAGCGTTGGTGGCCGCAGTAGCGTCAAAGTGCGGTGAGGCCTGTGCCTCGGCGGGAACCTGGACGACGGACGGCATTTCATTCGCCGCTGGCGGCTGAGCGAGCGCAAACGCTGTGCAGAACAAGATCGCACAACCGAGTGCTGTCGCTAAACCTGTTCGTGATGGCATCTTGTTTGTCTCCGGGAAACACCGACCCGTAGAAGTGTATACGGAGACAGGATGCCGGGAGTTCAATTTGAATGGGCGTGGTGGCGCCGCCGCTCGGTGCCGTTTAAGGGCACGCGGACAACAGTGTCCGCGCCACGCGAGCTACGGACGCGTCCTGGCGATTTCCGGGACGGCCGCCTCGCCGGAGCGCTTAGGTTGTTGCGGGCCGAGATGATACTTGGTCAGTCCTTCTTTCAGGAACTCGAAACTTTCTTCTGGCGAATCCGACATCTTGAACAGATCGAGGTCCGGTGCTGAGACCACGCCGGCATCGACCATGGCTTCGAAATTGACGATCTTCTTCCAGTAAGCGCTGCCATAGATGACAACAACAATTTTCTTGGCTAGCTTCTCCGTTTGGGCGAGGGTGAGGATTTCAAAAAGTTCGTCGAGCGTGCCAAAGCCCCCGGGAAAAATCACCAGCGCTTTGGCCAGGTACGCGAACCAGAACTTCCTCATGAAAAAATAATGGAACTCGAAGTTGAGCGAAGGCGTGATGTAGGGGTTCGGATTCTGCTCGAAGGGCAGGTTGATGTTGAGGCCGATGGTTTTTCCTCCCGCTTCGTGGGCGCCGAAATTGGCAGCTTCCATGATGCCGGGGCCGCCGCCGGTGGTGACGACAAAGCGATGACGCTTGGCGGGAATTTGGGTGGACCATTCGGTTAGCAGGAAGGCCAACCGGCGCGCGTCCTCGTAGTAGCGAGCCATATCAACGGCGGCCTCAGCGCGCTTCATATCTTTAGCTTGCTGTGCGGCGGAGAGCTGAGCGCCATCGCCGCGGGCTTCGTTCAGACGGTTCGCGGCGTGGTCGCGACTAAGGATGCGCGCAGAGCCAAAGAATACGACCGTGTCCTGGATCTGTTCCCGGCGGAAGCGCGAGAGCGGCTCGCTGTACTCGGACAGCAGGCGCAGAATTCTGCCGTCAGGGCTGTTGAGAAATGGTTCGTTCTGATACGCGAGTGGAGCTGGATTAAGTTTGTGATCGGTCATAAGTTGAATTATTTTGACATCGAATTATTTTGACATTGAATCATTGTGGCGTTGGGGTTAACGATTCAATGTCTCAATTCTTCATTCTTCCCGATATTGAATAGCCTCCCCAAATCCCATCCACACATTGAGCGCGCCTAAGCCGGTAAAGACGCCGCGCGCGAAGCCGCTGGCTAGCACCGCGCGAAGCGTGGGATAAGGGAAAAGCAGAGGGTTGTCGGACCACTCGGGGCGCCAGGGCAGAATCATGAGCATCACCCCAATCGTCGCACACAAAAATACGAACAGAAGCACTCCGATGCGGCGGAGCCACAGACGCATAACCGAAGGCGAGGGCCGGGTAACGGAAACTGGCACTGGAACGAGCGGGACTGATGTTTCGGTCGGGGATTTGAGTTCTCCGACACCGGTGGAGTCGCTGGCAAATGGTCGCTTGGAATCGAAAATCATTGAACGCGTCGTTGTCAATATGGCAGTGAGTAAGGCCGTGAGGTGGGCGCAGGATCGGGTGGCATCCCGGCACAAATTTCGAACCCACTTGGTGCATTCTACGACTTCAGAGCCTGAATGCGCTCGGCCACGTCGCGATAATCAATATTCGTGCCGTACACATCGGTGAAATGACGCAGTGCAGAGGGCTTGTCCTGGGCAGTTTCGCAGGCCGACCCCAGTTCATAGTTAATGGCAAGGCGCGCTTCGTTATCGAGCCCCGGGATGGTAAGCGCCTTTTCATACCAGCGGATGGCGGCGTCAGGAACTCCTTTATCGAGGAAGCACTGGGCCAGCCAGGTGTAGGTCTGGACGGGCTGCGAAAATTCTTTGCCGCGATCAATCGCAATGCAAACTTTCTGCAATTCGGCGATGGCTTCGTCGAGCAGGCCCATTTCGCGGAAGGCAACGCCCAGGTTGTAATGCGTTTCCGGATCGTCGTCGCCGGCAACAATCTCTTCTTCGAGTTCCTGTTTCAACTCGCTGAACATCTCCGAAAGATCGACGCTGCCGGAAGCATGCATCGCCTGGGCTCCCGCTCCCAAGGGACGCACGGCAGCAGAACTGTAGCTCAAGGCTGGAGCGGCTGCGGCGCCTCCCGCCGATGCTGTGATCGCGGGGAGGGCAGCCGGGGCAGCGGGGATTTCGATATGGGCCACGGGCGCGGCTTCCGGCGCGGGTGTTCTGGGTGCGGCCGATGCTGACGCCGCGGCGTGCTGCGGCGCTGGCGCCATCGGCCAGCCCGGCAACGGCAGGGCAGGGTGCGGCTGCGCTTGCGGGAAAGAATCGCCGAGCGAAGCTTCCAAATCCGCGACAATCTCGTTCAGCTCGCTGGCCTTCGCGTGCACGGTTTCTGGGTGAGCGGGTTCGGCGCAGGTTGGTTCCGGCGCGGGTTCCGCCTCGTTGTGCGTCTCGTGGTCGTACCCGGACATCAGATCGGACGACGCTGCAAACTCAGACCTGTGCTGACTATCCCCTTCAAGTTCGAATTCCGCGGGCTCGTCGGCGTTGATCTCGGTGATTTCCGGCTCGGGCTCGGCTGGCGGCTGGCCAGCGGATTCGACGGCAGCGCGCAACGGATCGAGAATGCGGGCATCGCTGGTCAGGGATTCGAGCTTCTCGATCCCGGCGCGGGCCTGGTCCGTCATGAAGTGTTCGAGATAGAAACGGACTTCTTCAACGGTCTCGGCGATCTCGGGATTGCTGGAAGCCTCGGCCTCGGTTTTGCTTTCGACGAAGGCCGGCAGTCCTGCGGCCGGAGCGTGCTCGTCGACGGAAAGGGAATGCTCCCACTCGGAAGAAAGGTCGGAAGAAAAGTCGTGCGTGTCCGAGGGGGCGTGCACCGCCAATTCCTGAACGGCGAATTCCGGATGTGCGCCAGGGGCAATTTCGTGATCGGAAGCCGCGGGTGCCGCCATCGGCCAGGGTGAGGACGGAGCCGCAAGTCGAACGGGGACCGATGAAGCAAAAGCCGATGAAGCGGCAGACAATGGTGCAGCAGACAGTGCAGCGGTGGCTTCGGCGTTCTGCTCGTAGCGCGCGGCCAATTCTCCATAGCGCACGGCTTCATCAGGGTGGCCGGCATCGTGGTACACGCCTTCCAGAGTGCGGCAGCAGACGGCGGCTTCGGTAAAGCGCTGGAAGCGGGTATGAAGAGCAGCCAGACGCTGGTTCAGGCGCACATCGCGCGGCGCCTGCGGCAGAGCCCCCAGCAGGGGCACGGCGGCCTTGTCCGGCAGATTGTAAGAAAGGAACAGGTCCGCATCGGTGACCGCCGAGCGCACCGCAATCGCGACCTGATCGGGATAAAACTGATCGATGACCGGTGCGGTCGCTTCCAAATCTTCCACGATGACCGCCCCTTCTTCGGCGGTGATCCCGGGGGCAGGCGCTGCTCCCTGCATGCGCTCCACCACCTGCTGATAGTTCTGCATGTGCAACTGGTTCTGGGGCTCGGTGGTGGCCAGCATCTGGTACAGGTCGCGAGCGCGGGCCAGGTTTCCGTCCTTGACGGAGGAGTGAGCGAGAAGTTCGGTGATTTCGTTGAGGTGCGTGCTCTCGCCGGCTTTGTTCAGGAGCATCATCAGCGCGTCCAGCGCGCCCGAATCGTCGCGCACATGGCTGATCATGGAATGCAGGCTGGCCAGCAGTTTGGTTGAGTCGGTCGCCAGCAGCCGATCGGCGTGCCGGGTGTAAATGTCGAGTGCCTGGTGATACTGGCCGAGGCGGGCGCAACCCTCCGCCAGCAGAAACAGCCCCTCGGAATCGTTGTGCACCGTGAGCAGCTTCTCGGCGATCGGGGTAGCCTGGATCGAGTTTCCGATCTGCAGGTATGCTTTCAGCAGATCGCGTAAACCTTCGGGATGAGAATCGAGGTCGGCGACCTTCTCCAGGTACTCGATGGCGTTCTTGGGATCGTCGCTCTCGAGGGCGGCCTTCCCGCGCAGCAGCAGAACGTAGCTGCTGCCCGGATCGAGCACCAGCATCCGCTTGAGAATATCTTCGGCAGCGGCGAGTGAACCACGCCCGCGCAGCGCTTCAGCCGCAGCGCTGAAAATCTCCCACGCCTCTTTCTTCTTCCCGAGCCGGAGATAAACCTCGGCGAGCTTGACCCGCATGGGCACATTTTCCGGGTCCATTTCGAGGACCTTCTGGAAAAGCCGCACCGCTTGCTCCAGGTCGCCATTCTTCATGAAGTTTTCGGCGACTTGCAGGTACTGGGCGCGGGCGTCGTTGAACAGTCCCTGTTGGGTGTAGAGTTCCGCCAGTTTCAGAGATCCATCCACGCTCGGAAGGAGCTTGGTGATCTTCTTGTACATGGCGATGCCCTTGACGGTGAAGCCCTGGGCAGCATAGGCATCGCCAACCGTCTTGAAGCACTCGATGGCTTTGGCGCTGTCGCCGAGACGCGCGTAAAGATCGCCGATGGTGTTGTTGACGGTAAGATCCTTGGCATCGTGCTGCAGAACCTTATCGTACTCAGCAATGGCGTTCTGCAGCTTGCCCTGCTGGACAAACTTTTCCGCGGCGCTGAGAACCTTCTGTTTGTTAAAACCAAAACCAAACGCCATAGGGTGTACGGACTCCAGCCTTTTTCCCGCCGAACGCCCGCGATTTTCGCCAGCGTTACCAAGCGGGTCCGAACCTCGCCGGGAGATTCCCAGACGAAACCCCGCAAACCGCGCTAACAAAATCGCGGAGTAAAGTAATTGTAAGGCCGGGTACTCTTTGTCGGATGGTTACCAACGATTACCGGGGTTACCGAAAGGGAGTGTACGTCCGGGTTTGGAAAAAACCGCCCCCGCTCTACAGAAATGGGAGACCAGAAACCGCAGCTGGATGGGGCTTCGGAATGACAACGCCGGCGTTAGCCTCGACCTGAACGGCGGTGGGCCCAGCGCTCCCGCACTCCCGTCAAAAACTTCTCCTTATTCTCCCGTTCGCGGATGATAAGCAGCGACCAGCGATCGCCCAACATCTCCACCGAAGCATTCAGAAGACACTCGGACCTCCGCTTCGTTTTGTGGCGCGGCATATTTTTTCATCATCACTTGCATTATGCAAATGATATGTTCGTAATCTCACGAACATCGCCGTTCCTCAATGAAGAAAGCAAGGATCAGCAGATGAGTTGTGGGAGAAGCATTCCGCGGACGGAGAAAAACTGCAATGCGCATGGCTAAAAGACATATTCGGCGTGTTGTGGCAGATCGTCCCGAGGGCGTTGCTCGAACTGATGCAGGACAAAGACCCGGTGAAATCGCAGAGGGCCTCCAAGGCCACGCTACCAATGACCAAGATTGACATTGAAAGCTTGAAGCGGGCTTTTCTGGTTGAATGAAATGAAAGCTAAGGAGGACACTATGAGCCAAGTACGAGTTCTGGTAGGCACACGTAAGGGCGCATTCATCCTCACGTCAGACGGCAAGCGCGATAAGTGGGACGTCAGCGGCCCGCATTTTGCGGGTTGGGAGCTTTATCATCTCAAAGGGTCGCCTGTGGATCCGAACCGGATCTATGCGTCGCAGACGAGTGGCTGGTTCGGCCAGATCATTCAACGCTCCGATGACGGCGGCAAAACCTGGCACCAGCCGGGGACGCCTCCGGGAGAAATACCCGCCGCCGGGCCGCCGAAGGCCGCGAGCAACAAGTTCGTGTATGACACGTCGGCCGAGACGGGAAAAGCGCTCACCACGCATCAGTTCTACGATGGTACGCAGCATCCGTGGGAGTTCAAGCGGGTGTGGCACGTGGAGCCGTCGCTCACTGATCCGGACACGGTGTACGCGGGCGTCGAAGACGCCGCCATTTTCCGCTCCACCGACGGCGGCGAGAACTGGAAAGAACTTCCGGGCCTGCGTGGCCATGGAACCGGGCCGAAATGGCAGCCGGGTGCTGGCGGAATGTGCCTCCACACCATCCTGCTCGATCCGAGCGACCCACAGCGGATATTCATTGCCATTTCCGCGGCCGGAGTTTTTCGTACAGACGATGGCGGCACGACGTGGAAACCGATTAATCGCGGCCTGTACTCGAAATACATACCCGATCCGACGGCCGAGGTTGGCCACTGCGTGCACCACGTCGCCATGAATCCGAAGCGACCGGGCGTCCTCTTCATGCAGAAGCATTGGGACGTGATGCGTTCGGACGATGCCGGGGACAACTGGACCAAAATCAGCGGAAACCTGCCCACCGACTTTGGATTCGTCATCGATGTACATGCCCACGAACCGGAGACGATTTACGTGGTCCCGATTAAGAGCGATGGGGAGCACTATGTGCATGAGGGAAAACTACGGGTGTTCCGGAGCCGGTCGGGTGGCAATGAGTGGGAGGCGCTAACCAAGGGCCTGCCGCAGAGCAACTGCTACGTCAATGTGCTGCGGGATGCGATGGCGGTCGATTCTTTGGATCAGTGCGGGATCTATTTTGGGACGACCGGTGGACAAGTGTACTGTTCGGCCGATGCGGGAGACAGTTGGGCGCCCATCGTCCGCGACCTCCCCGCCGTGCTGTCGGTCGAAGTGCAGACGCTGCCGTGAGCCCATCGGTACCCACGTGCGCGAGCCGCCCAGACGTACCGAATAGGGGCCGCTCGTCCGGGAACATCAAGTCAACCGCAACTTAAGGAGACTGTATGAATCTCACTCAAGAACCCGAGAGTGTCACTTGGCCCGAAACCCACTACGTCTTTATCGAGAAAACGGGGCCTTTCCAAAATACTGCTCCTCAAGCTTGGCAAAACCTGCATCAACTTGTTCCTGGGATTTCAGAACACAATAGAATCACGGGATACTTGAGCCTCTACAAAGTGCAGCGAAAGATATATCGTGCAGGTGTTTCGCTCGCGGCGCCGCCGACAGAATTACCCGACGGACTCGAATACTCGAAATTCGAAGGCGGCAAGTACTGTCGTTTTGTTTTGACCGGACCTTATTCAAACTTACCGCAAGCGTGTGGTCGTGTTTTCGAGATTGTCTCCGAGACAAAACTACCGCTTCGAGACGACTACTACATTGAAAATTACGTCAATGATCCAAGAGCAACACCGGAAGAGCAATTAGTCACCGAAATACTGATTCCCACGATCTAGAGGCGTGTCGCGTGTCTTTATGATGGCAACTCGGAGAGGACGAACAACGTGATCCGAGTCATACTCCCGCAACATCTGCGAACGCTCGCGCACGTTGGCAGCGAAGTGGAACTCGAAGTCGAGGGTCCCATCACGCAGCGCTCGGTCCTCCACGCGCTTGAGGCCCGCTATCCCATGCTGCGCGGCACCATTCGCGACCAGGTCACCGAGCAGCGCCGCGCGTTCCTGCGCTTCTTCGCCGGCCAGGAGGATCTGTCCCATGAGCCGCCGGACGCCCCGCTGCCCGACGCGGTGGCATCTGGGGCGGAGCCGTTGATCGTCATAGGGGCTATCGCGGGCGGCTAGTCTTACCCAGACTGGGCTAGCGAACACTCCGTCCACGCAACGCTTCAGCAGGGATGCTCTGATCTCCGGATGTCGCCCTCACTTAGCGGCGAGCGCCGCTCGCTTCTCGATCGCCACAAACTCTCGAGTTTCGTGCCCAATCCACACCTGCCGCGGGCGTGCGATCTTCTGTTCGGGGTCGGTCAGCATTTCCTGCCATTGCGCCAGCCAGCCGATGGTGCGCGGAATTGCGAACAGCACGGTAAACATCTCCGGCTTGAAGCCCATCGCCTGATACATGATGCCGGAGTAAAAATCCACGTTCGGATAGAGCTTGCGGCTCACGAAATAATCGTCTTCGAGCGCAATGCGCTCCAGCTCCAGAGCAATCTCAAGTTTGGTGTTGCGTCCGGTAACTTCGAACACTTGGTCGGCGGCCCACTTGATGATCTTGGCTCGCGGGTCGTAGTTCTTGTAAACCCGGTGCCCGAAGCCCATCAGCCTGCCTTTGCCTTCCTTGATCTTCTTGATGTAGGCGGGGACGTGGTCCTTGGACCCGATCTCGTCGAGCATGTGCAGGACTTCTTCGTTAGCTCCACCGTGCAGGGGACCGGAAAGAGCGGCGGCGGCGGCGGCCGTGGCCAGGTAGGGGTCGCTGTGGGAGCTGCCCACGGCGCGCATGGCGTTCGTGCTGCAGTTCTGCTCATGGTCGGCGTGCAGAATAAAGAGGATGTCGAGCGCTCGGGCAATCACGGGATTGGCGACGTACTTCGGCTCCACCATCTTCCACAGCATATTCATGAAGTTTTCGGTATAGGTGAGGTCGTTGTCCGGATAGATGTAAGGGAATCCTACAATGTGGCGATACGACATGGCCGCGATGGAGGGCATCTTGCCGATCAGGCGCTTGATCTGCAGCAGCCGGTTCTCGGGGTCGTGAATGTTTTTCGCATCCGGATACACGGTCGACAGCGCCGCCACCGTGCTCACCAGAATCGCCATGGGGTGCGCGTTGTAGCGGAAGCCCTCCATGAACTTCTTGGTCGTTTCATGGAGCATGGTGTGGTGGGTGATGTCATCCACCCAATTCTTCAATTGACTCGGGTTGGGCAGTTCGCCGAACAGAAGGAGGTAGGCAACTTCGAGATACGTACAGTGTTGGGCGAGAACATCGATGGGATAGCCACGGTAGCGAAGGATTCCCCGATCGCCGTCAATGTACGTGATCGCGCTGCGGCAGGACGCGGTATTCATGAAGGCCGGGTCGTAGGTCATCAAGCCGAAATCTTCAGGTGCGGTCTTGATTTTGCGCAGATCCATCGCGCGGATGGTTCCGTTTTCGACGGGAAGCGTGTAGCTCTGGCCGGTACGGTTGTCGGTGATGGTCAAGGTATCTTGCGGCATCCGAGTTCTCCTGAGAACAACTGCAAGCGAAATATAACGCGAGACGAAGCTCGCCTGGACCAATAGTATCGACCGCCGGCAATGAAACGCAGTGAGCTTGCGTCACAATAGAATGTTTACTTGCGCATTCCGCAGCCGCTCAGGTTCATGCTACCAGCACCAAGCCCGGTAGCGCTTTGCAACGATTGGCAACTGCGGGGGTCTGCGTGTAGGGTGAGGAAACGCCCGAATTGCAGGCATGCTTTGCCGGCAACTCCGGGTGGAGGGCAAATCGAACCATGACCTGGATTCGTACCATTCCGTTCTCGGAAGCTGACGACGAACTGCGGCAGGCAATGGAAGGGCAGAAGCCGCTTTATCCGCAGGAGTACGCCGTTCCCATCCATCCTGCCGAAGGCGGCGGCTCGCTGATTGTCGCCTCTCACTCGCTCATCCCGCAGGCGCTTTACCATGCCTTCTCGACCTTCGGCGCGCTGATGTCTCCCGACCTGCCGCTGCAGCGGCGTCATCACGAGATGATCGCCACCATGGTCTCGGTGACCAACCGGTGCGTGTATTGAATCGAGTCCCACGCAGAGTTTCTGCGTCGCGTCACGCTGGATAAGGGACTGGTCGAAGCGCTGGAACGCGATTACACCACCGCGTCCATCTCACCGCAGGAGCGCGTGATGGTCGATTACGTCGTGAAGCTCACCAAAGACGCGACCAAGGTCTGCAAAGACGATCACGAGAAATTACGGGCCGCAGGCTTCGAGGATCAGGCCATCCTGCAGATCACGCTGATTGCTTCCTGGTTCAACTACATCAACCGCGTAGCCGACGCGCTGGGTGTAGGCCGGGAGCCTTAATGCGAGAAGGTAGAACGCGGCTTGCCGCGTCGGGTCTTTTCCTAAACCTTCACTCGTTCGCCACCCGCCGGTGCGGTTTCACCGCCAGGTAACGCGCGAAGATCGCCGTAACCTCCGGAATCTCTTCTTCATTCAACTTAATCGCGCTGCCCAGTTTCTTCAATGCCGCATTCAGAGCGGCGGGCTGTGCCCGCGTCAGTTCCACGACCTGCTGCCACTCCCGCGCAACTGGAATGCGCTCGTCGGTTTCGGCGTCGTCGCAAAACTGATCGGCCGCTTCCGGAGGAGTTCCGTACTCATCGGCGACATCCTCATGGAAGTAGCCCCGCAGGAAGGTATGCAGCGCGGGAAAGTTGGCGGCGGTGATTTCCGGCTTCGGGTTCATTAGCGGCACTCCGGATAAGAAGTCAGAACGTAGTAATCGTCAGGCCCGGCATACTTCAATACGACCAGCGCGTGCGCGCACGGACGCGACTGGTTCTCGCCACGATTGATGGTGCGGCCGATCGAAGTCGGGCTGTGGTAGTCGAGCACAAAATTAGGATGTCCACCCGAGCGACTGAGCCAGCGCTGGATTCGATCCTGCGATTCTGCGATGGCTGCGCCCACAGCATGTTCAGCGGCCGGGCGGTCAGTGTAGGTCGACGCGCCCGTAATGCGGCGTTCGCGCTCCAGACGCTCGCGCAGTTGCTCATCGGTCTGCCCAACATGCTTGCGCAGAATATGTCCGCCGGCGGCCTCGTCCTGGCTGAGGTCGCGCACAGGACCATTCATCGGATGAATCTCGGCCGCCCGTACGGCGATAGATGAAGACGGCGCCGAACCCGCCCCATCCGTGGAGGCGGGTGGCTGGCACGAGATCAGGCCGCACAGTCCCAGGGCGAAAACGATGCGGACGATCACTGCGCAAATTCTGAAAGACTTAGTCATCTGGCCCCAGACTACGCCTCGAGCGCAGTCACCCATGTAACATTCTGGGCATTGTGCTACTAAACAGGGTGTGCGGGCAAGTGTGCTGGATTTACTGGACGATTTCGAGCGTTGGGGTGGCGCCTGTGCCTGCCTGCCCGTGGTGTAAGCACGATTTGTATCAGGGTATTGCTTTTAGGGCATAGCGTAAGTGTCGTGTTGTGAATGCGCCTTTAGGCGCTGGGTTTGGCGCTGGAGATTCACGGCAGGCTGCTACGTGTTTCTGCGAGGATAGCGGCGCGAACCAGGCCGGTGTAGTTCGCGCCAGAAACTGACCCAGAAGAAATCGCGCGGGCACTACAAAAGGCTGCGGAGAACCGCTAGTACCGTGACCGCGTGATGAGTCATACATACAGTGGAGCGACGGGCGTCTCGCCCGTCTTGCCGGGCGGGGACGCCCGGCTCTCCACGGGCACATCTCACGCCATGCCCGGCGTCATGATCTTCAATCAGGAGGGAAACTCGCGCCCGAAGAAACGCTCCAGAAAGGCAAAAGGCCGGGCGATTGGGCCCGGCTTTTCGTACTGAGAAACTGTCAATCGCTGAGTTAAGCTAGATCAGTTTCCCGTTAACCTCGTTTTAGTCTCGAATCGTTGTTTTAGTCTTTATCGTTGCGCCAAGCATCGTTGTGAGAAACCTTACATCACCAGCGCGAGCCCTTCCAGTTCACGCTCCAGCACCGGCAGAGAACAGCCCGCCATCTCCACCCGCCCGGCGGCGTCGATCGCAGCTGACTGCGAAACGCCATAGCCGCGCCCCATCAAAAAAACCTGCAGCAGTTCGGCCGCTTCGCGGGAATCCACCATGCCGCCCTGGAGTAGGTCGTTTCTCAAGGCGCACAGTTCCGTCACCGTAAACCTTTCCTTCATGGCCATTCTCATCTTCGACCTCCCTACCGTTGCCCAGTTAGATTCATCGGCAACCTACTTCGTTTCATGCAATCGTAATGCCGTAACGTTGGTACACCCTCCGGTACGCATTCTTGGAACTGTAAGCTCTTAGAACCCAAGATTTTGCAAAAGGTTGCGAGGATATCATCGGCAGGCGAGCGGAAGACATAACAACGGCGGTTGTTGCCAGAATGACACTAAATGTCGTTTCGTCGCGGGAGAGAACCGGACTTTGTCGTGTGATCTGTCGTGTGATCTGCCGGCTCCGGCTTCAGGCGGGGTCAATCGTAGCCGCGTCCACGAGCATGATCGGGATGTCGTCCTGAATGGGGTACACACGGCGGCAGTCTGCGCATTTCAGGCTTGCGCCGTTCGGATTCAGGGCCACCGGCTTCTTGCAGACCGGGCAGACCAGCATGTCAAGCAGATCCTGAGAAATCATGGTGACATCATTGTAATGCTGCGCGACGCAGTCAAAGACAACTTCTTTACCACGGGGAACACAGGGAGGTCCGATGCGGTAGAATCGGCTTTCAATTTACTGCGAGCTGAGGTGGAATGGCAGCCAGAATTCTCGACGGTACCAGGATCGCCGCTGAAATCCGCGCCGAAGTCACGGCCCAGGCGAAAGCCCTGGCATCATCGGGCGTGCGTCCCGGGCTCGCCGTAGTGCTGGTCGGGCACAATCCCGCATCGGAGATCTACGTTCGCGGCAAGGTGAAGAGCTCGGAAGAGGTCGGCCTCTACAGTGAACAACACACGCCCGCCGAAAGCGCCACCACCGAAGACCTGCTCGCGCTGATTGCCGACCTGAACCGCCGTGACGAAATCGACGGCATCCTGGTGCAGTTGCCGCTGCCCGCGCACGTCGATGCCAAGAAAGTTCTGCTGGCGGTCGATCCCGCCAAAGACGTTGACGGATTCCATCCCATGAACGTGGGTTACCTTTCCACGCAGCGTCCGGGCCTTGTGCCCTGTACGCCGGCCGGCGTCATGGAGATTCTGAAGCGCAGCGCAATTCCGGTCGCAGGGCAGGAAGCCGTGGTTGTCGGACGCAGCGACATTGTCGGCAAGCCGGTAGCCATGCTGCTGTTGAATCAGAACGCCACCGTCACCGTCTGCCACTCGAAGACCCGCGATCTGCCCGGGGTTTGCCGTCGCGCCGACATTCTGGTGGCGGCGATTGGACGCCCCGGCATGGTCACCCGCGATTATGTGAAGCCTGGAGCCACCGTGATCGATGTCGGCATCAACAGGATCACCGACCGAAAGGAATTCGATCGCTTCTTCGCCGGAAATAAAAAGCGCGAAGAAACTTTTCTGGCTAAAGGTTCAACCCTGGTTGGCGACGTCCACCCCGAGGTAGCCGAAATCGCCGGAGCCGTCACGCCCGTTCCCGGAGGCGTCGGTCCGCTGACCATCGCCATGCTGATGGCCAACACGGTCAAAGCCGCGATACTGCGGCGGGGACGGAGCATCCCGAGTTAACTTTGTTTTGAAGGGGCGCGCCGCCAGCCGCGCGGTTAGAAGCCGCGATACAAGCGGCTTAGGCGCTGAGGGCCGTTCAACTTTTGCCATCGACTGCGAGCACCCATTGCTAAAACTCGGCCTCACCGGCGGCATCGCAAGCGGCAAATCCGCTGTCGGCGAGATGTTTGTCAAACTCGGCGCGTACCTGATCCAGTCGGATGCTGTCGCGCACGAACTCATGCAGCCCGGCTGCGCGGTCTATGAGGAAGTGGTTCGCCGCTTCGGCCGCGAAATCCTGAATCCCGACGGAACCATCAACCGCCCCAATCTCGCCGAAGCCGCGTTCAGCACGCCGGGCAGCGCGCCCCCCCGCGTCCGGGAACTCAACGAGATTGTCCACCCCGCCGTAATCGCGCACGAAAACCAGTGGATGGAAGAGATCGGGCGCCGCGATCCGGGCGCCATCGCCATCGTCGAAGCTGCCCTCATCCTCGAAGCGCGCGCCGCCGGCCGTTTCGACCGTTTGATCGTTGTGACCTGCCATCCCGAACAGCGCATTCAGCGTTTTGCTCGTCGCCTCGGAATTTCGGAAGACGCTGCCCGTGCCGAAGTAACGCGCCGCATAGCAGCACAAATCCCCGACGAAGAAAAAATCAAAGCCGCCGATTTCGTAATCGATAACTCCGGATCGCCCGATTCCACCGAGCAACAAGTGCAGCGGGTGTTCGCCCTGCTCCACCGGTAAATCCGATCTGCGTTGCGCTCCACCTTATAATTCAGCACCAGGTAGCGGTGAAGATGGATGCCTCCTCAACTCAACATCGCCATGGTCACCTGTCGCGAGCTGGGGAGCTTAACGACGGACGACTCAATCGCAGCCGACCATCTCATTCAACTTGGTTTTTCCATCTCCGTCATCGCGTGGGACGCTTCTGCAATCGGGTGGGAAACTTTCGATGCTGTGATCGTACGATCGGCTTGGGACTATCATCGCCGCCATCGCGAGTTCCTGGCCTGGCTTGCTGAAATGGAGCGGCGGAAAGTCCGTCTGTGGAATTCGGCGTCAGTGATCCGCAATAATATTGACAAGATTTATCTCCGCAAATTGTCGGAGCAAGGTGTGGCAGTGACGCCAACCGTCTGGGTCGGCCGTGGTGAGGTGGTTGATCTGAAGGCAGTTTTATTTGACTCGCAGTGGGATCAGGCAGTGATTAAACCAGCCATCTCCGCTACCGCGTGGAGCACCTGGATCACTTCTCGTGCGAGGGCGGCGGAAGATCAGTCGAAGCTCGATTCGATACTTGAACAGAGAGGCGCCTTGGTCCAGCCGTTCGTCACCGAAGTGCAGACCCGCGGAGAATGGTCGTTCGTCTTTTTTGGCAATCAATACAGCCATGCAGTTTTGAAACGGGCCAACGTCGGAGATTTTCGCGTCCAGAAAGACTTCGGCGGCTACTTGAGCGATGAAATCCCGTCGCCTGCGCTGGTAGCGACTGCCAAGGGCGTTATACAAAAAATAGACAGTCCCCTGTTATACGCAAGGGTCGATGGTGTTGAAGTCGCGAATGAATTTGTGCTGATGGAGCTGGAGTTAATCGAGCCCGAACTTTTTTTTCGCGCCCATGACGGCGCGGCGCAGAAATTCGCGGACGCTATCGTTAAGTTGGCCGGGCTTCCAGTTGCTTAGCGCTCTTTGCGGCTCGGGATGACCAGCCATTGCAGCACCGAACTCACCAAGCTCAGCATGACGGCGCCGATCAGAGCGGCCACGAAGTTTTGCACGTAGAATCCACGCATCAGCCACGCCGCCAGTTCCAGCATCAGCGCGTTGATCACGAACCAGAACAGGCCGAGTGTCAGAATCGTCAGCGGAAAAGTGAGGATCTTGAGCAGCAATCCAAGTGTTGCGTTGACCAGGCCGATGACCAGTGCCGCGATCAGTGCCGCCGCCGGGCTGCTAACGCTAATGCCCGGCACGATGTGGGCAACGATCCAGACCGCTACAGCGCTTAGAATCCAATGGAGCAGAAGACGCACGATAAGCCTCCTTCAAAGCTCAAAGAGAATCATTGAAAACTATACAACGTAAAACCGGCTCAGAAAACAATGGCTCAGAAGACTAACGCCGCGCGGCTGCTGGATCGGATGGGAATCCACTACGAACTGCGCGAGTACGAGGTGGATCCCGACGACCTCGCCGCGGAAACGGTTGCGGCCAAGATCGGGTTGCCGCCAGAGCAGGTTTTCAAAACGCTGGTCGCGCGCGGCGATCGAAACGGAATTGCTGTGGCGGTGATCCCCGGAAATCAAGAGCTAAATCTGAAGGCGCTGGCGACCGCGGCGGGGGAGAGAAAGATACAGCTTGTCCCGGTGAAAGAGCTGCAAGCGCTCACCGGTTACATTCGCGGCGGAGTGACCGCGCTCGCGGCCAAGCGCAATTTCCCCGTGTACGTGGACGACACGATCAAACTGTTTGACGTTGTTTCCATTTCGGCAGGCGTTCGCGGCCTGCAGATTCTGATCGCGCCCGCGGACTATCTGCGCGCGATCAAAGGAACGATCGCGGCGCTTGCAGAACCCAGGAAGAATATCTAGTACCGTTACCGCGCGATGAGCCGTGCGGTGGAGCGACGGGCGTCTCGCCCGTCCGGCAGTTCGGCGGCCCGGGCGAGGGCGCCCGGCTCTCCACCGGCACGCGGTTGCGGCGCCGGTATTAGACTAATTAAGCTCCTAATACCGATTCGAGGTAAGACATGCCGACCGCCACCCGCACCAATCCGCTTTCGTTCCTGACCGAGCAGCTCGACGAACTCAAGGCGAAGGGCACGCACTTCAAGCTGCGCGTCCTGGAAGACGAGCAGGCGCCGGTCTGTACCTTCGACGGCAAGCGAGTCATCAACCTCGCCTCGAACAATTACCTCGGGTTCACGACGCATCCCAAACTGCGCGAAGCGGCGCTTGCAGCCACGCGCAAGTATGGCGTCGGATCGGGCGCGGTGCGCACCATTGCGGGCACCATGAAAATCCATATGGAGCTGGAAGAGAAGATCGCGCGCTTCAAAAATGTCGAGGCCTGCGTGGTTTTCCAGTCGGGATTCACGGCGAACGCGGGCACGGTCTCGTCTTTCCTCGGCAAAGACGACTTTATCGTCTCCGACGAGCTGAATCACGCCTCGATCATCGATGGCTGCCGTCTTTCACGGGCGAAGATTCTCGTCTTCCGTCACAAAGACGTCGCCCACGCCGAAGAGCAACTGGCCAGCGTGAAGAACCAGCCGGGAAAGAAGCTGCTCATCTCCGACGGCGTGTTCTCGATGGACGGCGACATCGGTCCGCTGCCCGGACTGTGCGAGGCGGCCGAAAAATACGGCGCGATCATGATGGTGGACGACGCGCATTCTTCCGGCGTCCTCGGCCGCCAGGGACGCGGCACCATCGATCATTTTTCGATGCACGGGCGCGTTGACATTCAGGTCGGAACCTTGTCGAAAGCAATCGGCGCTCTCGGTGGATACGTCTGCGGCACGCGCGATTTGATCGATTTCCTTTATCACCGCGCGCGGCCCTTTCTGTTTTCGACGTCTCATCCGCCGTCGGTCGCGGCCACCTGCATTGCGGCTTTCGATGTTCTTGAAACCGAGCCGCAGTGGATGGAGCAGCTCTGGGCGAACACGCGCTTCTGGAAGAAAGAACTCGGCCTGCTCGGCTTCAACATCGGCGGCCAGACAACTCCCGCCAGCGAAACGCCGATCACGCCGATCATCATTGGCGACGGTCGCCTGACCATGGATTTTTCCCGCGAACTGTTTAAAGAAGGCGTGCTCGGAACCGGGATCGCATCTCCGACCGTCCCCGAAGGCAAAGCGCGCATCCGAACCATCATGACCGCCACGCACACGAAAGAAGAACTGCAGCGGGCGCTCGAAGTGCTGCAGCGGGTAGGGAAGAAGATGGGAATTCTCGGATGACGCAATCCGCGTAACCAACCACGCGTAACCAGCCTTGTTTTGGGTCTCCCTGCCAAGCCGTTGTATAATTCCACCCGTTCGCCGACTGCCCCGATTTCGGGGCATTCTCTTACTCTGTGCAACCGGGAGGTTTCACCATGGGTCACTTCGTTCGTCTGCGGTTGATTGGAAGGATCACCTACTACGTCGGCTGGATCGCGCTGGTAGGCGGTGGATTGATGCATCTTAACATCGCAAGGACACAGTTCCTGGCGATGCACCTGACGAAGCGAAATCTGTTTGAAGTCAGTGTAGCGTGCTTCGTGATCTGTATAGCTTCCGAGCTACGAGCCCGCGACGGCGCTGGCCTCGAGATGTCCGGCGGTTTAAGAAAAGCGGCGTAGGACTACCAGCGGACCATGTAGCCGGAACCCGCGATGCAGCTCCCTTTTGGCCTTCCACGCGAGAGCGTAGTTGTGTCCCATCTGACGATCGGGCGCTCGGTAGGGCGGGTTGATCGGCAACGGCACACGTCCCCACCTGCCGTGCGTTGTGGGTCGCAAGAGCGAACCGTCTCTCCCCTGGCTAACGTCCTGCCGGCGCGTCATCGAGGATGACTTGGACTAACTGATCGATCGCGTCTGTAACTCGCTTGGCGGGGAGATTGAAGTTATTGGAGAGGATGGAGAAGACAACCACTTGTCCGGCATCGGTTGTGGCGTATCCGGAGAGCGCCTTAACGCCGCCTAGCGACCCGGTTTTGGCCATAATACGGTTTTGCAGACGGGGAGAGTTGAAGCGTTCGGAGAGCGAGCCATCGACGCCAGAGATCGGGAAGGTCGCCTTATAATCGGCGCCCCAGGGCTGCGTCGAGCAATAGCGCAGTAACTGGACAATGGCGCGGGGAGTTACTAAGTTCTGACGGGAGAGTCCGGAACCGTCGTAGAAAACGTACTGGTCGCTGGCGATCCCGGCCGGAGTCAGGAATCCGCGGAGAACCTCGAGGCCGCCTTCGATCGTTCCGGCGTTGCCGCGCTCCCGTCCTAAGAGCCGTAAGAAAATTTCGGCATGCAGATTCTGGCTGACCTTGTTGATTACGCGGACGTCTTGCAGCAGCGGCTTGGATTCGTAACTGGCGAGGATGATGGGCTGATCGGTTTTCAGCGGACGCGACTGGCCATCACTGCCTCCGCGGGACGGCGCGAGGGCGGTCACGCTGAAAGTGGAAAGCGTGGCGAGTTCGGTGTGGCGGGTGCGCTGGTGTCCGTAGATTACGATGCCGCGTTTCTCGAGTAACTGACGGAAGAGCCCGGCGGCAAACTCGGCCGGATCTTCGATGGCGAGAGCTTCGTTGGCGCCGGCATCATCGAGCGCCATGTTTCCCCAGAGGGTGAGAACGGTGGAACCGGGCTCGCGGTTGACGAAGAATTTGCGTCCGCTGCCTGCGGGGGTGGTGATAATGCGATTGTCTAGGCGATAGTAATCGGCGAAGGGCTTGACGCTGACGAAGGCTTTTTCGCCGGGGCGGTCGGCAGGCAAAATGTTAACGAAGACTACGTTGTCGTTAATGGTGAGGGCGGAAACGGGAGCGCCCTCAGCCCAGACGAGGTCATCCTGGCTCCAACCTTCGCCGTAGCGCTCGAAGGCGAAATAGGAATCGTCGGCCACGATGTCGCCGTCGATGAATTTCACGCCTTTTTGCACGAGCGTGTCGGCCAGCGCTTCGAGCGCTTGAATAGGATCGTCGTTGCGCTGGGTGCGGAGATCGTAAGGAAGTTCGCGTCCGGAGAGATTGGGATCACCGCGGCCGACAAGCACGAGATCTCCGTTAAGGCGGCCGTAGCGGTCCAGCGTGCCGGTGGTTTCGACGGTGGTGTGGAACTTGTAGTCGGGACCAATCAGCGCGAGCGTGGCGGCGGTGGTGAAGAGCTTGGTGTTCGAAGCGGGCGTGAAGAGCTTGTCGGCGTTTAGCGAGTACAACGTCTTGCCCGTCGAAAGGGAAACCACTTCGATTCCCCAGAAGCCCCGGGCGAGATCGGGGGCGCTGAGTACATCGGCAAGGCGATCCTGCAGCGGTTTGACGGGCGCGGCGAGCAGTGGCGCGACCAGCAGAAGGACGATAGGAAGCAGACGCGCAACTGATCGCCGGCGAGGCATTCAGCGGATTGTAACACCCAGAAAAAATGGGCTCGGTCTAGAATAGCGGCAACATGCGCGCAATTTTTCAGTGGAATGTGGGCTCTCGCGTCCTTGAGTTGGGGCGGCGCACTCTGATCATGGGCGTCGTGAATGTAACTCCCGATTCGTTTTCCGACGGTGGACTCTACATCGATGCCGAGAAGGCCGTGGTCCGCGCCGAGCAGCTATTGGACGAAGGCGCGACCATCATTGACGTGGGTGGGGAGTCGACGCGGCCAGGAGCGTTGGTGGCGTTGGTAACGGAATCCGTGTCGGAAGAAGAAGAACGGAGGCGGGTGCTGCCGGTGATCCGGGACTTGAAGCGGCGTCGGCCGGATGCGGTGGTTAGCGTCGATACGCACAAGGCGGGCGTGGCGCGGGCAGCGGTCGATGTCGGAGCGGAAGTTGTGAACGACGTGAGCGGATTCCGCTGGGATCCGAAGATGGCGAAAACGCTGGCTGAACTCAAAGTGGGAGCGGTGCTAATGCACACGCGCGGGCGGCCGGAGGAATGGCACTCGCTGCCGCCGATTGGCGATCCGGTGCTGATGGTCAAGCGGGATTTGCGCCAGTGGGCTGAGGCGGCAACACTGGCCGGGATCAAGCGCGATCGCCTGGTGCTGGATCCGGGGTTTGGGTTCGGGAAACGCTTCGAGGAGAATTATCCGCTGCTGGCGCACTTTGCCGATTTGCAGCAGGCGGGTTTCCCGCTGCTGGCAGGAGTGTCGCGGAAGTCATTTATTGGACGAACGCTGGCGCGCGATGGCAAGGATGCGGAGGTTACCGAGCGGCTTTATGGGACGCTGGCTGCGGAAACAGCTTTGATCCTGAAAGGCGCGCACATCATTCGGACCCACGACGTACGATTTGCGGTGGAGGCGGCACGAGTGGCGGATGCGATTGTGGCGAGTGGAGGATAGAAAGACAGTGCTTGGACAGGCTCAGACGCGGGCGGCTTCGGCAAGTGGGGCGGTGGCTTTGAGCACGGGCAGCCGAATTTCAAATGCGGCGCCGCCTTCGGGGCGGTTGTAGCACGTGATTTGTCCTTTGTGGTCCTGGACTACTCCGTAGGTGGCGCTGAGTCCAAGACCGGTGCCTTTGCCGACCGGCTTGGTGGTATAGAAAGGATCGAAGACGCGCTCGGGATCGCGCAAGCCGGGGCCGGAGTCGGCGAACTGCACCACCACCTCGTTGTGTTCGCGCCAGAGGGAGACCTGGAGACGCCCGCCGCCGATTTCCTGTAATGCGTCCACGGCGTTCTCGACGATCTGAAGAAAGGCCTGCAAGAGTTGGTTGGCGTTGCCGAGAACTCTAGGAAGGGGTTCGTTGCTTTCCACGGTCAGGCTGATCTTCCTGTTCTCCAGCTTGAACCCTTCCATTTGAACCGCGCGCTGCAAGAGAGGCTTCAGTTCGAGAGGACATTTTTCCCCAGGAGTCTGCTGGGCGAAGCTGAGCAGATCGCCGACCAGTTCGCGAGTGCGCCGGGCTTGCTGGCCGATCTTCTGCGCGTTGGAGAGTTGCTCGCGGCTGAGGTTGCTGCTGGCGGCCATGCGTTCGGAGCTGCTGAGGATGGTTGAGAGCGGAAACTCGAGTTCGCTGGCGGCTAGCGCGACCAGTTCTCCGAGCGAGGCCAGCTTGGCTTGCTGGATTACTCTTCCCTGCAGCCGCTGGAGATTATCGAAGCCGTTGCGCGAATGCTTGAGCAACCGCAGAAGCTTCTGGTCCAGCAGATGTTGTTTGAGGAAAACGACAAAGGCGAGAAGGGCGACGCCGCCCATGGCCACCGCAAAACGTACCTGGCGCAGATAAGGCTGGTCGTGGCTCAGGAACAATGCCCAATATCCCATGAGTGGCAGAGAGAGCAGGGCGAGCTTTGCCAGGTGAGGAGCCACCGGTCGACTGGCAAACGCGATCGATGGTGTCATCTCGGTATCGCGAAGGCAGCGCCGCCCGGCGATAGAGACCCAAAGGAACCCCAGCGCGGCGGCGAGAAACGGGATGTCGAAGATTCCGCCACTTTTGTAAGTGCCGCGCAGGATGCCGGCATTTATGGCTTCCGAGGAAAATGTGTAGAGGACGCTGGCGAAAAACATATTGCGATAGAGTTCGCGCCACGATCCGGAGCTGCCAAAGTATGCCGACGCTGACGCGGCAATCAATATCACTCCTTCGACGAAATACAAGA
Organism: Acidobacteriaceae bacterium; assembly: GCA_025355505.1. Taxonomy (GTDB): domain Bacteria; phylum Acidobacteriota; class Terriglobia; order Terriglobales; family Acidobacteriaceae; genus Acidiflorens. The sequence continues at coordinate 13,084 of JANXZM010000088.1, read as the reverse complement.
AATCCCAGCGCACGCTGTACACCGTAAGATTGGTAACGATGTATTCCTCCGGAAAAACGAAGAAGGCGTAGACCACGATCCACCACACCAGGAGCATGAGGACATTCAGCGCACTGGGCAACATTCCCTCGCGCTCGGTGGTCTGATGGGGGCGGATGGCCACCGCCGCCATCAGGGGGACAACGTGCAGGAACAACACAATATCCCCCGGAAACGGGTCGGGCACCGGTGTACGAACGATCACTTCAAACCACACCCAGCATGACTGGTTGAAACACCACATGACCATGCCCGTCGTCATAAGACTCCAGAACAGGCGTGTATGTCCGCGGCTGTCGAACGCGTTTCTGGCGGCGAGGATGGCGGCAGTCGTGATCAACAGCAGTGGGACGAGTTCTCCCATGACCACGCGAAAGAAAGGGCTGGGAAACACAGCGGGAGCCAGAGCAAAGGCCAGCAGCAGACCAACTCCGAAGAGGAGCGACGAGATGTGGCGCCCAGACACCCTCTGCATCATATGACGTTCGCCACCAGATGTTTAGATCACGGACTGGTTACCAGAGGTACTGGGGTAACGTTCGGTCGCTTCGGTTGGCAACTGCTAGAATTCCTGTCATGGCATTCCCCGCTAACCGCCTGCGCCGTTTGCGGCGCACTGAAACCCTGCGTGCCCTGGTCCGCGAGACCCGGCTTACTCCCGAATCGCTGGTGTATCCGCTGTTCATTTGCCCGGGAACGGGGGTTCGGAAAGAAGTACGCTCGATGCCCGGCGTCTTCAACCTTTCGGTAGACGAGGCCGTGAAGGAGGTGCGCGAGACGCGTGCGCTGGGAGTGCTGTCGATCATCCTGTTCGGGCTGCCGGAAAAAAAAGATGAAGTGGCCACGGGCGCGTGGGCAGAGGATGGCATCGTGCAGAAGGCGGCGCGCGCTATCAAGAGTGCAGTGCGAGACGTGGTAGTGATGGGCGACGTGTGCCTCTGCGAGTACATGTCGCATGGACATTGCGGCATAGTGAAAGACAACGCTAAAGTGAACGCGAAAGCGGGACCGCAATCGCTGGGCGCGGCGGCGGCGCCACCGGCTACCGCGGAGTACGAGATCGTGAATGACGCAAGCCTGGAGTTACTGGCCCGCACGTCGGTTTCGCTGGCGCGGGCGGGCGTGGACATCATCGCCCCGTCGGACATGATGGATGGCCGGGTCGGGGCGATACGCCGCGCGCTCGACAAAACGGGATTCGAAAATACGCCGATTCTCTCCTATGCGGCAAAGTTCGCTTCCGGCTTCTACGGGCCGTTCCGTGAGGCGGCGGATTCAACGCCGCAGTTCGGGGATCGCCGTTCCTACCAGATGGATCCGGCGAACATTCACGAGGCCATGCGGGAGATCGAGTTGGATATTGAAGAGGGCGCCGACATGATCATGGTGAAGCCGGCCATACCCTACCTCGATGTTATTGCCGCGGCCCGGGACCGTTTCGACCTGCCGCTGGCGGCTTATCAGGTCTCGGGCGAGTACGCCATGATCGAAGCCGCAGCCCGGAACCAGTGGATCGATCGCGACCGCGTGCTGATGGAATCGCTGCTCTGCATCCGCCGCGCGGGGGCGAGCATCATTCTGACTTACTACGCCAAGGAAGCGGCGAAACTGCTGGCCTAGCAAGCCGCGGGAAATTCCGGGTTCCGGGCGTCGCTTTACAGGCTGCGGAAAAACTTGCTGGGGTGCTTGATTTTGGGTGGCCGGGTGCCCCATAGATTCGCGTTTTTTGCGATTGTGTGGGCGCAGCGTGCTCCACCCTAAGTTCCCGCTTGGGCGGGATCTCTGACTTTTTTATCACGACCAGCCGGGGACCGCCGTCACAGACATCCGACCCGACCAGTGCGACCATTTTCCCTGATTGGGGCAGTCCCGAGGTGTACCGGTCAACTCAGACGGCCCTCGAAGCTGCCCCAAAGCCATTTTCAGCGCTCTTTGACAACCTAAGTCGTTGATTCTGGAAGGCTTTAGATGTAAGTCCTTTAAACTTAAAAACCTGGCTGGAATTTCGGTAGTGTCCTAATAGTGCGTTGCTCGTTTTCTATGCGCCTCCAATGCTGACGTGACCATAAGAAAGCGTTGGTCCGGACTGCGCCAAGAGTTCATGGGTCATCTGCTGCCCTTCTTGCGGAGGGACTGCTTTAATGGTGAAGAGAAACAGGCAATTCTCAAAGCGCAGCGCCTGACCGTTCATTATGAAGACATCGCTTCGCGTCGGTCCTTTTCCGACGAAAGCGCTAACTCTCGGATTTGGGGTAACTATGGCGATCGGGCCGCCATTGTAAATAATTTGGCAGTTCTTAAATTCTAGACTGAAGGACTGGCCTAGGAGAGGAAACCTCTTAGCTTCTTCCGGAGAGTCAAGTACAAAGCGACAATTCTCATATATTGCGGGGGTGAATCGTCCCGAATCTAGCCCCACCCTATTAGTTTCTTCTTTTGTGCTGCGTTCCTCCTCCGAGGTCATACGATATTCCATCCGAGTGGGTAGACTGTCCGTGCAATTTGGCATATCGGGCCGTGAGAGAGTTTGAAAGGCCGTGCCTACGTTGACTCGTGAGCGATAGCTGATGAACTGAGCGGCGACGGGCCAATATTCAGACGTAGTTGGAAAAGTCTGTATGGCATTCTTGTAGTCGGCTAGAGTTGAAGTTGCCAGAGGTTTTTTGTCGTTTTCGGCCATGTGAATTTCGGCGCGTATTGTGGCCAAAACGCGGTTCGGGTCGATAAGTTTAGCGAGGGATGTTTGCTGATCTGCGCGGCGCTCAAGGCTCGATACCCGATTGCCCAGCCTGCCTTCGATATTGGACACTCTCTGTGATAGAGCATCAAACTTGTCACCGAGTTTGTCGATCTTGTCACTGAGTTTGCCAATTTTGTCATCAAAAACATCGCGATTCAGTGGTTTGAACTTGTCCTCGACTAGAGTGCGAATGTGCTCATCGGAGATTTTCCCCGCATTGTCTTCGTTACGGTAATGCACAATCATGGAGACGCTTGCGATGCCGATAATCAGCGTGACAGCTGGAGCGACCCATTGTGCCCATGTTCCATGGGTAGGTGCGTGGTATCCAGCTTGCGCGAGCGGCGGATCAGGTTGCAACGGAGGTGGAATTTGTGCGCCCATACGTGTGCGGAAAACTAATACCTTGGGGGAAGTGGATACGACATTATTTTCTGCCGCTTGCATCGGACACACTCCACTGATACGCTGTTTTTAGCGTTGCCCGACGCGACAAGTCAGAAACACAAGTAGCCCGCCTGCCAGCGGGTTGCCTTGTCAACAGAATACTACTCTTAGGCGAGTAATTCTTCCAAGCTTCAGATGTGATCCGCAATTCCCGCCGCCATTGCAGGCGTTTTCTTCGCCGCGCGATTCACCCGGCAGAAATTGTAAAAAGCGACATAGAGCGTCACTGCCGCTTGCATGTTCGCCAACGTCTTGCTGTGAGCGTTCGTTAAGCGCGTAAAGCGGCGAAGATGCATCCTCACACTCAGGTTCGTCCTCTCAACATGGGAATTTCCTCCTAACTCTATGATTTCAAAAGACCAGCTTGGGGTGTGTTTTTTGCCCGATACTAATTGCTTAATGCATCCGGAGTCACGGGCAAGGAATACGCCATCCGCACCAAGGTTCTCTCGGAGAAAGGCACATAGAGCAGAGCCGCGGTCGCGGCAAACGCCAAGCCAACTCCGATCTGTGGCACCAGCAGGAACGGTGCAATGGCCCAGAGCTGATCCAGCGCCAGCACGAATGGAAAGAGTCGGCCGAATGTCGAGCCAAGCCGGCGAAAATCGAAGGCAATCGCAGACAGCAAATACAGCCGCAGCGGAATCCCCACCGCTCCCGTCACCAACACCGCGCCCACGATGAACAGAGCTCTCCAGCCGGGGAGAAAGCTGCTGGCGACCTGGTCCGCATCGTGCAGATGGGCGAGGCCGCTCACGTAGAAAATGAGATACATCGCTTGAATCAGCGCGAAGAGTGCGCGCACCAATCCGCGCCGGGGAACGGGCACGTGCAACTCGGGATGCAGTGCGATTTCGAGGGCGGGCACGGATACTGTCGCGGCGGCGGCGGCGCTGTCGACGGGGGCGATGAAGCGGTATCCGCGGCGGGCCAGGGTTTCGACGAAGCGCGGGCTCGATGCGGAATCGCCCAGGGACTCGCGAATCTTGTTCACGGCGGTATTCAGGCTGTGATCGAAATCAACGAAGGTATCGGCAGGCCAAATTGTTTCGCGCAGGTTTTCGCGCGTGACCACCTGACCGGCATTCTGCAGCAGGGTGGTGAGGACTTGAAACGGCTGTTCCTGAAGCCGTATGCGAGCGCCGTTTTTGCGCAACTCGCCAGCGGCGAGGTCGACTTCAAAAACGCCAAAGCGCAGAAGCGCAGCTTCGCGGTTGGAGGGAGGCATCGGCATGACGGCGCGCCCGTAGTTTACACCGCCCGGAACACGAACCTCGCCGGGAGTCAGTTATCGCGGGCCGGTCGTTAGTCCAGCATCGATCACCGACCGACGAAAGGGCTACAATAGCGGCGTGAACGCCCCCGTTCCGCCAAAGCCGGTAGCTGACAACGAGCATCGGGACAACAAGCATCGGCACCGCCATTCCATCTACGCCGCCGAAGCCACAGGGTTGCTTCTTATGGCGGTTCTGCTGCTGGTTCTCACCATCATTCGCTACTGGCGGTACATTCCTTGGAGCGCGCGCTGAAGTCGCCGAGGTTTCCGAAATTAGATCGCGAGCCGCTGGTCGTCGTGGTGCTTGGTCCGACGGCGAGCGGAAAGACAGCGCTGGCACTGGGAATTGCGCGGCGCTTCGGCGGAGAAATCGTCAACTGCGACTCGGTTGCGATGTACCGCGAATTTGAAATTGGCACGGCCAAGCCCAGTGCGGCGGAGCGCGCGGAAGTTCCGCATCACCTCGTGGATTGCGTCGATCCGCTTGCCGACATTACCGCGGGCGAATATGCGCGCCAGGCGCGACAGGTTCTGGGTGAAATAGTTTTGCGCGAGAGCGAGCAGCGAAGCCACCTGCCCATCGTCAGCGGAGGAACCGGGCTCTATCTGCGCGCTCTACTTGAAGGGCTTTTCCCTGGCCCGCAGCGGTCCGAAGAACTGCGCAACAAACTGCGCGGCCGCGTGGAGAAACACGGAACCGGGCACTTGCATCGCATTTTGCGGCGGCTCGACGCTTTGGCAGCGGACCGCATTCACGCCAATGACGTTCCCAAGGTGATCCGCGCAATCGAAGTGTGTCTCGCTTCACGCCAGCCCATGACCGAACTTTGGCGGCAGGGACGCGAACCACTGCACGGTTTTCGCATTCTGCGTCTTGGACTCAATCCGGAGCGCGAAGCTCTTTATGCGCGCATCAATCAGCGGGCCGCGAAGATGTTTGACCAAGGACTGATTGGCGAGACGCAAAGACTTCTCGGAAAATATGGCGAGCAAGCCCGCCCGCTCGCGTCGTTGGGATACAAGCAGGCGGTGGAGTTCTTGCGCGGCGAAGTGGATCGGGAAACAGCGCTCGCGGCGGCGCAGCAGGCGCATCGCAACTATGCCAAGCGCCAGATCACATGGTTTCGGCGAGAACCGGAGGTGCATTGGTTGGCCGGGTTTGGTGATGACCAAGCCATCCAAGCGGAAAGCATTGCAACGATCGAGCCCCAAGTTTGAGAGAGTTCGTGAGCGAGCACGGGCCCGCATTTCGAGGACGTTTCTCTCCGTTTTTGCTATTGTCGATGGCATGCTCCAACATCTTCTGCTGACTACGCTGCTGCTAGCCGCGTCGCTCTGCTTTGCTAAAGACAACGACAAGAACAGAGACCGCTTTCTGCAGCCTGGTCTTATCCATGCCGACAAAGCGGGCCAGAAGTGGGTCGACAAGACGATGCGCAAGATGTCGTCCGAACATAAAGTCGGTCAACTCTTCGCGATCTGGGTGAGAGTGCAATTCCTGAATGACGCCGACCCCATCTTTATTCAACTGCGCGACAACATCCGCAGATATCACATTGGAGCGCTGGTGATGAGCGTGCCGGTGGATGGCCCCGTCCTGCTCAAGAGCCAGCCTTATGTTGCCGCCGACCTGCTCAACCGGCTGCAAAGATCATCCAAGCTGCCGCTCATTGTCGCGGCAGACTTCGAGCGAGGCGTGGCCATGCGCCTCAATGGAACGACGGTCTTTCCCCATGCCATGGCCTTTGGAGCTACCGGCAAAATGGAAAATGCCGAAGCTTTTGGACGCATCACCGCGCTGGAGGCGAGGGCCGTCGGGGTACATTGGAATTTCTTTCCCGATGCGGACGTGAATTCCAACCCTGCGAATCCCATCATCAATACGCGCTCGTTCGGAGAGGACCCGAAGCAGGTGGGCGATTTCGTTGCGGCGTACATCCGCGGCGCTCACGAAGGCGGCATGCTGACTACGGCCAAACATTTTCCCGGACACGGCGACACTGCTGCCGACTCTCATCTCGGACTCGCTCACGTCACGGGCGACCGCGCGCGCCTCGATGCGGTTGAACTCCAGCCGTTCCGGCGCGCGATCGCGGCAGGCGTCGATGCCGTGATGGTAGCGCACGTAACCGTTCCCGCTCTCGATCCCGAGCCCAACCGGGTGGCCACAACTTCCAAGGCGATTGTGACCGGACTGCTCAAAGAAGACATGGGATTCAGAGGGATCGTGGTAACCGACGCCCTCGACATGGCGGGGTTGACGCGGCTCTACGCCAAGGATATCGGCCGGGCAGCGGTCGAATCCTTCAAGGCGGGCAATGACATGCTGATTATTCCCGCCAATCTCGACGCTAGCTATCGCTCGGTGCTGCAAGCGGTGCAAAGTGGCGAAATCAGCCGCTCGCGGCTCGATCAATCCGTGCGCAAAATTCTGGAACTAAAGGCTTCTCTCGGGTTGAACAAGGCGCGGCTGGTGGACCCAGGTCGACTTTCCATCGAGATTGCGAAGCCGGAGAATCTGGCCGTCGGCCAACGCATTGCCGACGAAGCGATCACCCTTATCCGCGACAACGGTAGAGTCATCCCGCTGCAGTCTTTTGGAACTTCTCTTGGAACTCCCGAGGTCGCGCTTCCGTATCAATCATTGACCGAGGTGAGCAACCGTCTGGTAGCGGTGATTTTTTCCGACGACCTGCGCACCGACTCCGGACGTATGCTCGAACGCCAAATTCTAACCCGAGTGCCGGACGCCCGCGTGATCTACGTCGATGCGCGTTCGGCCGCCGGCATGAAGCCGGACGTGGTCGAAGCGGTGGAAGCGGCGGAGCACGTGATCGCCGCCGTCTACGTCGTGCCCACCGCGGGCAAGGCCATGCGTGCTGCCGGCGGAGGTTTGAAGAATACGGTCGCCATGGACAATGCCACAGGGTCGTTGCTTAACGCGATCCTCGATCGCGCCGCCGATCGCACCGTCGTACTTGCCATGGGCAATCCCTATGTGGTGCAGGATTTCCCCGCGATCCAAAATTATGTGTGCGCGTTCTCCAATGCAACCGTTTCGGAAACAGCAGCCGTGAAGGCGATCTTCGGCGAGATCCCGATCGGCGGGCATCTGCCCGTTACCATTCCGGGCATCGCATCCCGAGGCGAGGGTCTCGAACGTCCCGCCCAGCCAAGCTCAGGAGGTTCCTTCCATGTTCAACAGTAAAACGTTCAGCCGTAGAGTTAGCGCAAAAATTTCCCTGGGTGCGTTGTTTGCCGTTCTCTGCGTTCTTCCCGCTTGCAGCATCAATGCGAACGACAAGCACAATAGCAAGGATGGCGAGACCCACGTTGACATCAAGTCTCCCGTGGGCGATTTGCACGTCAGCGAGCGAGCCGATATCCGCGACGCTGGACTGACGGTCTATCCCGGCGCTAAGCCCGCTCCGAAAGACAATAGTGATGACAAGAAGAGCGCCAATGTAAACCTTTTGATTCCGGGATTCTCGTTGAAGGTGGTGGCCGCGGAGTTCATCTCCGACGACGCTGCCGACAAGGTCATCGCCTACTACGACAAAGAGCTGCAGAAATATGGCAAGCCCATCCAGTGCCATGGCGACTGGAGCGGCGGTCACGTGGAATCCTCACCCGGCAAGGACGAAGGCTCGAAGCCCGTCTCGTGTGGGAATAACGGCAACGGAGACTCGGTGGAGTTAAAGGTTGGAACCGAGGGCAACCAGCACATCGTCGAAGTGAAGCCCAACAGCCATGGAACTCGCTTTGCGCTGGTTTATGTGCGCATGCACACCGGCAAGGACGAGACGATCTGATCGAAGAGATCGGGTGATCTGGCCATCGGGTGATCGGAAGTGCCGGCAGGGTTAAGATGACCCGATGGGCAGATGATCGGATCACCCGATGCCTTGCTCTCCGGTTCGTTGTGCGCTAGCTTCAAAGACGTGGAGCACCCCTGCCAACAATGTAGGACCCCGGTCGAGGACGGTCGGCCGTTTTGTCCGCAATGCCGCGCTCCTCAGATCCACGTGCAGGTTGCGATTCCGGAGGTTGGAATTGCCGCGGGCTTGAATTCCGCGCCGGACGAGTTCTCTCCGGAGATTCCCGCGGAGACGAGGCTTGCCTGGTCTCAGACGCGGCAAGCCGCGTCCGGAAGCACGATGGACAGGGGCATTGCCGTTCGAGCCGCGCTCAAGGCCGGAGTGCTCGGCGTTTTCATCGGCATGATCCCATTCCTCGGCATCGTGCTGACCGGAGCCGTGGCCGTCTTTTTCTACCGTCGCGAAAATGGATCTGCACTTCCTGCCGCTCTCGGGTCGCGTCTCGGGGGAGCAGCGGGAGTGGTCGCCTTCGCCATCAACGCTCTGTTGATCACGATCCGCATCTTTGTCTTTCATGCTCAGCAGGAATACACCGATGCCATCTTGAAAGTTGCTCAAAGGTTTGGAGCCAACACGGCGGACCCTGACATTCAAGCCAGCATCCACAACTTGTTCACGCCGGCAGGGCTGGCGCTCACCTTCTTTTTTGGGATGATTGTTACGGTGGTCCTCGCCTCAGTTGGCGGGGCGGTGGCCTCGCTGTTCCTGCGGCCCCGCAACCCACGCGGGTAATTTCAGTCACTAGCGGCGGTGGTTTCCGGGATGGTGGTGCATTTTGAATCCACCTATCAAATGATCCGCACTCTAGTTGCCGTCACCAAAAAATAGCTTCTTTAATTTCAATCGTCTAATACAAATTCGAATGTGCTCAAAATACCTATCTTCGAATCGTTGCTGAACGAGACCCGCAAGCATATCTGCAAATTGAATTCCTTTGCAGCTTTTACTGTCCATGGGACAGGTGGACAGCTTGGTCTTGACGTGGCGTGTAAACCAAAGCTCGATCTGCAAATAGTCGTGGAGGCTTCTTCCGCTCTCAACTTTCATGGAACGCGGATCGGGGATCATGGTCACCGCATCCTGTGTTGCCATGCAGTCGAGAACGCAAAGACGAATCATGTAGTTATAGAGTTTGTTCTCGTCCGCCCTAACGTGTTCCTCGACTCGCTCCTTCTTGACGGTAATCGCGTGCAGGTGAATGTCAGGATGGTCGTCGCACATCTTTTGTGCAGCGGTCGCAAAGGCAGCTCTCTCCGTCGGCCCCATGTCTTTCCACTTCTTCTCAACACCAGTCGGCCACTTAAATTTTGTGTAGAGGTTTCTAATAACACGCTTTGGGATGTGCTTCTTGGAAGATGGGACACAAACAACGGCCACCGTGAGGTAGCGACTTGAGCCGCCTAGTCGATACGGAGCGCCGAAAGACCATCCAAGGTCGCCACTCTCGTCTACGTAGATTATTGAACTCACGGGCGCCAAAAACAAAAAGCTCCAAACAGGAGCTTTCGGGATGATCTATAATTTGGATGGCCCCTGAGTCCGACGCGCTTACAGCGCGCTTACGATACCCAGTTAAGGGCGTCGCGGTTGTTCCAGGATTTACCCATCCTTTCAATAGACTACGCCCTACCCCTATTTGTTGCAAGCCATTTATAAATCCTGTAAATTCAGTCAGTTCAATTGCTTCCCGTATTCACCGCGGTTTCGGACCCGCCCTTGCTCTCATCTTTCCGCACGCGTATGATGCAGCGTTTATGAATTCACGCGTGCCAGGTCGTCCCGTCGAGATCCATCAGAAAGCGCAGCTCATGTCGGCGTCCGAGGTGGAGCGCACCTTGATCCGGCTGGCGCATGAGATTCTCGAGAAAAATAATGGCGTCGAAGATCTGGCTTTGGTCGGCATCCGGCGTCGTGGGGTTCCGCTGGCGGAGCGGCTGGCAAAAATTATTCAGCGCATTGAAAAGAAACCGGTGCTGCTCGGCACGCTCGACATTACCCTCTATCGCGACGATCTTTCCACCCTCGACTCCAAGCCGGTGGTGCATAAAACCGAACTGGAAATTCCGATTACCGGTAAGTCGGTGGTGCTGGTTGACGACGTGCTCTATACCGGCCGCACCACCCGTGCCGCGATGGACGCGCTGTTTCGCTGGGGCCGTCCCCGGCGCTTGCAGTTGTGCGTATTGATCGATCGCGGCCATCGCGAGCTGCCGATTGAGGCCGCCTTCGTTGGACGAACGGTGCAGACGACGGAAAACCAGATTATTGAAGTCAAACTTCGCGAGGTCGATGACGCGGAGAAAGTCCTGCTGATGGAAAAGCAGTAGACGGCGATCGCTTAGACACCTATGAATCCAGCGCGTGGTTCCCTGCTCGGTATCGAGCACATGGAAGCAGCCGAGATCCTGAAACTTTTGAAGTTTGCCCGGCGCATGAATCTGGAGAAGCCGCGGCCACTGCTCAAGGGCAAGCGGGTGCTGCTTCTTTTTTACGAGGCTTCCACCCGCACGCGGAGCTCGTTTGAAATCGCGGCCAAATCGCTGGGCGCGCACACTGTCCTTATCCAATCCGCCGGATCGAGTATCGAGAAGGGCGAATCGCTGCTGGACACGGGATACACGGTGCGCGCGGTGGGCGCCGACATCATCGTAATCCGCCACCCCAACGCCGGTGCGCCCTACCTGATGGCCCAGCACCTCGACGTGCCCGTGATTAACGCCGGAGATGGACTGCACGAACATCCCTCGCAGGCGCTGCTCGATGGGTACACGATTTTGCGCAACAAGAAGACTTTCAAAGGTTTGCAGGTCGCGATTGTGGGCGACATCTTTCACAGTCGCGTGGCGCGGTCGGCGTGCCACCTGCTAAGTAAATTCGGCGTGAAGATTATTCTCTGCGGTCCGCCGGAACTGGCGCCCGACATCGCAACGACCCTCGCGCCCGGCGTGCGCGTTACGCGCCATATCGAAGACGCCTTGCGCGGCACCGACGTGGTCATGCTGCTGCGCGTGCAGAAAGAGCGCTTTTCCGGATTGAAGATCGATCTCGCGGGATATATCGCGCGTTACCAGATGACTCCGGCGCGTTTGAAGATGGCGAAGAAGGATGCCATCGTGATGCATCCCGGCCCGATCATTCGCGGTCTCGAGTTGACCAGCGAAGTTGCCGATGGCGCTCAGGCGCGCATCCTGGAGGAAGTGCGCAACGGCGTGCCCATGCGGATGGCGATCCTGGCTAGGGCGATGGGAAAGATGCGATGACAAGCGGACAAACAAATCGAAGCCTGCTAATCAAAGGCGGCCACCTCATCGACCCGGCGGCGCGCATCGACGCGCCCATGGACGTGCTGCTGAAAAATGGCCGCGTCGCCGAAGTGGCTGCTCCCAACAAGATCAAGGGTGCGGCGGACGAGAAATTCGATGCTCGCGGACTCATCGTTGCGCCCGGCTTCATCGATCTGCACGTGCACCTGCGCGAGCCTGGCCAGACGCACAAAGAGACGATCGCGACGGGCACGGCCGCTGCCGCTGCTGGCGGCTTCACTTCTGTTTGCACCATGCCCAACACGGTGCCGATCGTCGATTCGGTGGAGTGGATCGAGTGGCTTCGCCAGCCCGAACGCGGCGCGGTCGTCAATGTGTTTGGCATCGCCGCCGCGACGCGAGCGAGCAAGGGCGTCACGCTCACCGACTTCCGCGCGCTACACACGGCTGGAGCCATCGCGGTCACCGACGATGGCAAGCCCATCCTCGATGACGACATTATGCGCGAGGCCCTGGTTCTGGCGGGCGAACTGAATCTCCCCGTCGTGCAACATGCGGAAGACACCCGGATGACGGAGAATTGCTCCATGCACGCGGGGGCACGATCGTTCCGTCTCGGGCTGCGTGGCATGACGGCGGCTGCCGAGGCGTCGATCGTGGAGCGCGACGTGCAGCTTGCCATGCACATTCCGAATGCCCGCCTGCACGTTGCGCATCTTTCCACGGCGGACGCGCTGAAGAGTGTGCGCCGCGGCAAGCGCGCGAAAGCGCGTGTCACTTTTGAAGTTACGCCGCACCATTTCACGCTGACCGACGAAGACATGCGTGACTACGACAGCAATTACAAGATGAGTCCCCCGCTGCGCTCGGCTTCCGATATCGAGGCCATCCTGGCTGCGCTCGCGGACGGTACGGTGGACGCCATCGCCACCGATCACGCTCCCCACGCCGCCCACGAAAAAGAGATGGAATTCGAGCGCGCCGCGTTCGGCATCACCGGACTGGAAACTGCGTTCGCGCTCGCGATCACCAGGCTGCATCGCGAGAAGCACATCCCGCTGGCCCGCGTCGTCGAACTCTTCACCGCCGGTCCGGCTCGCTGTTTCGATCTTCGCGGCCGCGGTTCCCTTGTCCGCGGCTCCGTCGCCGACGTTACCGTTTTCGATCCGAAGAGGAAGTGGACCTTCGACGCCGCCAAATCTTGCTCGAAATCGAAGAACACGCCCTTCGATGGATGGCAGCTAACGGGGAAAGTAGTGGCGACCATTGTTGGAGGACGGATAGTGTATGCAGGGTGAGTTGTCGGTAGCAAGTTAAAATGTCCGGTTTTTGTAGCACGTGACATGTCCGGTTTTGGTTAATAACCAGCCGCCGTCGGGGCTGTGGGAAAGTGGGAATCCCGCGGGTTGTGCGGGATTTCCAAGCGGACAGGGAAAGTCGG
>JANXZM010000080.1 GCA_025355505.1 Acidobacteriaceae bacterium | reverse complement strand
TAGCAGCCCGTGGTGCAAGTATGTTTTGTATCAGGTGTATGCCTTCAGGCATACCGTAAGTGCCGTGTTATGAGGGCGCCTTTAGGCGCTGGTTTTGGGCGCTGGAGTTTCACCACAGGCTCCTAAGCTAAAGACTCACGCCTGCAAGAAAAATGGGTGCGGGGTAAAAGAGTCGGGCAACTCCAGTTCAATTCTCATCACGTCCTGGGGCTGATAGGCATGCTCCTGGCCGCACTCGTCACAGCGTACCTGGATGCGACTGTCCAAAGCGGGGGGAGGCTGAAATCCGTCCGCTTCGCCAAGAGGGATTTTGTGTCCAAAGTAAAGATTTTACCGCTCGTGAAATTTGTGATTCTTGCAGATGACCACCCAGACATACTGGCTATCGAAACTCATCAGTGTCCTCCAAGGTCGCACGAGCCCGGGAGAGGCCATTCACTATATTGCTGCGCCCGCGCGGCTTGAGTTGTCGACAATTTGTAAAGAGTTGTTAAGTGCCCGCCGTGAGCATCTTGAGATCTACCCAACTATCTCGAATAGTCTGACAATCTGCGGCGTTACACTCGAAGCATGGCGGAGATGGGACGGATGCTGGTGATGCTGGGCGTGGCCTTGGTGGTGATCGGGGGCATCGTCATGCTGCTGGGCCGTACAGGCTTGCCTCTTGGACGGTTGCCGGGAGATGTCCTGTATCGGGGCAAGAACGCCACTTTCTATTTTCCGCTGGCGAGTTCCATCCTGATTAGTGTTGTGCTCTCTATTGTTCTGTTCCTGATGGGGCGGCTGAAGCCGTAACGGGCCGGGCGACGCTGCCGAGCCTCGCTCGGCTGGACAGCCGGGGGCGGGCCCGGCTGTCCCTGCGTGTATCTCGCTTGGGCAGCAGGGTAAACTTAAACTTCTTAACTGAAGCGTTGTAACTCAAACTTCATGGAGATGGCGGACCAACTCGGGTTCCAGTTTCGTCCTCCGGAGCGGCGCATCTGGACGGTGCGGGCGCTGGTCTCCGCAGTGCGGTCGCACATCGAGCGCGAGTATTCCGATTGCTGGGTGGAAGGCGAGATTTCAAATCTTCGCATCCACGATTCCGGGCATTTGTATTTCACGCTCAAGGAAGAGAGCGCCCAGATTCGCGTGGTGATGTTCCGTTCGTCGGCGAAGCTGCTGCGGTTTCGCCCTGAGAATGGATTGCACGTCACGGTGCGCGGGCGCATCACCGTGTATGAAGATCGTGGGGAGCTGCAAATCTCCGCGGAATTCATGGAGCCCAAGGGCGCGGGCGCTCTGCAGCTGGCCTTCGATCAATTGAAGGCGCGATTGCAGGCCGAAGGATTGTTTGAGGCCTCGCGAAAAAAGCCGATCCCGCCCTTGCCACAGAGAATTGGCCTCATCACTTCACCGCAGGGGGCGGCGCTCCGGGACATCCTGAACATTCTGGCGCGACGGCATCACTCGGCGAATGTGCTGATTTATCCCGCGCAGGTGCAGGGCGAGTCTTCGCCGGGCGAGGTGATGGCTGGGCTGCGATACTTTCAGCAAGAGTCGCGTCACAGCTACCCGGTAGAGGTCATCATTATTGCGCGTGGCGGCGGATCGGCCGAGGACCTGGCCGCCTTTAATCATGAAGGCCTGGCGCGGGCGGTTGCGGACTCGAAGATTCCAGTGATCTCGGCCATTGGGCACGAGACGGATTTCACGATTGTGGATTTTGTCGCCGATCTGCGCGCGCCTACACCGTCAGCGGCGGCGGAACTGGTGATCCGGTCGCGACAGGAGATCGAAGCGCAGGCGGAGGATTTGTATCGCCGGTTGGAGCGCGCGTTGCGCTACCGCCTACTGATGGCACGTCAGGATCTGACCGAGCGGGCACAGCATGGAGCGTTTGCGCGCATGATGGATGGTATTCACCGGCGGCAGCAGAAGCTGGATGAACAGCGGTTTCGTCTGGAAAAGGCGGAACGGCAACTGCTGGAGCGATGGAATCGGCGCTGCGAAAGCGTTGCTGCTGCGGTGCGGCACTATGATGCGCGCCGCCGCCTCGCTGCCATTCGCCAGCAATTGGCGGCGCAAGTTGCTAACCTTGCCGCCGCAACCCACACGCGGCTGCTGGAGAGCCGCGGGGCGCTGGAGCGCCAGACGGCTAGCCTCGAAGCCCTTTCGCCGGTGGCGATTCTGAATCGCGGATACGCTCTGGTGTTCGATGCGAAAGGCCAACTGGTGAAAGATGCGGCCCGGCTCGAAGCTGGGGATCAGTTGTCGGCGCGTTTGGCTCGGGGACGAGTTCGCGCGCGCGTGATTGCCACCGAGCGCAGCGAGACGGAATCCGGCCGCACTGCATTAGAATGAAGGCCAATTCAACTTCCGACGTGAGGGTGGCGTGACGCCGTCGTTGGTCTGGTCGCACATCTCGGGCATTTCGATTTTGGACATCGTGCTGGTCGCGATCCTGATCTACCAGTTTCTGACGCTGGTGCGGGGCACGCGGGCGGCGCCGATGCTGGTCGGGGTGGCTACGCTCGGACTGGCTTTCTATTTCGCGCGCCTGGGAGAATTACGGACCCTGAACTGGCTGCTCAGCACGCTGCTGCCGTATGTTGTTTTTGCGCTGATCGTCGTCTTCCAGTCGGAGATCCGGCGCGCTCTGGCAAACCTCGGGAGCCGCATTTCGCTGATGCGGTCGTCGAGTTCGGTGGCCGACGTTTACGACGACATTGTTTTGGCGGCCAATCTTTTTTCGCAGAATCAGACCGGCGCGCTGATCGTGATTGAACGTGAGATTGGCCTGCGTACTTACATCGAGAGCGGCGTGTCGCTCGATGCCCGCCTCTCCTACGACCTGCTGGCCACGGTGTTTCGTCCCAGCGCTCCGCTGCATGACGGCGCCGTAATTGTGCAACGGGACCGCATCGCCGCCGCCGCCTGCTTCCTGCCGCTCTCGATGAATCCTGTGCTTTCGACCCAACTGGGTACGCGCCATCGTGCGGCGATCGGGATCACGGAAGAAACCGACGCGGTCGCCGTCATCATTTCGGAAGAGACGGGCACGATCAGCATGGCGGTGGCGGGAACCATTGAGCGCGAGTTGACGGTGGAGCGCCTGCGTGAGCGGTTGAGCGCTTTGCTCCGCCGCTACGCTCCCGCGCCCACGCTGCCGAGTCCGGTGGAGGAAAGTTTTATCGAAGAGGTGCCCCCCAGTTCGCATCTTTCCCGCAGGCAGGATGCAGGCCTGCGCCCCGGAAGGGACGACTGACAATGCCGAACTTCGCGCAGCGCAGCTTTTTTCAGCGGACTTTTATTCACAATTTCGGACTCAAGGTGGTTTCCCTGCTGCTCGCCATCGGCCTGTGGCTGGTGGTGGCGCGCGACCCCATCGCCGAAGTCGAAATGAAAGTTCCCATCGAGTTCCAAAACCTTCCCGACAATCTTGAGGTCGATTCCACGGGCTCCACCGAGGCGCAGATCCGGGTACGGGGACCGGAGCGGCTCATTCATCGCCTGCAAGTTGCGGATGTGCGCGCCGAGATCGACTTGGCCAACGTCCGCCCGGGAGAACGGACCTTCGATTTGAACGGCGGGCAAGTGCATGTGCCCCAGTATCTGGAAGTCGTGCAGATCAAACCCGGTCAGTTCCACCTCTCGTTTGACAATCGCGAGACGCGGGTGGTTCAGGTTCGACCGCGTGTCACCGGAAATTTTGCGAGCGGCATGCGAGTGGCGCAGCTGATCGCCGATCCGCCGAATATCACGATTACCGGACCTCGCCGCCGCGTCGACGCGGTGGAAGCCGCCACCACCGATCCGGTAGATGTCAGCGGGGCTATGACGCGGGCTACTTTTGTAACCCAGGCCTATGTCCCCGATCCTCTGATCCAAGTTGTGCACCCCACTCCGATTCGCGTGACGGTTATCATGGAAAGTTCGAGAGACGAGAAAAACTAAAGGAATAGGTTCCCTTCCCCGGCCTTTGCATGACGCAAACCAGACAACTCTTCGGTACTGACGGGATTCGTGGCGTGGCGGGAGAATTTCCGCTGACGCGCGACAGTGTTTATTGGATTGGGCGGGCCCTCGGGCACGATCTGGTGCGCGGGAATGCCAAGGCGCGGGTGGTCATTGGACAGGACACGCGCGTCTCCAGTCGCTGGATCGCCGACCGATTTCTGCAGGGGCTTGGGTCGGTGGGCGTGGAAACGCGCAGCGCCGGCGTGATCACCACCCCGGGCGTCGCGTTTCTGGCGCGATCCCAAGGCTTCGATGCCGGGGTCGTGATTTCCGCTTCGCACAATCCGTGGACCGATAACGGGATCAAGATTTTTTCCGGCGATGGCTACAAGCTGCCGGACGCCCACGAACTGGCGATTGAAAAGGAGATTTTTGCGCTGTTGCAGGCGGATGCCGTTCCAGCGCCCGATTCCACGCCCCAGGTATCGAGCGTTCCGGGTGAGGAAGGTTTGCGCCACGCTTACGTGCGCTGGCTCGCGAGCAGCGTTTCCACCGACTTGAGCCGGCTTCGCGTGGCGGTCGATTGCGCCAATGGCGCGGCCGCTGCGGAAGCTCCGGAGTTGTTCCGGGCGCTCAAGATCAACACGACCTTTCTGCACTCCGCGCCGGATGGGCAAAACATTAACGAGAATTGCGGCGCGCTCCATCCCGAAACAGTGGCGCGCTTTGTCTCAGAAAGCCTTACCGCCGACCACCTTGCCGCCGGCAAGCAGGGACGTTTCGATGTGGGCGTTACCTTTGATGGCGATGCGGACCGCGCTCTTTTTTGCGATGCCAATGGGCGAGTGGTAAACGGGGATGCGGTCCTGCTGCTGGCGGCGCGTGAAATGCTGTCGCGCGGCGCCCTCGCCAATTCCACCGTGGTGGCGACGACCATGTCGAATATGGGATTGGAGTTGGCGCTCATGCGCTCGAGCGTTCGCATGCTGCGTGCCAATGTCGGCGATAAGTATGTGCTTGAGGAAATGCAGCGTGCCGGAGCCACCCTTGGCGGCGAACAATCCGGCCACATACTCTTTCGCGATGGGGATGCGACCACCGGCGACGGACTGATCACCGCCCTCCGGGTGCTGGAGATCATGGTTCGGACCGGCAAGCCACTGGCTGAGCTGGTGGGCGATCTCAAGGTGTTTCCGCAAACCATCCGGAATGTGCGCGTGCGGCAAAAAACTCCCTTCGCGGAGATCCCGTTAGTCCAAGCGGAGATTTCCGCCGCGGAGCGGGAACTCGACGGCAACGGCCGAGTGGTCGTACGTTACTCCGGCACCGAAGCCCTGGCGCGCGTGATGATTGAAGCGGAGTCGAAGGAGCAGATCGATCGGCTTGCGGAATCGATCGTCGAGTCGATTCGGTCGGCGCTGGGCTCGTAGAAAAATTGCTCCGTCTTCGGCGGCGCGGCAGCGCGGCAGCGCGGCAAGCCAACCTAGCCCTGCGCTTGAACGCCGGAAACACTGGATCAACAAAACCAACTCCCGGCGGGTCCGGCCAGTTCTCGCTCGTACACTTTTCGGCCTTACCCGGAATCGAAATCAAGTCTGTCCGCCCCTCCACGCCCCTCAAACCCGCGCCCCAAAAAACCCTTCCTGTGCACTCCACGTATTTTTTTTTATTCCCCCTTGCGCAACCCCCTGCACTTTGGTATAACAAATCGAGCAGAGGACAAGTGAACAAGAGTCTGGGCTATCCGCTGAATCTTCGCGGTGGCTTTTGGCATCAAATTCAGTAAGCCTCCATTTGACCCCTTTCCGGGGTTCGCATTCGGGGACAAAGTTCCCTGAAGGGTTTCCGCGAATAGCAGAACCTCTAAGCGATCTTTAATTTTTGAATCATCTTCCGCTTCGGCCTGCGCCGGATTTTGTGGCGAACCAGAGTGGAAGAGCGCTTTCGGGCGCGCTGTAAATAAAGAGCCCCCCAGTTTGCCGCTAGCCGGCTTCTGGATGGAGACTCCCCGCACTGTTGAAATCAGGTGGATATCCTGTGATCTCAGAGGGTTGACAGCACTCCGGCAAACGCGTAGTTTTATCAAGTTTCGAGGACGCCTAAAATCCTGCAAAGGATCTCGGCGGATTGAAAGCGCACCGCTCAGGCGGAAAGCGGATCGGTCTTTGACAAAAGGTTGAACGTGCCAGTCGTGAGAAACAAATGTTCGGGCTCAAGTCTGAACGTACTCACAAGATGGACCTCTGCCTCAGCTGGCGGAGGTTGCCTGTCTACCCAGACAGGCTCAGGTTTCAAATGAGAGTTTGATCCTGGCTCAGAATCAACGCTGGCGGCGTGCCTAACACATGCAAGTCGAACGAGAAAGTGGAGCAATCCATGAGTAAAGTGGCGACCGGGTGAGTAACACGTGACTACCTACCCTTGAGTGGGGGATAACCTCGGGAAACCGAGGCTAATACCGCATAATATCGAAAGATCAAAGGAGAAATCCGCTTTTGGAGGGGGTCGCGGCTGATTAGCTAGTTGGTAAGGTAATGGCTTACCAAGGCGAAGATCGGTATCCGGCCTGAGAGGGCGCACGGACACACTGGAACTGAAACACGGTCCAGACTCCTACGGGAGGCAGCAGTGGGGAATTTTGCGCAATGGGGGAAACCCTGACGCAGCAACGCCGCGTGGAGGATGAAGCCCCTTGGG
>JANXZM010000078.1 GCA_025355505.1 Acidobacteriaceae bacterium | reverse complement strand
CAAAGAGCAAGAGCAACACCAAAAGCTGCCTAAGAAGCAAGAACAAAACCTGGGGGTCCAGCACTACCGCAAGGGTGCAGCCGCCTCGGACACTCTACGTGTCTCTTGACAACGCCGCCAAGGTTATAGAGGGTGGCCCACGCTTCGGTTTTGGTTTCCTTTCCAATCACACAACAGTGCCCCATCCTTCGCGTGCTTTTCGCGAAGGGTGGGTGGCAGTCTGATCGCACAGTGCCCTGGGCAGGCCGGAGCAGTGGGCTACTCGTGCTCATTTGCTCTGGTTGCCCAACAACCCGCTAAATTGTTGAATCTAAGCAGCAAAGGTGGGGTGTTGCCGGTGGTGCCAACGTCACGACGCTGCCATGAAGGTTGGGTTGGCCGATCACGTGACGGGGGTAAGCTGAAACCTTTCTCTGCCTGTTGCGTCTTACTATCCGCTATAGGTAGACTAGTGACGTTGAAACTGTTGATCAAAGTCGGGGTTTCCGCCCTTGCGCTGATGTTGGCCGCGCTGCCGGTCGCGGCTTGCGTGTTGCCGGGTGCAGGAATGACATCGGCCGAGCGCGAGTGTTGCAAGAAGATGGCGGAGCAGTGCGGGGACATGGGGATGGCGAAATCCCATCCTTGTTGTAAGGTAACCGCCACGCCTGCGGACTTTCACGCTCTTAAGACCGCCTCTTCGCAATTGCATCATGTCAATTTGGTTTTGTTTCACGCGCTTCCCCTTACTGCCCAAACCGACGCGTACTTCTCGCTCGCGCAATGGTCGTCGCGTGTTTGGTGCACGCATAGTCCGCCAGGACTAGTGTCTCTAACCACCACAGTCCTAAGAATCTGATCGTCTTTCCTCTGAGCTGCTAACGCACTCGTGCGTGTGCACGTTCGTGCGTTTACAAACTTGTGTTTGTGATGCGGAGGGAAGATGCAATCCACTTATTTGTCCCGAAGTCTCTTCGGGTGCACTCGTATTTCGCTAATTAGCGCGGCTGTGCTCGTTGGGACGATGCTACTCCCGGTCAAGGGGACAGCTCAACAGACCAGAAATTCGTCACAACCGGCCCCCACTCCTGAATCTCCCGGCATGGCCGAGCACGCGGGAATGGCCACATCTCTGCGCGAGTTAATACAAGAGGCCGAACGGGAGAACCCGAAGATTGCGGCTTCTTTCCACGGATGGCAGGCTGCTCGAAATGTCCCCAAGCAGGTCTCCGCGCTACCCGAGACGCAACTTTCAGTGCAGCAGTTCAGCGTGGGCAGCCCACGCCCTTTCGCGGGCTACAGCAACAGCGATTTCGCCTACATCGGGTTCGGCGCGTCACAGGACCTCCCCTACCCAGGCAAACGGCAGTTGCGCGCCAATGTCGCCGAACACGACGCGGACTCCATTGAAGCGCAAACCGATTCCGTCCGCAGAACGGTGGTGGGAAATCTCAAGATGGTCTATTTCCGCCTGGCCTACATTCAGCAAACCCTCGGTGTTCTGGAGAGAAGTGACGCGCTACTGAATCAGGTACAGGAGGCGGCCGAGGCACGCTACCGCGTGGGCCAGGGCAATCAGCAAGATGTGCTGAAAGCTCAGTTGCAGCACACGAAGATTCTCCAAGAGATCGCGCACCACCATCAGGAAAAAGGGCTGCTTGAAGCCCAGATCAAGCAGGTCTTGGGCCGTCCGCAGGAGTCCGCGGAGATCGTTGCCGAGACCCTCACGTTGCGAGCTCTTCCGTACGCCGCAGCCGAACTCCTGCAGCGGGCTCGCGAGCAGAATCCCGATGTGCACTCAAAACAGGCCTCAATGCGGCAGCAGGAAACCCAGGTGGAGTTGGCCCACAAGAATTTCCGTCCCGACTTCAACGTGCAGTACACCTACCAGCACACCGGAAGCCAGGCCCGCGATTACTACATGGCTACATTCGGCATCAGACTGCCAAATCGTGGGCGCCAGAAAGCCGAACTGGCAGAAGCGCAGGAGAACCAGGAGCGAGCACGGCAAGAGCTAGACGCTGAGTCACAGCGCGTGCTTTCGGAAGTGCAGCAGCAGTATGTGCGCGCAGAAACTTCGGAGGAGCGGCTGAAGATTTACAGTGACGGTCTGGTCCCGCAATCGGAAGCGACTTTTCAATCGGCTCTGTCCGCATATCAATCGAACCGCCAAGACTTCGAGAGCCTGCTTTCCGGATTCCTCGATGTGTTGAACCTGGACTTGGAATATCGAAGCGAGCTGGTTGAGCACGAATCGGCGCTGGCTGAACTGGAGCGCCTTACCGGGGTGGATGTGCCATGAACGAGCGCAGCTTCAGAACGAATGCAAACGAGGGACCAGACATGCTCCGTACAGAAAGCAATAAATATCGCCGCGCGTTTTGGATCACACTGGCCACAACGATTGTGCTCGTGATGGTGGTGGCGACTTTATGGTGGCGCTTAAGCCATGCCGGAACTGCGTTGCAGCCGGGCGCCACTTCCGCAAGCGGGTCCATGGAGGCGATGGCACAAACTCCATCGGCCAACCACTCGGGTTCCGAACCCGGAGCGGGAGGCGACTCTCAGGCCGGCAATATACAAGAGACGCCGCTTGCCTCGATCCAGCTCACGCCCCAGCGGATGCAAAGCATCGGCATTGTGATTGGGAAGGTTGAATCCAAGCCGGTCAACGCCGAGCTTCGTTTCTACGGCAATGTGCAGGTGGATGAGCGGAGGCAGGCTTATGTGCAGACGCGATTCGCGGGATGGATTCGCAAAGTCCATGCCGACGCTACGGGCAATTTTATTGGCAAAGGCCAGCCCTTGTTCACGATCTACAGTCCCGACCTCGTCTCGACCGAGCACGAATACTTGCTGGCAAAGAAAAACTCCGAGTCTTTGCAGCAGAGCAAAGTGAGCGGGGTGGCTTCGGGTGCGTCTTCTCTCTTCAGTGCCGCCAAAGAGAGGCTGCTGCAATGGGAAGTGTCTCCTGCCGAAATCGAGAAGTTAGATCAAGGCGGAAAGGTGATTACGGACCTGACAGTCAATTCTCCCGTCTCGGGTTACATCACGCAGAAAAACGCGCTGCCCAATATGTACGTTCAGCCGGAAACTATGCTGTATACCATAGCTGACCTTTCCGACGTTTGGGTTCTCGCCCAGATATTCCAAAACGATGCAGGCAAGATCAAACCGGGTGATCCCGCAGAGGTCACAGTCGATGCGTATCCCGGACGAGTCTTCAACGGGCGTGTGGACTACATACTCCCGCAGTTGGACATGAACACACGCACGTTGCCGGTGCGGTTGGTGTTTGCGAATCCTGGTCTGAAGTTGAGGCCCGGAATGTACGTGAATGTTCGCGCCAAGCTGCCGATGGGACGGCAGTTGGTCGTCCCGGCCAGTGCGGCTTTTCACTCAGGAACCAAGAGCCTGGTGTTCGTCTATAGCGGCGAAGGCAACATCGAACCGCGCGCAGTCGAGTTGGGGCCTCAAGTCGGCGATGAGCTGGTGGTCACCAAGGGCATCAAGGACCAAGAACAAATCGTCACTTCGGCAAATTTCCTGATTGATTCCGAGGCGCAATTGCAGGCGGCTTCGGGCGCGTTTATTCCTCCGCCTCCCGGCGCTGGTCAGGCGGCGTCCATGAATGCTCCAGTACAACAACAAGCGATTGTGGAACTGACGACTGATCCCGATCCTCCGCACAAGGGCAGCAACATCGTTCGCGTGAAGCTGACAGGCCAAGATGGGAAACCGATCACGGGAGCAAACGTGACCGTGACCTTCTTCATGGCGGCGATGCCCGCGATGGCAATGGCCTCAATGAAAACCGTCATCAATGCCAGCGACAAGGGCGGCGGGATGTATGAAGGCAAAGGCGATCTCGGCTCCGGCGGCACTTGGCAGGTCACCGTCAGGGCACAACAAAACGGACAGACGATTGCCAACAAGCAACTCACGCTCAATGCCACAGGAGGTATGTAACCGTGATCTCCCGAATCATCGAGTGGTGTGCACACAATCGCTTTCTGGTATTCACCGCCGTATTGCTGCTCACGCTGGCGGGAATTTGGTCAATGGGCCACGTTCCGCTGGATGCGCTGCCAGACATTTCAGACGTGCAGGTCATCATTCACACCAATTGGGAAGGTGAACCGCCCAACATCATCGAAGATCAAGTTACCTACCCGATTGTGACTGCGTTGCTGGCTGCGCCGCGGGTGAAAGCGGTACGCGCGCAGACCATGTTCAATGACTCGTATGTCTTTGTTGTCTTCGAAGATGGGACGGACATTTATTGGGCCCGTTCTCGGGTTGTGGAGTATTTACAGACGATTGCCGGCCGGCTTCCTGCAAATGTGCATCCTGCCATCGGCCCCGACGCAACCGGTGCCGGTTGGGTCTATGAATATGTACTCGTCGATCACAGTCACAAGCAGAGCCTGGCCGATCTTCGAAGCATTCAGGATTGGCACCTGCGTTATCAGCTGGCAACCGTACCCGGCGTGGCCGAAGTGGCGAGCATCGGCGGGTTCGTGCGCCAGTACCAGGTCAATGTCGATCCCAACAAGTTGCTGGCATATGGCATTCCGCTTTCGACAGTGATTGACCGCGTGAAGTCGAGCACGAATGAAGTCGGCGGCCGGGTACTGGAACTGAGCGGTACACGATACATGATTCGCGGGCTGGGCTATCTTAAGTCGCTCGATGATCTGGCAAACGTCCCGGTCATGGCGAAGAACGGGACACCCGTACTCATCAAGGATCTGGGCACGGTTTCGTTCGGCCCGGACATGCGGGAAGGTGTGGCGGAGTGGAACGGTGAAGGCGAGACCGTGGGCGGCATTGTGGTCATGCGGTATGGGCTGAATGCGCTCAACGTGATCGATGGTGTCAAGAAGAAACTGGCTGAGATCAAAGGATCACTGCCGCCGGGAGTCGAGATCGTCTCCGGCTATGACCGCGGGGGACTGATCAGCGAATCGATCAACACTTTGAAACATAGCCTGATTGAGGAAGCGATCATTGTTTCCCTGGTCATCATTGTGTTTCTGTTTCACTTCCGTTCCGCGTTGATCCCGATTCTCACATTGCCAATTGCGCTCGCGATCTCTTTTATTCCCATGTACTACCTGAACGTCAGCTCCAATATTATGTCGCTGGGCGGGTTGGCATTGGCGATTGGTGTCTTGGTGGACGCCGCCATCGTCATGGTCGAGAACGGATACCGGCATCTTTCCGAGCGCCCGGCATCGGGCGGAGAAACGTTCGGGAAGGTGAATTCCTCGAATGGGCCAACCCTCGATAAAGAGACAGATGCGAGTGCAGGCAAATCCGAGAAGAAGGCAGTGGAACGAGAGCGGGTGCGCATTCTGATCGACTCCGCCAAGCAGGTGGGCCCCGCGCTGTTCTTTTCTCTCCTCATAATTGTTGTCTCGTTCCTCCCGGTGTTTCTGCTGGAAGCACAGGAGGGCCGCATGTTCCGTCCGCTGGCATGGACGAAGACTCTGGCCGTAGGCTTCTCGTCCTTGTTGGCGATCACGCTGGTTCCCATCCTGATGGTCATTTTCATTCGAGGGAAATTGCGGCCCGAATCGGAAAATCCGATTTCAAGAGTTACGCAGGCACTCTATTTGCCGGTTTTACGACTCTGCCTGAAATACCGCAAGACGACGTTGTTGCTCAATTTGGCATTCCTCGTGGTGACGTTTCCTTTGATGTTCAAGATCGGCAGCCAGTTCATGCCTCCACTGTACGAAGGTTCGACGCTGTACATGCCCACGGCACTTCCTGGTATTTCGATCACGCAAGCGTCACAGCTCTTGCAGGAACAGGATCGGATTCTCCGGTCCTTCCCGGAAGTTGAGACCGTCTTCGGTGCGGTTGGACGATCCGACAGTGCCACAGACAACGCTCCGCTGGATATGTACGACACGACCGTGATGCTCAAGCCGCGCGAAAAGTGGCGGCCGGGGATGACCTACGAAAAGCTCATTCGCGAAATGGACGAGAAGCTCCAGTTTCCGGGCTTGACGAACACGTGGACCATGCCCGTACAAAATCGGCTGGACATGGCGCTGACGGGAATCAAAACGCCAGTGGGAATGAAGATTCAAGGCATGAATCTGGAGCAAATCCAGCAGCTCGGGGCACAGGTCCAGCAGATTCTCTCGGGGTTGCCGCAGGTGCGTTCGGTTTTTGCCGAGCGGGTCTCTCAGGGTTTTTACATCAATATAGAGGTCAATCGTCCAGAGGCGGCGAAGTACGGCTTGACCATTGCCGACGTGCAACAGGCCGTGGAATCGGGCATTGGAGGCATGAACGTTGCCGAAAACGTCGAAGGCCGCAGCCGCTATCCGATCAATGTCCGCTACCAACGTGATTTTCGCGACAACGTGGAGGAGCTCAGCAGAGTGCTGATTGCTACACCTTCCGGGGCGCAGATACCGATTTCCGAAGTAGCCAAGATTTCGTTCTCGCGTGGCCCGGCGATGATCCGCGATGAAGATGGCCAGCTCACGGGATATGTCTACATGGATCTCAAGACCACCGACTACGGTGGCTTCGTAGACCAGGCCAGCAAAATGCTTCGCGAAAAGCTGCAATTGCCCGCGGGCTACACCTATCAGTGGTCAGGCGAATATGAATTCCAACTTCGGGCTAAGGAGAGGATGAAGCTCATTTTGCCCGTGGTCTTTTTCATGATCTTCTTGCTCCTGTACATGGTCTTCCACTCCCTGACCGAGGCCATGGTCCTGATCTTCCCCACGTTCTATGCGATGACCGGCGGGCTGATCTTGCAGTGGCTGCTGGGCTACAACTTCAGCGTGGCAGTGTGGGTCGGGTATATAGCGCTGTTTGGCATCGCGGTGGAGACGGGCGTCGTGATGGTCGTGTATCTGCACGAATCGCTCGATAAGCGCATTGCTTCAGGTCGCCCGCTTACAGATGCCGATATTCAGGAGGCGGCCATTGAGGGTGCAGTGCAGCGGCTCCGGCCAAAGCTGATGACGGTGTGTGCGGTTCTCGCCAGCCTGATTCCGATCCTTTGGGCGAGTGGTATCGGATCTGACGTGATGAAGCCGATCGCCGCTCCTATGGTCGGTGGAATGATTACCTCAACTATCCATGTATTGATTCTGGTTCCGGTTTTCTTCGTGTTGATGAAGGAACGAGCACTGCGGCGTGGCACGTTACGGCCGGAACCGGTGGAGTAACGGAGGTGACCCAAGCCTTGCATCTGCCTGCTAAAGCCCAGCCGGGCCACGTCATCATTGGTGTAGAGCCGGAACCGGCCCGCGGTGCGCGGAGCTTTGGGAAGCAAACCGCGGCGCTCATAGAAGCGGATAGCATCCACGGTGAGTTCCGTCAGTTTCGCCACTTCTCCGATCTGCATGATGACCGTGGCGTGATCGAAGACTTGAAGCATGTTGAAAGGCTACACTCGGGACTACGGTCCAGAGTCAAGGGCTTTCGGTGGAGTGAACGTGGTTACCACTGATGTCATAGTGCTGTCCAATGTCTTCAGTGTCGCAAATTTCGAAACAAGACACTTTCAGGCGCATCCGGCAGATTCAAACCATCACAATCTGTTGGATGACCGTGGAGGCAGCGGTATCCCTGGCTGCCGCATGGGCAGCGCGCAGCCCCGCACTACTCGCTTTTGGCGGCGACAGTGCTATCGAACTCCTCTCAGCTATAGTTGTCTTGTGGCGGTTCCGCGCACATGCCGGGCAGGAACAACCAGAAAAACATGCAGCCCGGATCGCTGCGGTGCTGTTGTTCATCCTTGCGGCTTATGTGGTCGTGGCTTCAGTAATGACGCTCTTGGGACACAATCAACCCAAAACCACGTACCTGGGGATAACCATCTTGATCGCCGCAGCTGCGATCATGCCGTGGCTTGCCAAGGAAAAGCGCAGGCTCTCCGCGATCACGGGTAGCGCCGCACTCAGGGCGGATGCCGCTGAATCCGCTTTGTGCGCTTACCTTGCCTTGGTTGCTCTGGTTGGCCTTGGAATCAACGCGATCTGGAACGTGACATGGGCAGATCCGGTTGCGGCGCTGGTGATTGTTCCTCTCATCCTGCGGGAGGGCAGGGAAGCAATGCGCGGCAAGGCTTGCGGTTGCTGCTAATTGCCGCCTTCATTCAAAGGAAGAGCAAGACCGCCCACGTGAACGCGGGCGCAAAGGGCACAGCCATAAGGAGCAGACTTGACGGAAGATGGGTGAAGTCCATTGTGTTCACAAGACCGATGCGACGTGCCAGCCACGCTGCCCCGAGGTGGGAACAGGCGTTCAGAATGTGCATTGCAAAGAAGACTAGCCCGAAAGTATCCAGAAAAAATAGAGCCGTGAGCTTGGCAAAGATTCTCTTGCTGTCTCTCTCGAAGAACTCATGCCCGATCGCAAGCAACTGGAGAGACTGAGCGCCGAGGGCAGCGTCAACCCGGAAATGTTGGCGATCCGAAGCGAAGAGGCGGAACGATTGCGTGAGGACGATTCAAAGGCTGCCGTCGCAGTACCGTATCGTCCTGGTGCTATTATATAGTGTTAACACTAATTAAAGATTTCGTGATATCTTTGATTCGTGGAGATCACCGAGGCGCAGTACCGTCGCATCAAGTCCAGCCTTCCCCGGCAGCGGGGCAACGTCACGCTATCGAATCTGCAGCTTCTCAACGCGCTGTTG
>JANXZM010000046.1 GCA_025355505.1 Acidobacteriaceae bacterium | reverse complement strand
GTGTGTCCCGAAACCGCCGCATCGCTCCCACGGAGCAGATGCGGCGGGTCGTTGTATCTTTCTGAGCTGTATAAAACCGCTGGACGCCTTTACTTCCGGCGCCGAGCGGTTGCAATCAGAACTTGTTCAGACGTTCCCTAGGTGCAATTTGCGGTCAGCGTGCTTATTCTTTTCCTTGCCGCCGATAAAGGTCTCATCGACCTCAATCGTGCCGGAAAAGATTCCTCCCCGCTGCCGCATGGCTTCACGGATGCGGTGATCTAAGAACCACGCCGTCTTTTGGGTGACGCCCAATTGCTTCGCCATTTGGATGCTGGACACGCCTTTGCGCGATGTGTGTAGCATGTATATTGCCATAAGCCACTTTTGGAGGCCGACTTTGCTCTCTGCTAGAACTGTACCAGTCCGCACGCTAAAGTGAGCGCGACAGTCCTGACAGCGATATGGCATGGGCTTGTGTCCTTTGACTTCAACCGTGCGAACAGAAGCGCACGCGGGGCAGAACCTGCCACTAGCCCATCTACGAGCTTCAAGGTGTAATCGAGCAGAATCCTCGGTCGGGAACTTCTGCATGAACTCGTAAACGCTAATGATGCCTAGGTTTATGTTGGTTTTCATGCCTACTCCAAAATTGGACTAAAGGCATTATGCGCCAATATTAGTGGCTAGTCAAGTATATAATTCCCAAAACAAAACCACTCGTACACCGTAGGTTTTGAAACCCTGAAACCTTAAAACCTGTTCCTCACTTCCCCTTCAACATCTGCACCACCCGGTCAAAATCCTCCAGCGTCCCATACTCAATCATGATCTTTCCCTTCCCCCGCCGGTCCCGAATCCGCACCCTCATCCCCAGCGCTGCTTCCAGCGACCGTTGCGCCGCCCGCACATTCGGATCCACCCACCGCGCTCCGCTCGGCTGCCGCTCTCCCGGGAACGCTGCGGGGACATTGATGTTCATCACCATCTCCGCCAGCAGCGCCACCGACATCTTCTTGGCGATCGCCACCCGCGCCACTTTCGAGATATGGCTGTCGTCGCTCAACGAAAGCAGTACACGCGCATGACTATATGTCAGGTCTTTCTTCCGTAGCGCCGCCAGCACTTCGGGCGGCAGTTTCAGCAGGCGCAGATAATTCGACACCTGCTCGCGCGACACCCCTACCCGTTTCCCTATTTGTTCCTGCGTCAGGTGGAATTCCGTGCTCAGGTTGGCGAAGGCCTCAGCCTGCTCCAGGCAGTCCAGATCCTCCCGCTGCAAGTTCTCGACCAGCGTCATCTCCGCCGCCTGCTGCTCGGACACCCGCTTCACGATCGCCGGGATCGTCGTCTTTCCTGCCATCTTCGACGCCCGGAAACGCCGCTCGCCCAAAATCAGGATGTAGCGTTGCTCGCTTCCTGGAATCATCGCTCTCGGGCGCACCACGATCGGCTGCAATACCCCCTGCGTCTGGATCGAACCGGCCAGATCCCCCAACGCCCTCGGGTCAAACTCCTGCCGCGTCTGGTAAGGATTCTGTTCAATCTTATCGAGGCCAAGCTCAAAAGCGTCCCCACCGTCCGGCGTGTCCCCTGCCGCCGCCGCCTGCAATTCGCCCACACTCCCCATTTCCGGTGGAGCGACGGGCGTCCCCGCCCGTCCCTCGGCATCAGTAGAATACTCACCCGGCAGAGAAGAGAGCGACGAGCCAGGTTCCTGAGAACTGAGAACTGGGAACTGAGAACTCGCAGTCGCGGGTACAACTCGTGGCCCCGGCAACAGCGACTCCAGTCCCCGCCCCAATGCCCGCCGCTTCTCCGCCAGTTTCTCGCTAACCTTCTCCATCCCACTCTTCTCCGCCGTCTTATCAACCGCAGCCGCATTCGGTGTAGTCATCAATGATTCTCCCCGGGTTGCCTGTACCCTTTTCAAAATGTGTCATCGTAAGCGAAGCGAAGGACCTGTTTTAAAATGTGTCATCCTGAGCGAAGCGAAGGACCTGCTTTCAAAATATGTCATCGTAAGCGAAGGACCTGCTTTCAAAATGTGTCATCGTAAGCGAAGCGAAGGACCTGCTTTCAAAATATGTCATCGTAAGCGAAGGACCTGCTTTCAAAATGTGTCATCGTAAGCAAAGCGAAGGACCTGCTTTCAAAATGTGTCATCGTAAGCGAAGCGAAGGACCTGCTTTCAAAATGTGTCATCCTGAGCGAAGCGAAGGACCTGCTTTCAAAATATGTCATCGTAAGCGAAGCGAAGGACCTGCTTTCAAAATGTGTCATCGTAAGCAAAGCGAAGGACCTGTTTTAAAATGTGTCATCCTGAGCGAAGCGAAGGACCTGCTTTCAAAATATGTCATCGTAAGCAAAGCGAAGGACCTGTTTTAAAATGTGTCATCCTGAGCGAAGCGAAGGACCTGCTTTTTGCCGCGCCGCCGCGGGAGTTCTCACCCAAACACTCAACAGAGCCCCAGTCCTCCTAACTCCCCTGCCCCCTGTGGTAAAGATTTTTCTCTCTGACAACTGGAGAACCGGAAACCACTCTTTACATACATCGATGACCATGAATATTTACGTCCATCAATCTAAGCTGCTTCCCCCGGCCCGCGAATCATCCCCGCCTGCCGGTCCAGTATCTCCTTCGCCAGACGTATGTAGCTTTCCGCTCCCCGCGACCGCACGTCATACACCAGCGCCGGCAGCCCATGGCTAGGAGCCTCCGCCAGCCGTATGTTCCGCGGGATCGTAGTCGTGCATAGCTTGTCTCCAAAATATTTCTTCAGCTCCTCCGCCACCTGCTGCGCCAGGTTCGTCCGCTCGTCGAACATCGTAAGCACCACGCCCTCAACCGCCAGTGTAGGATTAAGCTCCACCCGTATCCGCTCGATCGTGTCCAGCAGCTCCGACACGCCTTCAAGCGCAAAATACTCCGCCTGCATCGGAATCAACACACCATCCGCCGCCACCAAAGCGTTCAACGTAAGCAGATCAAGCGCCGGCGGACAGTCCAGCACGATGAACTGAAAGCGGTCGAGCACGCTGGCAAGTGCATCCCGCAGACGATACTCCCGCCGCTCCACCCCCACCAGTTCGATGTTCGCGCCGATCAAATTCTTATGCGATGGAATCAGCCACAGCTGTTCAAGCTCCGTGAGCTGCAGGGCCTCCTCAGCAGTGGCCACGCCCATCATCACGTCATAGATGCTGATGCGCTCCGGAGTTTTCACAAAGCCCAGACCGCTGGTTGAGTTCGACTGCGGATCGCAATCGACCAGCAGCGTGTTGACCTCAGCGGCGGCAAGCGAAGCGGCAAGGTTGATGGCAGTAGTCGTCTTGCCGACCCCCCCCTTTTGGTTGGTAACTGCGATGATACGTCCCATAATTACCTGCTTTTTAGTGTAGCGGGTCAGAATATGCGAACGCGTGGGCAAAATCAAGGCCGATTTTTGTGCAACCCCGGCAAAGTGTTTCACGTGAAACATATCGCGATTTGGGAGTCTGGAGGGATGGTTGCGGGGGTGCAATTAGGGAGAAGTGTTTTACGTGGAACACTCTTACTAGGTTAGTCTCATGTTGAGATATTGGCAATGTATTACCACTTTATACTGTTGTATCGGGAGTAAAGTGGCATGGCATACCACTATTATCTATTGAAAAGAAATATGTCCCACTTTAGCCCTGTACGCCGATTGACAGCACTCTTGAATGTGACTGCGGGACGGTTATGGGGGGGTGCCATTTCAGGGGGGTTAGGGTGTTCAGGAGGGGGAGCTGGGAAGCTCCTATTAGTAGGGCGAGGGTTCCGTTGGGGGAGAGGAAGGGTAGGACTTGGGGGAGGATGGTTTCGAAATGGCCAACGGCTCGGAGGGTTACTACTTCGGCTTGGGGGGAGTCGGGGCGCGAGGATAGGACTTCGGCTCGGTCGGTGATTACATGGATGTCCGTCAAGGTAAGTGCTCGGGCTGCTTCGCGGAGGAAAGCGGCTTTCTTGTGATTGGATTCGATCAGGGAGAGGTGGATGTGCGGGGCCCAGATTTTCAGGGGAAGGGCGGGAAATCCGGCGCCGGAGCCGATGTCGAGGACGCGAACACCCCCGCCCAAGGGGAGCTTGGACGGGGCACCCTCCAGAGCCTGGATGGACGCGGAATTCGGGGTGCCCGCGGTGAAGAGGTGGCGGGCGAGG
Organism: Acidobacteriaceae bacterium; assembly: GCA_025355505.1. Classification (GTDB taxonomy): domain Bacteria; phylum Acidobacteriota; class Terriglobia; order Terriglobales; family Acidobacteriaceae; genus Acidiflorens. The sequence continues at coordinate 39,713 of JANXZM010000046.1, read as the reverse complement.
AAGAAGGACTCGCCGAAGTGACGGGTTACGATTTCTTCCTGGTGGCGGATGGCGGTCAGGTTGATGCGGGCGTTCCAGCGTTGTAATAGATCGATGTATATCGATATTTGATCGAGCTGGGATGGTAGGAGCGATTGATCGAGAAAAGGTTGGAGGAGGGCGGCGATGCGAGCGGTGTCCATGTCGTGTCGGTTCTTATAAGATACTGGGGCTGTGAGTTGGAGTCGATGGATTTCAATTTAACGGGAGAGACTCTTATGTGCAGGATGCGTTTTGGGATTTTCTTGATGACGGGGTTGTCGTTTTTGATGCTGGGAACAGTTGCGGCGCAGGGGCCGATGGGTGGGGACGCCGGACAGTATGTGATTCTGAGCGCGCAATATGGTTCGGAGCGCAGCCATGTGGAGGTTACGGAGCGGCTGAAGATATTGGCGCGGCGGGACCGGCCATTTCGGATCAGCGACGAATCGATGGCGGTAGATCCGGATCACGGGCAGGCGAAGATGCTGCGGGTTTTTGCGCGCGGGCCGAACGGGCGGGAACGGATGTTTGAGTTTGTCGATGGCAGCGTGTTTGAGGGAGCGATGTTCCGGAGTTGGGGACGGGGCGAGTGGGGCGACGAACACTGGAAGGGCGGATGGAACGGGGGAAGCGATAACGGCGGCGGCGAGTATGTGATTCTGACGGCGCAATATGGAAGCGAGCGGAGGCATGTGGATGTTACGAACCGGCTGAAAGAAATGGCGCGTCAGGAGCGGGCGTTTTGGTTGAACTACAGCACGTTTGGGGTGGACCCGGATGAGGGAAATGCGAAGACGCTGCGAATTTTTGCGCGCGGTTCGAATGGACAGGAAACCATGTTCGAGTTCCGGGATAACAGCTTGATTGACGGAGCGATGTTCCGGGGCTGGGGCGGTGGGGAGTGGGGCAATGGTGGTTGGAGCGGCAACTGGAATGGCGGAGGTAATGGGGGCGACGCGGGCCAGTACGTGATATTGACGGCGCAATATGGAAGCGAGCGGCGGCATGTGGATGTTACGCGGCGGCTGCGGGAAATGGCGCGTCAGGATGTTACGTTCCGGCTGGACTACCGAACGTTTGGGGTGGACCCGGATGAGGGAAATGCGAAGGTGCTGCGGATTTTTGCGCGTGGTCCGAACGGGCGAGAGCGCATGTTTGAGTATCGGGATAACAGCGTGATTGATGGGGCGCAGTTCCGGGGCTGGGGCGGCGGCGAGTGGGGCAATGGCAAAGACCGGTGGAGCGGGCGATGGGACGGGGAAGAGCGCGAGGAGAGAGAAAGAGAGCGGCAGAGATAAGGCGGGAGCGGATCGGGGCCAACCGCCAAGTCCTCACAATGAAGACTCGACAGCCGGGCGCAAAAAGCGGAGTCCACTCCGGTGCTGGCGGTTCGGCGGCCCACTTTTCGAAAGGCGCGAAAAGTGGGGCACCGACGTTTTTTTCTCTGCCAGCACTAAGAGCAACGTGCGCTATTCCAGCCGCGGGAGATGGGGGTCACCCGCCACGATCGCAAGAAAATGCCCTTGTCTTTCCAGACCAGGAAAGACAAGGGCGGAGTGAATCTAGCGAACGATTCCGACGGCTCGAGCCTTGCCGTTTGCAGTCGTCGTATTCCCGATCAGAGTCAGGGCGCCTGTGGTCATGTCTCGGGTGAAGCCGATGACGTTGCCGGTGTTTCCCTGATCGCCGAGGTACACAAACATTCCCGTAACATCCGCGACCACCTGCCCTGGGCCGCCAGTGTACGGAGAAGCGGACAGCTCGGTGAGCGCGCCGGTGGTGGTGTTCACGGACAATGCGTGTACTACACCATCATCGTCCGTGGTGTAGAAGAATTTGCCGTCTGGAGAATGTGCAATGTCGCGGCAGTCGGAGCTGTTGGTTTCGACCAGTTGTGGTCCCAGTTGCGTGAGTGAGCCATCGGCAGCGATCGAGAAGCTATAGAGCTGAGCGTCACCGCCCTCATCACCCACATAAAGGAAGTTCGCCACTGGATTTACCTGGATTGACCACAGCCAGGAAAAAACACCCGTCAAAGCCACGCTGCTGACCTTGGTGAGTGCGCCAGTGGAACCGATCTTCATAGTGAACACGTTCCAGGGCCCGGTTGAGCCGCACGTATCGGTGACCCAGGCGAAGCTGTCATTTGCCGTGATCGCGCCGGTGAAGCATGCACCCAAGTCAAGATCGGAAATGTGAGTAAGCGAACCATTAGAGTTGATGGTGTAGGCGCCGACGGTTGCGTTATTGTTGGCGCTGTAAAGGAATTTCCCGCTGGGGGTGATGGTGATCACGTGGGTAGGCGCGTCACCGGTGCCGCAGCAGGGCTCGTAGAAGGTGCCGGATGCATTGATCACCTTGGCGGCAATCTCGGCCGGCACGCCCGTTGTTTCACTGACGTTCCAGGTGTGGATCGAGCCGTCGATGCCATCCGCGGCGTAAACAAAATGCCCATTGGGATGCACCGCCAGGGTCATTCCGTCGGTCAGTCCTAAATCAAAGGGCGAACCACTGACGGCTGCACCGAGCGCACCGGTGGTTGGGTTGATCGGAAACACGTTCACGTTAGTGCCGACCCCGCTGCCATCCACGGCAACCAGGAATTTTGGAATGGTTGGGAACGACGACGAGCTGCCGGGAAACAGGTTGCCGCTGGTACACGAAATCAAGCTGCACGCCAGCAAGAGCGCCGCGGCACTGACGATGATTTTTGTCCTCATAATTTTCTCCTTGAGAGTTCTGGGAAGCTATTTCTTGCCGCCGAAGCTGAAGACAAGCCCCGTGGTCAAACGGAACGTGTTCTGTGTCGCGTTGGCGTACTGAGTTCCTAAGTAGTCGGCCTGGACCAGTCGCAGGGCGAGCCGGGAGTGGGGGGTGAACTTCCAATCCAATCCTCCGCCCAAGGCCCATGCTGCGACATTGCCCGAAACTCCAGATGGATTGCCGTGGCTCACACCGCCCAGTCCGTGGACGAAGAAGTTTGTGCGGCCGCCGCGGAAGCTTACCTGGGGACCGAAAAGAAAGTTGTGTTCCCTTTGTCCGCCGCAGCAATACGAGCCTGACAGGTCGGCCTTAAGACCGAGCCGACGGTTAAAATTCCAATTGAGGGATGCTCCCCATCCGCTGGCATTGGCTCTGCTGAGCCCATTGCCGGGATCGGAATGCAGATAGCTGTAGCCGCCAAAAGCATCGAACCGCGGAGTGGACTGTCCCAGCGCACAGGCGGACAGTAAAGCAAGAATTCCAAGAAATAGAATGTGTCTGCGCAAACTCGTACCTCCGCCGCGGAATGCTTCCGCGGCCATCAGAATTTACCTGCATGTCTTGGGGTTCGACGGGGGAGTCGCTCCTAAGAACTTCGTGATCTCAACATATAAGTGATCCCTAGTCAACGCACGGAGGTCACTGCTGTCCGGAAAAAGTTGTGTGCCGTTGGTCTAAGCGGTGGATTGCCGTCATTTGTTCGCGGCTTCTTTTAGACATGCCGGAGCAGCAGAATATCCAATGGGGCCGGGGCGGGAGCTGCTGCCCATGCGGGAGCAGCCAGACTCTCGACACTGTATTGGAGAAAAACGCGAGGGAAACGCTGGGGCGAAATTTCGCGGACAGGAGTGTCCGCGCCACATGTTCTTAACGTGCGATACTCAAATTTATGACGCTGCCGGATTTCACGCCTCGGGTGGGGAACGATCCTAAGTCGGTGTTGATTCATTTGACGACTGGGGCGGGGATGGAGATTGAGTGGAAGGATGGGCACCGGTCCGTTTATACGTTTGCGTTCTTGCGGGATGCTTGTCCTTGCGCGCTTTGCGAGGATGAGCGGTCGAAATCGGGACGAAAAGCGGGCGAGGCGGCGAAGCTGGCGCCGGGGGCTTTGCCGATGTTCAAGGCGGCGGTGAAAGCGCAGTCGGCGGAGGCAGTGGGCAAGTATGCGTTGAAGTTTTCGTGGAACGATAACCACGATCTGGGAATTTATTCGTGGTTTTATTTGCGGGAAGTTTGTCCTTGCATGGAGTGCGCGGCTGGGCGGAAGTGACGGTGAGTACGGGGGACTTCGGGAGAAGCGGCGCGGTTTCAAAGTTTTTCTATCGATGCCGCGAATTTATGGGACGCTAGTTTCGGTAGTAACAGCGTCCAGGTATAGGTTGAGGAGTTGTTCCGCCTGACCATCGAATTCGGTGAACATGATGCCGTTGCCGAAATTGGGATGGCAGGTGACAACGCGTCCTCGAATGACGATGGAGGAGGCACCGAGCCAGAGGGTGGCTTGAACGCGGGCGCCGACTGGGAGGGGCATCATCAGCTCGACGTAGCAGCCGCCGCGACTGAGGTCGGTGGTTTGGAGACGCATGGGGATAGCGCAGCGTTCCTGGCGGATTTCGATTTGGACGTGGACGGTGTAGCGGCGATGGTGGCGGCGATCGTTTGCGGTTAGAGCGGGGGAAGAGGGCTTGGCTTCGGGCGGATTCATGGATCGGCTCCCGGGGGCGGTGGACGTGGTTGATTGCAGGGTGGCCCCTGAAATGATCATCGGCGGCGTGGGTGGGGGAGTTTAGGGCGGCAGCGGCGGGGAAGAGGTTACTAAGGAACGTCCCGGGCCAGGCGGATGTTGGCGGCGGGATGGTCGTCGGCCAGGTTCTTTGACCACCAAGGACACGAAGGATTACGAAGGAAAATCAAGAACTTTCAGGAATTGCTTTGTAAACCTTCGCGTCCCTGGTGGCGGATGAATTTAGCGGGCTACCGCAAGTTCATTCGCCACCAGGTGCATTGCTGGTTGCTCATTGGAAGGTGTGCTACAGTATAATCTTCGCCTTGAACGAAACGGCATGACTGATATGAACCAGACTTCTGAATTGGCTGCGACTGACGTGGCGGCGGCGAAAACCGGATGGATATAGGCGACATTCTCAAGATTTTGCCGCATCGCTATCCATTTCTCTTGATCGACCGGGTGATAGAGCTGGTGCGGACGAAGAGCATAGTCGCGTTGAAGAACGTGACCATCACCGAGCCCTTTTTTCAGGGGCACTTTCCGGACAAGCCGATCATGCCTGGGGTGCTGATTGTGGAAGCGATCGCGCAGGCGGGCGGGCTGCTGCTACTGAGGGAGGTACCGAACCGGGACGAGATGCTGATGGTGTTTACGGGGATCGAGAAGGCGCGATTCCGGCGTCCGGTGGTGCCGGGAGATCAGCTGCGGATCGAAGGGGTGGTGCGGGCGTGGCGGATCACGGCGGCTCGTCTGGAAGGCAAGGCATATGTGGACGGCAAAGTGGTGTGCGAGGCGACAATCACTTGCCGGCTGGTGCCGCGGAACGTGTTGGCGGGAGCGGCTGAGGAAGAGAATTTGTAATTTTCAATTTGTAATTTGCGATTGAAACTGCCAACCCAGATTACAAATCATCAATTACCAATCACAAATTTCACGATGTCCATTCATCCTACGGCGATCGTCGATCCGAAAAGCAAGGTACATCCGTCGTGCGTGATTGGGGCTTATTGCGTGATTGGGGCGGAGGTGGAGCTGGGCGAGGGCTGCCATCTGGTTTCGCACGTAGCGATTGAAGGGCCGGCAAAAATTGGCGTGGACAATGGTTTCTTCCCTTTCACTTCGATTGGCATGGCCCCGCAGGACAATACTTATGCGGGCGAACCGACTGGTCTGGAGATAGGCGACCATAACGAGATACGCGAGTTTGTCACTATCAACCGCGGCACGGTGAAGGGCGGGGGATGCACGCGGGTGGGCGACTACAACCTGATCATGGCCTATGCGCATATTGCGCATGATTGCCAGGTGGGGAGCCACGTCATTATGGCGAACGCGGCTACGCTGGGCGGGCACGTGATGGTGGGAGACTGGGCGACGGTGGGGGCGCTGAGTCCGGTGCATCACTTTGTGCGGATTGGGACGCATGCGTTTATCGGCGGGGGGACGACCATCACGCGGGACGTGCTGCCATTTTCGAAGACATCCGCCGAACGCGGGACGCATGCGTATGGAATGAATGCGGTGGGGTTGGAGCGGCGGGGATTTACGAAAGAGCGGATTGGGAAGATTCATCATGCGTATCGGGTGCTGCTGGCGTCGAAGCTGAACACGTCGCAGGCCCTGGAGAAGCTGAAGGCGGAAATGGATATTGGGGAAGATGTGGAGATGCTGATTCGCTTTATTGAAGCGTCGGAGCGTGGGGTGATTAAGTAGTGGAGAGCTTCGCTGCTTGCGTAGGGACGGACGGCCTGGTCCGTCCAACCGCGCGGAGCGGACGAGGGCGTCCGCACCTACGTGGTTTTTGCGCATGACACGTCTTGGTCTTATTGCGGGCAATGGGAAATTTCCTTTTCTGGTACTGGACGCGGCGCGGGCTCTGGGGTACGAGGTTGTTGTCGCGGCCATTAAGGAAGAGACATCCGCCGCGATTGAGAGGCATGGCGCCGCTTCGGTTCACTGGTTCTCTCTGGGCGAGCTGTCAAAGCTTATCGACACTTTTAAGGCTGCGGGAGTTACTCGCGCGGTGATGGCGGGGCAGGTTAAGCACAAGCAGATTTTTTCCGCGATCAAGCCGGACTGGCGGCTGGCGAAACTGCTGCTGTCGCTCGGCACGCGCAATACGGATTCGCTGCTGGGGGCGGTGGCGAAGGTGCTGGCGGATGAGGGCATCGTGCTGGAGAACTCGACCTCGCTGCTGGAACCGCTGCTGGCGAAAGCGGGCGTGCTCGGCAAGCGAGCTCCGAACGGGCAGGAACTTAAGAACATCGAATACGGGCGGGTGGTGGGGCGGCGATTGGCGGAGTACGACATAGGACAAACGGTGGTGATAGCGGAAGGGGCGTGCGTGACGGTGGAGGCGATGGAAGGCACGGATGCGACGATCGAGCGGGCGGGACTGCTGATGCGGTCTTTGGAATTGGAATTGGAAGGCGAGGCTTCCACGCTGAGTCGGGCGCTGACGGTGGTGAAGATCGCAAAGCCGAAGCAGGATATGCGGTTTGACGTACCGGTGATTGGCTTGAAGACAATTGAGACGATGGCGCGCGCCGGGGCGAGTTGCCTGGCGGTGGACGCGGGGAAATGTCTGTTGCTGGATGGCGAGGCGACGACGCGGGCAGCGGACGATGCGGGGATCGCGGTGTGCGCGGAATGATGGGCGCGCGGTCGTCTGGAACAGCCGGGGCAGATTGCGCTGCTCAAGAAGATGTGAAGACCCCACGGCTTGCGAGGCTGCGAAAAATCCGAGATTCGATGCCCAGTTCCTAAAGGGACGTATGATTTCGAAGAACTTACGCTAACAGCTAAAGCGATGCCGTGATACGAAACCTGAGTTTTCCGACAGACCTGGGTGAGTCAGAGGGTCTGGGTGGTTCGTGGTACCGGCTGAACAGCGAGGGCGGCTGACGCTAAGTGATTCTGGTTTTGCGCTTTCCCAGGTGGGGCTGGAACTGCGACAATAGCGCGTGATTTCTTAGTTTCGGAGTTACTCATCTGAGCACAGAATTTCCGATCAATGTTGCGGTGATTGGCGTGGGCGCCTTCGGGCGCAATCACGCGCGTGTCTATCAGCAACTGCAGCAGGCGGGCAGGGTGCGGCTGGTGGGAGTGGTCGATCCGAATATGGCGCGGGCTGACGCGATGGCGCGTGAGTTTAGCTGTAAGGCGTTCGGCTCGGTCGAGCAGATGCTGACTACGCACAGCGGGGTGCAGGCGGCGTCGGTGGCGGTGCCGACGGTTTTGCATTTGGAGGTGGCGCGCACTTTGATGGAAGCTGGGGTTGACGTGCTGATCGAAAAGCCGGTGGCGGCGACGCTCGGCGAGGCGGACGAACTGCTGCGCGTGGCAGCGGAGCACAATCGGGTGGCGCAGGTTGGGCATCTGGAGCGGTTCAATCCGGCGGTACGGGCTACTTTGCCGCTGATCAACCGGCCGATGTTTTTTGAGGTACACCGGCTGAGCGTGTTTTCTCCGCGAGCGCTGGATGTGGACGTGGTGCTGGATTTGATGATCCACGACCTTGACGTGGTGCTGACGTTTGTGAAGTCGGAGGTAAAAGAAATTCGCGCGGTGGGGCTGCCGGTTCTTTCGGGCAAGGTGGATATAGCGAACGTGCGCCTCGAGTTTGAATCGGGCTGCGTGGCGAATTTCACGGCCAGCCGGGTTTCGACGGAGCGGGTGCGCAAGCTGCGTTTCTTTCAGGCGGGGCAGTATATTTCGATCGATTATGGACGGCAGGACGTGCTGGTGTTCTCGGTTGGCGGCGCGGCCGGCAATGCGGTTGGAAGCGCGGCGGAAATGGCCAGCGAGCCGAGCGTGAATCCGCAGATCCAGATGGCGAAGCCGGCGATCACGGCGGAGGAGCCGTTGCTGGCGGAGATCAAAGCATTCCTGCAGTCGGTGCGGGAGCGGTCGCGCCCGGTGGTGTCACTGGAGGATGGGCGGCGAGCGCTGGAGCTTGGGCTGGCGATTCTCGAGGAGATTGGGCGGCACGCGGGACGGATTGGGGTGGGGCGAGGTTAAAGGCTGTTCCTCCACCCAGCGATTACCCAGGTACTCACTCGGGTTGGGCAAAAAATGCGACAATGGGATTCGCGGTCGCAACTCCATAATTTACGTAACTTTACGCAGGAAATTTGGGCGTAATTCTACGCAACCCGGGAGGCTGTCCGCGGCTCTAAGCTTTATAGTCTCTGCCCGATGCCGGTTACCCAAATTCCGTCGCGCGATCCCTTGTCTGGCGAATCATCGACCCCGCTCTCCGAGCCGCCGGAGCAGCGCGATTTATTCGAAGCGGAGCACTGGGAGACGGCTTACCGCGGGTTCAATCCTGACGATGTACCGCATCTTCTGATCCAGTTGCAGGACGATCTTTCGCGGGCGCGCAAGCGGGAAGCGCTGTGGCTGTCGGTGATCCTGCACTTGTTCGTGATCATTCTGTTGTGGAACAGCGAGAAGCTGATGATGATGATGCCGCACCGGACGGTGGATCTGGTGATGCGGACGGATACGGACCGGTCAAAAGACGCGACGTTTTTGGAGTTGCCGCCCGACGCACAGAAACTGATGCGGCGTCCCGATGCGAAGGTAATTTCGGATAAGGACCGGATCGCGACCAGCAAAGCGCCGCAGATCAATCGCGAAGAGTTGAAGAAGATACTGGAAAGCGCGCATCCGGGACGGCCGGGAGCGAAGGTGCAGCAGCCACCGGCCGAGGGCCAGGCAGCGCAGAGCCAGGTTGCGCAGAATGAGCCGCCGCCAGCGCCGCAGGAAAATTTGCAGGGATTGGCGCAGCCGCGGCCGAGCGATCAGCCGGCGCAGTTGCAGACGCCTCCGCAGAGCAGACCGCAGCCGAATTTTAATACTTCGATGACGGCAGGCTCGGCGATCGAGCAAGCGGCCCGGGCGGCAGTCGCCAACCGGGGGCGCAACGGCGGGGGAGAATCGGGCGATTACGGCTTGAGTCGTGGCCGGGGCGGGGCGAAGGCGCTGGATCAGGCGGAAATCCTGACCGACACGATGGGCGTGGATTTTGGGCCTTATCTGACGCGGATCACGCAAATCGTGCGCCAGAACTGGTACAACCTGATGCCGCCGTCGGTGTATCCGCCGATCTCGAAACAGGGCAAGCTTGCGATTGAATTCGTCATTCTGAAGGATGGCAAAACGACGGGCATGGTGGTGCACACCTCGTCGGGCGATGTGGCGCTTGACCGTGCGGCGTGGGGTAGCATCACCGCATCCACCCCGTTCCCGCCGCTGCCGAAAGAATTTCCGGGGCAAATCCTGGGCTTGCGTTTCTATTATTTTTACAATCTCGAAATCAGCGACGTAAAGTAGAGACACAAAGTCTGGGTAATGCCTCAGTTTGAAATTTAGCGCGGTGGAATGGGTATCGCATCCTGTGGCATACTCGCTTCGTGGCCAAAAGACCGCGTGATACCGTCCAGCTTGCCAAGCAGGTATTCGACATTGCCATCGGCGAAGCGGAAGATACCATCAGCGAATCCAAGCGCCATCCGTCAAACCGCCGAACTGGCGGACTAAAGGGAGGCGCTTCTCGGTCAAAGAAGTTATCGCCGTATGACCGCAAGAGAATTGCCAGTGATGCAGCTAAGGCACGCTGGAAAAGATCAAAATAGGGTCAGGCTGTCCGCCAACTGCTTTAGCACTTCTGTAGTCACCTTCTTGTCGGAAAATCCTTTCATAATCACGAATGGTGGCATTAGGGGATTGGTGAAACGATAGCGAAACCTGCGATTCTCGCCCTGCTTCTTGAGAATGTTGCCGCGCTTTGTCTCGCTAAATTCATTTAAGTGCTGCGCGAATGCGGGGATTTCGTATGGTTTTCCCGTGACTACTTGCATTGGCGCTCTAACGTCCTGCGCCGCGAACGTTCCCATATCATCGCTGCGAGCGAGGGCGCACGACAGGAGCACATCACCGAACAGATTGTCTTTTCGTGCGCTGACGATAGCCTGATGCCACGCACTGCGAATAGACTGCTGCGCTGCTTCTATGGCGTTGCGAATCGCAACATCGAGAATTGCCAGATTGACGTGCAACGACATTCCGTCCAAAGCGGCTCGCGTTGCATGGAGCGACAACAAGTGCGCGTAGTGCGGCAATCCCTGCGCCAACACGGCGATTCGATCAACAGCTTCCGGTTCAATTGTCATGCCGAGATTCGTCATTTTGTTAACGATCTCTTTAATCTCATCTTTGGACATGCGTGGCATCTTGATCTGAACCAGTGCACGCTGAATTGACTCATGCTCGGCGATAAGCTGATCGACACTATCTGCAACCCCAACCAGGATTACCGTTGCGGGCACCGCATTGTCTGAAAGCGTTTTGATTGTGTCGGCAAAGATGGCACGGTAAGACTCGTCCACTCTGTCGAATTCGTCAATGATGAGAATAAGCAGAGAGTCTTTTGACCAAAACTCCAACTGACGCCGGACAACATCGGGACTAATAATATCGACTGAAGCATCCACACGAGGCGGATGGCCTTGTCCCGCGAACCCACTAACTTTGGTGACTTCACTATGCTGAATTTCCTCAAATACTTTTAGCCAAACGGAATTGTAACTGTCACCCTTGTCGCAATTTATCCTACGGGTCACCATGTAGCCGCCCGCGGGTATGAATGAAGCCAACACATTAGCCAGCGACGTTTTCCCAACTCCCCGATCTCCGAAAATGATTGCGTGCTGCCCCTTTTGGTTGACTGCGTCAAGGACCTTTCTAACTTGGTTTGTGCGGCCAGCAAACAGTTCACGGTCGTCAATCGGAGCCGCTGGGGTGAAAACTCGGCCCGCCTCTATCGACAGCTCAAATGATCGCTGTGGTGTCAGCGCTTCAGACATGGCATAATTATAACCAAAGATGGGACAGTAATCCGCGGAGTTTACACAGTAGGCGATGCGTCGCTGTTATTCAAACTGAATACTATGCTTGACAACGCTGCGCTTCCGGCTTAGTATTGGGCCGTGAACCGCCTTTCAATTGCCGACCGCGCCAAGATTCTAGGGATGCTGGTGGAGGGAAATAGCCTTCGCTCTTGCAGCCGCCTAGCTGACGTGTCGCTCAACACCGTTACGAAGCTGCTGATGGAATTGGGCGCGGCCTGCGAAAAGTTCCACGATCAGCGCGTCAGGAATGTTCGCGTTCGTCGTCTACAGGCAGATGAAATTTGGTGTTTCGTTGGAGCAAAAGCTAAGAACGTCACCGCAGAAAAGAAGCTAGAGGGTTGGGGCGATGTTTGGACGTGGACGGGCTTGGACGCGGACACAAAGCTCTGCGTGAGCTATCTGGTGGGTGGGCGCGACGGCGGTTGGGCGAAGGAATTCATGCAGGACTGCGCTAGTCGCATAAAGGGGCGCGTACAGATCACTACAGACGGTCACAGAGCGTATCTAGACGCGGTGGAAGACGCCTTCGGTGCCGACATCGACTATGCGATGCTCCAAAAACTTTATGGCGCACCAGCGCAGAACGACTCGCGCTATTCTCCGGCAACGTGTATCGGCTGCGAGATGGAAACCGTCAGTGGCAATCCTGATGCGGCGCATGTCAGCACCAGCTATGTGGAGCGGCACAATCTGACAATGAGAATGTCTATGCGACGATTCACGCGGTTGACGAACGGTTTCTCCAAGAAGATCGAAAACCACATTGCGATGGTCGCGATCCATGCGATCTATCACAATTTCTCTAGAATCCACAAGACGCTAAGGATTACCCCGGCAATGGCCGCTGGGCTATCCGATCACGTTTGGAGTCTTGAGGAAATCGTGCAGATGGCAGATGGGTTGATGGCGAAATCTGCGAAGCGCGGCCCTTACAAGAAAAGAATTTCAAACTGACCCACTACCAAAGTCTGGCTTCAGGTGCGCGAATGGGCTGAATTCGCTACCATGGAGACATTGGTAGTTCGATGGGCATCCAAATAAAACTATGAAGAATCGACGAATGCTGGAGCTCTCCGCTGTTTTGCCGAGTCTGGTTCTGATGTGTCTGGCGCTGGTCTGCCTGCCGGTTTTTGCGCAGGATGTGCCCGAAGCTCTCCGTCCGCCGAAGGGGGCGCAGGTGGCTATCGTGGTTTTCGAAGACCTGCAATGTCCGCAATGCGGACGAGTCGCGCCGCTGCTGGCGCAGGCCTCACGGACTTACAAAATTCCGCTGGTGCGGCACGATTTCCCGTTGCCGATGCACAACTGGTCGTTTGACGCAGCGGTGCTGGCGCGCTTCTTCGATACGCATTCCAAGGAGACGGGGAACGCTTTCCGGGACACGGTGTTCGAGCACCAGCTCGAGATCAACCCGCAGAATCTGCGGGGATTTGCGGACAAGTTTGCCGGCGAACACAAGATTGGTTTGCCGTTCGTGGTGGATTCGGCGGGCAAACTGGCGGGGCTGGTGAGGGCGGACAAGGAGTTGGGCGTGAGTCTGCACCTGGAGCACACGCCGACCATCTGGGTGGTGAGCAACAAACATAACGGCAAGCCTTACGTGGAGGTTACGGACACTAAAGAGCTCTATGTGATGATCGACGCGATGAAGAAGGAGTAGGGGCGTCGATAAAGAGCAGGTTCCGGTATCGCTAAAGCTCAAGCTAAAGCGATACCCTGATGCGAAGCCTCTATTCCGTCCATCGGCGGAACAGCAGAGCGCCGTTGGTGCCGCCGAAGCCGAAGGAGTTGGACATGGCGTATTCGAATTTAGTTTCGCGGGCTTGGTTGGGAACGAAATCCATGCCCTCGGTCTCTGGGTCCTGACTCTCGAGGTTGATGGTCGGCGGCAGAATTTGATCGCGCAATGCGAGCACGGTGACTCCCGCCTCTAATCCACCCGCTCCGCCCAGCAAGTGTCCGGTCATGGACTTGGTGGAACTGACTGGGACTTTTTTTCCAAACAAATTTCGGATGGCGTGCGCTTCTAGCGTGTCGCCGATGGGCGTCGAGGTGCCGTGGGCGTTGACGTAGCCGACAACGCCAGCATCGAGTTTCGCATCGCGCAGGGCGTTGCGCATGACGCGGAAACCGCCTTCGTGTTCGGGGGCGGGTTGAGTCATGTGATACGCGTCGGCGGACATACCGTAGCCGACGACTTCGGCGAGGATGGGAGCGCCGCGGCGGCGGGCGTGCTCAAGTTCTTCAAGCACCAGGATGCCAGCGCCTTCGCCCATGACGAAGCCGTCGCGGTCTTTGTCCCAGGGACGGCTGGCGCGAGCGGGATCGTCGTTGCGAGTGGAGAGCGCGCGCATGGCGGCGAATCCGCCGACGCCCATGGGAGTGATGGCGGCTTCGGCGCCTCCGGCGATCATCACGTCGGCATCTTCGTGCTGAATGATGCGGAAGGAATCGCCGATGGAGTGAGCGCTGGTGGTGCAGGCCGTGGCGGTCGCTTCATTGGGGCCCTTGGCGCCGAAGCGCATGGAAACGTGGCCGGCGGCGAGGTTGACGATGGCGGCAGGAATGAAGAAAGGCGAGATCTTGCGCGGTCCGCCCTGGAGGAGCGCGGTGTGTTCGCGCTCGATCACATCGAATCCGCCGATGCCGGAGCCAATATGCACGCCGACGTTCTCGGCGATTTCGGGCGTGACCTGGAGCTGCGACATCTTCATTGCTTCATCGGCGGCGGCGATGGCGAAGTGAATGAAGCGGCCCATTTTCTTCACTTCTTTTTTCTCGATAAAATCGAAGGGATCGAAGTTGCGGACCTCGGCTGCGATCTGGCAGGCAAATGCGGAGGCGTCGAACCTGGTAATACGGTCGACGCCGCTTTTGCCCGCGAGCAAGGCCTGCCACACCGCGTTGGTGGTATTGCCCACGGAGCAGATCAGGCCGATGCCGGTAATGACGACCCGTCGCGCCAAATTACTTGCCTGCCTTCGCGTGCTTGCCGATGTAGTCGACGGCATCCGACACGGTGCGAATTTTTTCCGCATCCTCGTCGGGAATTTCGATATCGAAGGCCTCTTCGAAGGCCATCACGAGCTCGACGGTATCGAGCGAATCGGCGCCCAGGTCGTCCACGAACGAAGCGCTGGGCGTAACCTCGCCCTCGTCCACACCCAACTGCTCGACAATAATCTGTTTCACTTTTTCATCAACGGCTGCCATGTTTCTCCTCGTTTCTAAATCTGGGAATCGCGGGTCCGGGTTGCGGGCCGGCGTTTGCTGATTTACGACTGCATGGTGCTCAATGGATCGAATGAAGTCGGAACCAGTAGTCTAAAATGGATCGGAAAAGTATGCAAAGGTGTGTGTGGAGTCACTAACGAATCCTAACTGGCGGCGGGGAGAGCGGTCAAACTGAGCACCGCTTGGCAGTGTCCGAAATTCATCAACCACCAAGGGCACGAAAGGGCGCGAAGGGATGAACCCCGAGGGTTTTGCTTCGTGTTCCTTGGTGGCCTTGGTGGTTAGTTAGGACGCTACCTGCGCTCTTGCTCATTTCGCCGAACTCGTGTCACGATTTGGACGTGAAAATTCTAACCCTGCTTGCCGTTCCGCTGGCGCTCGCGTTATCCGCATTCGCCGCCGATTGCCCCAAGAATCAGCCAAAGACCGAGGGCGCGCTTATTGAGATCGAACAGAACTGGGCCGCGGCTCTTAGCCGGAAAGATGCTGAGGCTGTCGCGTGCATGCTGGCCGGGGAGTTTGAAGACGCCGATGTCGATGGCTCGCTGCATACGCGCAGTCAGACGCTGGAGCATATTCCCCACAAGAAGCCGGGTGTGAATCATTTGTCGGAGTTGCGTGGGCACGTCGAGGGGAACTCGGGATTTACGCGCGGACTGGCTACGCTGGTGGATGCGTCGGGCAAGGTGGTGGCGCGGGTGCGGTTCACGGATGTTTTCGTCTATCGCGAAGGGCGGTGGCAGGCGCTGGCTGGGCATGAATCGCTTCTGGGCGAGGCGAGCCGCTAAATGCGCGCCGTGGTGCAGCGCGTGAGCCGCGCCAAGGTTACGGTCGGCGATGAGGTCACCGGCGAGATCGGGCTCGGGCTGCTGGTGCTGCTCGGAGTCGGGGCGGGAGATACGCGGGCGGCGGCCGATTATCTGGTGGAGAAGACAATGGGCCTGCGCATTTTTGAAGATACGGGGGGCAAGATGAATTTGTCCGTGGCAGAGGTTGGCGGCGCGGTGCTGGTGGTCTCGCAGTTCACCCTCTACGGAGACGCGCGGCGCGGCAGGCGTCCGTCGTTCGATGCGGCCGCTCCGCCCGAGCAGGCGCGCGAGCTCTACGAATATTTTGTGGAGAAGGTGCGGGCGGCGGGGTTGCGGTGTGAGACGGGGCGGTTCCAGGAGACGATGCAGGTGGAACTGGTGAATGAAGGGCCGGTGACGATTTTGCTGGATTCGGGGAGATCGTTCTGACGCCCGCTCTCGCTGGGCCTAACGTTATGGACCTTGCTAGAATGGGAAAAGCCGCCTTTTAAGGGCGGCTCTTTCCGAATCCTGCGCTTTGGGGACATGCTCTCTAGAGCAGGGGTACACCAAAGCTTACGAATAGAGAATATCAAGCTTATGACAAATGGTCAAGGCGGTTTTAAATATACAGATAAGACCCTTGCCACGCTGGAAAAGTACCTTTCTCCTGAACGACTTGCGTCCTATTATGTGTTGGCTGGCGGCGACAAATGGATCGGTCTCCAGCTTTACGAGCGCAATACCGAATGCTCTGAAGCGTTGTATGGCGGGCTCCAAGGTCTCGAAATAACTCTCCGAAATGCCGTTCATAATGTGATGTTGAAAGAGGTGGGTACTCCCGAGTGGTACGACCGAATCATTTGGGAGCCTACCGAACTGGCTGTCCTACAGCAGGCATAAAGACAATGTTAAACAGAAATTGCTCCCACTCACTCCAGGCCGAGTGATAGCCGAACTGACCTTCGGTTTTTGGGTAAAGCTAGCGGCACATACCTACGAAAGATCGCTCTGGTTTAAATATCTTCATCAAATAGTGCCAAAGACCATAAGACGTAAGACATTTCACGGAATGCTGATTCGATGCAAGACTCTGCGAAATCGCATCGCCCATCATGAGAGGGTTATTGGACGAGACCGAGATTTACCGGCGGAATTCCAGCAACTCCTAGAAGTAATCGGCCTGCTAAGCTCTGATGTCAAGTGTTGGGTTGCATATCGGAACTGTTTCGTTGAGCGATACAACAAGAATCTAAAACGAAATCGACCGGTGTCAGCAAACGAAGAAGCAGAGGCTAGGGAACCAAAGGTTCAAAATTAAACCGTGCCCTCGGCAGGTTGCGTTTGACGGGTTGGTATATACAGGCGGCAAAATGCTCCCTCCTCATCCTTCCGATTCCATTTTCTTTAACGCGCTCTGCAGTTCGGCCTCGATCTGGCTGTGGGTTACGTACGAGGTCAGAAATTCAGAAAACTCCGGATCACTGAAAACCCTCACCTTGGCAAGCGTACCTCGCGAATTCTGTTGGAGTTCATTCCAAAGACTCGATTTTTCCCAGTTTCCAGTCTTTAACTCATCTAGCTTGTATCGCCTGCGATCTTCCTCTGCCAAATATTGCAGCCCTTCCGGATTCTTCCGCACAGGAGGAATGTCAATTAAGAGCAGGGCCTCCTCGCGGCGTGACAAAAATCTGTTTCTGACATCGGGAGTAACAACGGCAGTTTCGATATTTGGTCTGTCAGTTCGTTCGATCAAGTTAACTATGCGCGCTTGAAACTCTATCTGTAGGTCCCGCATCTTCTGCCAAGCGTTCCTGAATCTCCGCCGAAAATCTCCAAGACGCTCCCAAACGTTTTCCTCCGATGGTTTTTCGACAGAAAGAACGAAGACGCGCTTATATAGTTTTCGGCGTATCAGACCATCGGCCAGCTTGCGCCCGCTGAAACTCTTGCCTCCGATCCATTCGATCACCGACTGGTCCCCTGCCTGCAATTGCGAAACATCCTTCGGGAATCCATCGTCTTGGTCGGCATCGGAGAATAATGTTTCCTGAGAACCCTTTCTGCCCTTAGGGTAGATATATGCTTGAAATTCCTTTCGTAGGTCCGTACGTGCCACGTCATCCTTTTGTGCGGCTAAAGCCTCCCACACGATTCGCTGCAGCATCGCTTTGATCGATCTGTAGGCATGATGCCAATAGACGCTTCCGAACATCGCATAGCGCGCGAATGCTACGGCCTCTGCCGCTACTTTCCCTTTTTCATGAACCCCCAATACGGCAGCAGTCTGATTATCTTCCTCTTTGAACACGATAGTTAAAGTGCTCATCAGGCGCGCTAAATCGATCCCTTGACCGTATGTGAGCCCCAGACGTGCACTGTCTCGAATCAAGTAATCGATCTTGTCGGCATCCAACGGACCATCGATTAGGCTATGCAAGATCCGATCCTTCAGGTCGCCGCTCAACCGAAGTGGATCAGCCTGCAAAATAGCAACTACGCGATCTGTGGATACATTCCAATCATCCCTCATTATCTGCGCGAGGCCCAGGGATTCATCTTTTAAGATGGTTGCGCCAATCCTAGCGTGCGAGAATCCGCTTTCGTCCGCGTCCTCTAGATCATGGGCCAACGGATATTGGCCGATATCATGCAGCAATCCCGCAAGGAGGGCTGCTCGATAATCTGTCTCATCCATGATTTGTTTAAAAAGGGGGTTTAGCGGATCATTGTAAAGAGCAACGATGTACCTGATTAAAACGGAAAAAGCACCGAGAGAATGCTCTAAACGGCTGTGCGTCGCGGTCGGGTATACGAGATTGAGAAGACCCAACTGACTGACTCTTCCTAAACGCATCATTACCGGATGGCCAATGAGCTTGCTCACCCGACTGGTGAAAGGAGTGGACGCCAGAGTGCTAACCTGGATAGTGTCTTGAATGTGCAGATTAAGCTCAGGAATGCGATATTCCAAATTGTACTCGCCGGTCAGTTTCTCCAGATCAGTCTTAGACTGCGTAATAGACGCATATTTTATTTCTCTGAACGTGGCTAAAGATAAACCGACTGCGCGCTCTTCGGGACCGTTGTAGCCGTCAAGAAGACGGCACGCTAGAAGCTTCAAGTATCTCTTCCGATAAGAATCCAGACTCTTGGGATTGTGTTCATCGAGAACCGTCAGCAGTCTTAGCACAGTCTTTCCCAACGAGTACAAGTCCCACGTGGGTTTTAGCTCTGTACGGCTGACAAGACCTTTCAGTCGATTCGGATCACTCTTGCCCTCAACAAAGCGCCGGGCGTCAGGATGTATATATCCCTCTGTCCCTCCAATCAATGTTTCACCAGACTTAGTCGTTAAATGCTTCGCGAAACCAAGGTCGGAGATGATCGGTGTACCAGATGGAGTGACCAGAATATTTCCTGGTTTAATGTCCATGTGTATTGTGTGATTGTCATGCAGGTATTCAATCGCGCTAAATACGCCTTTTAGGAGAAGTATTACCCCATCAGAAGTGATCGTAGCCTGCTTAAGGTAGTCGTCTGCATCACGAACGCCCGGGACGCAATCCATTACGTAGAAGGGATACTGGTTTTCTTCGTATTCCGCGACGCCCTGTGCGTATATCTTGATGAGGTTCTGGTGAGAGAGTCTCATCAGACTCTGTGTCTCCTGCAACAATACTTGGGCCAACAGGGGTTCCTTGCCCGGTGACGGTCGCGCCACTTTGAGCGCCCTGCTGGTGTCTAGGTTTGTGTCGTACAAAACAGCAACGATGCCGCTGCCGCCGACCCCTAGAGGTTTTCCAAGACTGTAATTGTCGGGTAGTTCCTCAAGGACCGTGGGAAGGATTTCGGTGAGGGCTGCCGACTCCGCCTTCCAAAAGGGAGTCAAGTTCGAATCGGCTTCATATTTCTTGCCAAGCTCAGCAAGGAACTCTTGAATCGACACAGGTTCTTGGGTGTTCTCGACTGTCATGCATCCTCTTATTAGAACTTCTGTTGAAGCAGACCCTCTGATTCTGGAATACACGTTTCTTCATTTTTGGCGAATTGAAAAACCTCTTGGGTCTCCTTTGGCAACGACCGTACTGCCTTATGGTGAGCCCGTACCATGAGCGTCGGGGCATCCTCGTGGTCCGATGCATGAATCATGTAGTACATAACCCTGTTACCGTTTTCTCGGTCGTAAATGGGGTAGGCTGCGGCGAATCGGTAGCCTAGTTCCTTCTGGAATCTGTCGCGCATGAGGTCGGCGATTGCGATGTGCGTCATTGTCTTCAACTGTTGCCAGTCTTTGCGTCCCCACCACTTGTCCATTTTCTCGGTATATCGGATCCCTGAAAGTGACCTATGCAACCATCCCACGCCGAGAAAATACAGAAGTTCGATCTTCTTGTTCGGCTCGTTCTTGTAAGCCGCCAGTTTTTTTACGGTCTCCCAGTGGCACTCAAACATTCGCTGATCCAGCAAGCAGAACGCTGCCTCTTTTTGGGTGATCTTGCCACCCTTCAGGATTTCGGCCACGTTCTTGTTGAAATCACCCGGCCAAATTTCGATGTTGCGATAAAGCTTTTTGCCGTTCCTATCTCGGGGGATAGGCTGCGATTTCTTTAGTCTCCTCAACGCTGCGAGTCCCTTCGTACTCTTTTCGCAGAGAAAGAAGTGCCTGAGCCATTTGGGCTCGCTCTTCAAGACTAGCTCGGCCGACCACGCTTCCACTTGACCATCGTTTTGCGGCCCAGCAAAGCCATCCACGTAGGCGCCGTGCTTGGTGATTTGAACGAAGATCCTCAGGTACTGCTGGATAAACTTGGCTTTGTGCTCGGACCAGATCGGGCTGCGGATTCGACCGAATCGACGAGCTTTCGCGTTGCTGCTAGGTGGTAGATCGGGAAATAGGGGCCGAACGGGTTTGTTCGAGTCCTCTATCTTCGCAGACGAGTTTGTGGGTTTCATGTGCTTTGAATTGCGCCTCTAGGCCCGAGGCAAGCTGCCTTCGTACTACCCGGTCTGGTATTGTCTCCCCCGCCGTAAACGGAAATTCATCGTACGTTTGCCCCCCGAACTCCCGTCCAGCTTTCTTTTTCTGCACTCCTCCCCACTGTTTGAAGAAAAAAGGAACTTTGTACTGACGGCAGCATCGAAGTAAGTTGTGGACCCATTGCTCTTTCATCGGACGTGCGCCGGGACCGCTTTCCCCTCCTACAATCACCCAATCAATACCAGAAAGATCCACAAATTCCAAATCTTCGAGTAGTGGCTCAATTGATAAGAACTTTATTCGGGCCGAACTTTGTCGGATATGTTCGATCCGCGGCTTGCCGTGTTTGATATCTTCGACACTTACTCCCCACCAAATATGCCGCGTCTCAGTCGCGAACTTAAGAGTGCTACCGAGCATCTTCGTCAGTCGATCGGAACGTTTAGTTAAGACTTGATAGGTGTGCCAATTCGCCTCCATCATGACCCGAGTGACCTGTGCGATGTAGTCATCCGGAACGTCTTCGTGAAATAGGTCACTCATCGAGTTCACGAATACCATACTGGGTTTAGCCCACGAGAATGGCTCGAAGAGCTTGTCAGGAACGAGCCTCAGATCAAAGCCTTGCTCATATGGATGTCCTTTTACGCCGCGAAACCGCTCCGCGAAGGTCTCTGCGTAGCAGTGTTTGCATCCTGGACTAATTTTTGAGCAGCCGCGAACTGGGTTCCAGGTCGCGTCTGTCCATTCGATCTTGGTTTTTGTCGCCATCGCTCCGATGCTCCCTATTCTACGCACCTTTTGAGAGACACAATGACAATGGCTCGATAGAGAGACATGGCCGAAACGACGGGATTGTCGATTCTTGCCAACTAGCCACTCCGCCCACTGAATGCCAGTGCCTATTGGCTACGATAATACAAATTCGCTTTTTGTTCGTCTACCTCCATATGCCTGGGGGGATCAGAAACCTCAAATTGCAGCTGTCCGACAGAATTGAGGCAAACAATTGTGCACTCATTTCAACGGAATGTACTTTCATCGGTCCTGCTTGTTCGTTTTTCGTAAGCTCCGAGCCTCAGGCGCAGACCCCTTTGGGACGGTGAGTATAATCGCTGGTTCGCTCTCAAGAAAAGAGGGTTGGGATGACAACAGGTGAATCTCAAACGCTTGGCAAATTACTTGAGGCCCTTACGGGTCAGCGTGCCCCGCTCCCCCAAGGGCTGGATGGAGTTTCAAGCTTCCCTAAAACGGGTCTGGGTTATAGCCAGTTAAATGAACTGCTACTGTTGCTCGGATATGATCGAGTCACCCGAACTTTCTTTCAGTTTCTCGCTGACGGGACACTCGACTACAAGCCTGGTTGCGCGATTCGATCAATCGAGGATTTTGAAGCAGGAGTGGAGCGGGCTCGTCAACTGTCCCTCCTGTTCTTCGGAAACGTTAAGTTCGGCTTTAAGAAGTTCGCTCGCGATGCAGACGAATTGCGCTTTTACCACGCTTCGACTCAGCCGGTTGACGAACAAACCCTCAAGCAGCGAAATGACGCTATTCATGCGGTGGACCAGATCCCTTTAGATGAAACCTATTACCTTGGCTATGTGATTCAGAAAGAACTGAACGACCAGCTTCAGAAAAACCCGAATGACCCTGTAGCTTTGGCGGCGAAAAAGGTCCTGGAGAGAGTTCGTGAAAAGGGAATTCGCAATCAGCATGCTTATCTTGTCTCCGATCATTTGGACGTATATGTGGCAACCTCAATGCGACGGAGGCATGAGTACGTTGAGGTGGCTCAGTTCTCTAACCAACTTTTCAACCACGACTTGATTAAGGATTTGAAACTTCGGTGGTTCGACCCAACCCAGGCATACTGCGCGGATCGTATCGACAAGGGATTGGCGGAGGCACTTATGCTGAAGCGAGCAAAGTGCACTCTTTACTTGGCCCAAGAATCCGACACACTCGGCAAGGATTCGGAACTCGCATCGACGTTGGCTCAGGGAAAGCCTGTCATTGCTTACGTACCATCGCCTACAGAAATCGAAGTTGTAAAGTCCGTTAGGGACCTTTCGGCGCTTTACGGCCGGTCCGAATCGTCTGTGATCCTCGAACGGCTTCAGGCTCTCTCTCCAAACCTCGCGTGGGAGAATCCTCAGGTTCGTCACTGGCTCGATGCACCGGACAAAGTTGACAGCAAGAGCGCATTGGAATTGCTTGTGAAAACCGCCCAAGGACACTATGAGAAGCGAGCAGAAACATTAAGGGAAAGCCACCCTTTGGGTATTCAGGTAAATCTCGACACCGGCGTCGCAAATGGGGTGCTAGTGGTGAGGACTTTAGAGGACTGTGCGAAGCTGATATACAGAATTGTCACAACGACTCTGCAGTTCCGCATCGAACGGAAATCAATTGGGAACGTCGAGTATCACCTCCTTCGAGAGGCGGTCTCAAACTCGGTCTTCCGTGTCATGACCGGGGATGCTATGCTAACGAATAGTTTTTGGAATTTCTACCTGGAACCATCAGAATAGAGATGCAAATATGAATGAGAAAACGAAAAGTCCGCAGATCAGTCCGTATGATCTTTCTGCGATCCATCGCAGTGTGTCTGGCGCCGAACTGAAGGCCCCTTCTTTTATGCGACAGCCATACACGCTCTCGTCTTCGCAGCGGTTGAACAAATCGACAGTCGTGCTGCTACGCAGCAAGAAGTCCGCCTGATCCGAGTAGAGAACACTTAACGCGATGGTTCCATCAGACCACGTTCATGAAACTCTGACACAACCTCCTCGGTACTCTGGGTTTGTCGCAATGTCAGTCTATGTCGCGCGGCGCAGTGCGCCAGTCGAAATCGTCTACCGGTGGGATCAGAAACTATAACGCTCCTCCAATTCCAACCAATTGCGCTAGGGCCGACCAATGCCTCGGATGCGGGCTCTGACCCCGCCGGATTCGGACTGCATACGCACGCGACACGCCTAATGCTCTTGCTAAGGCGGCGTTCGAAGATTGGGCAAGCAACGGCTGAATATTCTCCGAATAGAATTGTTCCGTGAGCCATGAAGGCTGATTCGTCGGATCCCATGCACGAACTGCTTCATGATTGCGACGTTGCGTATTCCTTCTCTTGGCTTGGGCGGCTGAACCGTTTGCGGTGAGCCGTCCCAGACGAGCGGTGTTCACCATGTTCTTGGACCATCCGTCCTTGGCACAGTCCCTACAATGCGTGAACTGATGTCGAATTGTTTTCCCGCATCCCGCGCAGACATTCTCTCTGCGTGGCGGTGAAACAGGTTCTTCGTGTGGTGCCGCACCTTTTGCCTCGCGCTTGTTCCGTTGTGTCAATCGAGTTGGCAAACTGGTCTTGGGCCTTGCCGAAGGCGTCCAGAATTTGTGAGCAATCCACTCCGCAATTGGAGCGACCGCTCGCCGCCACATTGGAGCTGTCTCGGAGAGTCGGATGGCGAGCGCAGCTGTGAGACGGCAATTCCCATCACGTTGCTCGACGAACCATTCTTTTTTCAGCGGATCACGAGTTATCCAGTCAAGTACGTAGCTGTCAATTTGTGGGCGAATGGGCTCCATCAGATCACAGGCAAGACTATTGCGAGCCTTCGCGTCCTGATGAAGTACCCCTAGCCCAGGGTCGAGACCGAGAGCAGCGGCAGCGAGGCCGCATTCCGATTCAAGCACGCCGTAAAGGTAGTTGAGCATCGCATTGGGCAGGTTCACGGCGAGACGAGGAGAACTCGTGAGCGGAGACATCCGGGCCCCAAAGACACGCCAGTGATCCGGCAGCCGCGCTTCGTCTTTCGTAGGAAACTTTATTCGTAGGGAACGCCAAGCCGACCAGTAGGCGATTGCGGCAGATGATTCAATCGACCGGACCCGCACAATCGAATCAGCTTCGGCCAATTCCGATCGATAGCGATGAATTGTATCTGCATTGTTCGGTGCGTGCAGCTTGTTGCGGGCAACCTCCTCTTGTCCTGCCAGCTTCTTATCGATCAATTCCAATGCAATTCGAAGGGCCACATCGGACTGCGTGGCAAGAGCCTGAGCCCGTCGAAGTCGAGCATCGGAAGAACGAACAGGTCCTGTGGTTGTGAGTAGTGACCCGTCACGGTCCAACATCACGAACGCTGCATCCTGATCAGCTATCCAGCGAAGAGCCTCAATCGTAACGAACCCATCGGAGCCAATCAGCACAAGTCGTTTCAGTCCGTGGCCGATACGTGCAAGTCTGATTTTGCGACGATCAGGGCCGATACCATCCTCCGTTTCGAGGTGGCCACAATGCATTCGCACTTTGATTCCAAAGCCCGAAAGCGCCAATGTCCCGGTTTTTCCAATCGGAGATTTGATGGAAGGGACCAGATGCGGTAGGGTGCCTGAAGCTGCCATAGGAGTCATACCTCCGGTGGTGGTTAGGGCTTGTCGGCTGCTGATAACAGCTGGCAGGCCCGTTCTATCTACTTACGATTCTATCATTTAGGTCGAACGGAGCATATTACATTCTTTCCTGTGGATTCGGAGCTATACCCCTTCCGTCATACATATACATTTAAGAAATAGCTGATATATCGCACATCCATTAAACTTCCCTCTCAGGCATGAGTCGCAAAAAGCCCAAGAATAACCCCACTCTAATATCAGCGCTGGAAGCCGTTGCCAACTTATGGTGGGATGCGTTCGCCAAACTTGATTCGATGAGTGGGAGCGAGGCACTCATGGCCCACTCTGAAATAGAGCGAATGCAGGTAGTCCAGAAGAGTGCAGCATTTTATCGATCTTTCTATCCATTGCGAGTACAGATGGTGACGTTGCTCGCGGATACATATCGACGGTACTTCAAGCTGAGTCTCGCCCATCTGAGTCAAACGGGAGGCGATCCGACCAACTGGGCGTGGCTTCAACTTCAACCTGCCGTCCATGCAGCCCTGGAATGGATGCGTGACTGGTACATTTTGGCGTGTGAAGGAGAAAACCGAAAGATTCGCCGCATAGCGTCGTTCCCATTTGTCCCTGGCGGGACAGTATCGACTCCCGTACCAGCGTTTCTTGCTCCGTTACCGCCATCAGCAGATTGGCAAGCGCCCAGCTGGTTGTTTGGAGTCTCGCTGGTTTTCTTCGGCGTCGGCCTAATGAAGACGGAGCATGTACCTAGCATGGAGTCTTCGGAGAGGCTGGGGCAGAGCCACACTCGGTTGCTATTCAAAGGAGCGCAGAAGGTCTTCTTATGGGCCTTAGGGACTGCAATTGAGACCGTGCGCAACGAGGAACTTGCAGCTGCTGGTGCGATTCCAACTGAAATGGCAGGCGATCAAGGCGGGGAAACACATAACCCCGAACATTGGTTGAAGGGCACTAAGGGGCTGGTCCGGAAATCCGATCTTTCCCGATATATGCATACTTTGACCGAAAAACAGCAGCTAGCCATTTCGTTGAAATATGAATATGGACTGAAGCTAGGCGAAATTGCTTCGCGAATGGGGCTTGACCGGAAAACAGCCTATGAACATATCAAAGCGGGTGAAACAAAGATGGGCAGATTCCATTCGGGCGAAAAGCGTAAAGCGCAGGACTCCAAGAGCACACCAGAATAGAAGTTAAACCACATTCTGACACCCCACACCAGTAGATCGAACCCCAACCTTAATCTTGAAAATGAACCCCTCTAGGTCGTTGGATTCTCAAGTGGTCACGACCTAGCACCACCCCACATACCCCACACGTGGGGCCTTAGGGTGATGAGAAAAAATAAATCTGAACGTAACAAGTTGGCTCGTGACCGAGCCCTCCACACGATCGCAGCCATGCGACGAGGGTCTTCGCTATCGGTGGCCGCTCGCGAGAACGGGGTCACAGCCCGGACCATTAGGAAATACGCTGGCTCGGCACTAATGCAAGATCGCCCAGGTGCACGCATCCGTGCAACGAAAAGCGATCGACTAGTCCGATATTTGCAGATTCCCGGACTTGACGGACCCAGAGAAATAACCGTTCGTGGATCAAAACGTGCGAGCGAGTTCGCGAACTACAAAGCTGCCGTCAATCGGTTGCTTCGCGGTGATCGCAATGCCATGGCCCCGTGGCACGGAAAGAAGATTGCGGGAATTGAGCTGGTAACCGATACCGAGACACTAGTCGACCAAGCGCGAAAAGAAATTCTTCCCTATTCGCTCTACCGCTCGTTGACCGGGGGTGCTGCATGACAGTCAAGCGGTCCCGCAAACGATGTCTCGATTGCCCCAAAGAGTGTTTCTGCGGAAGTACCCGCCGGTTGGAAAACAACCACGTCGCCGGGCGGAAGCACGTCGGTGGGCTGTGGCTTCCGTTCTGCGGAGACGATCACGACCAGTTTCACAAGAACTGTGAGCGGGCAAATGTCGATTTTCAGAAACAAAGCAATTCAATGATGCGGTGCTTGCAAGCTGTAAAGGCGCTGCTCGTCGGGTTGTGGATGGTTGTCGGAGAGCTTGAAAAACACACCAAGGCTCAAATGGAGGATAAAGGCAATGACAGAAATCCATGATGTTTTCGTCCGTGCATACGCGACCGACAAAGAGCAAGAAGAAAAGAAAGTAAGTAAGAAACGGAACACCAGAACCAATAACCGATTGAAATGGCCTGTGTATGCCCTGGTCTTCGATACGGAAACACGAACAACAGCAGACCAGTCGTTAACGTTTGGCGTCTTCCGTCTTTGCGAGCTCAGGAACGGAAAATATGAAGTTGTCCGGGAAGGCTTGTTCTATGCCGACGATCTCCCCTTATCAGAGCTCCAAATCCTGCAGAGATATGTACAAACAGAAATTTCAGACGTGAAGTCATTCCCGCCAGAATTTCCGCTCTATTCGCGTACCGATTTTCTTCAAAAGGTATTTTGGCCCGCAATCAAGCGCAACGGAGCCTTGATTTGCGGTCTAAATCTTCCCTTCGACCTTTCCCGGTTGGCTGTGGCTTGGGAAAGAGGCGACAACGATGAATGGTCTCTCGTTATGTCGAAGTTCCCTAACGGAGTCGAAAACCGCTATCGCCCGCGCGTTCTGATATCGCCAATTGACAGCAAGAAAGCGTTTATCAAACTAGCAAATCCATGGAAACCAAAAGAGTGGAGGGGTAACGGCAGGGGGCGTTTTCTGGACCTGCGAACTCTGGCATGGGCCTTATTCAATCGCGCCTACTCTCTAAAGCGTCTTTGCGAAGAACTCAAGACAGAGAATCAAAAACTGGATCACGAACCGACAGGTGAAGTGACAGTTGAAGAAATCGAATACGCACGCCAGGACGGGCGGTGCACCGTGGACGCTCTTAATGCCCTAAAAGAAGAATTCGATAAACACCCGATTCCCTTAAATCCCTGCAACGCCTACTCGCCTGCCAGCGTGGCGAAGAGCTATTTGGAAGCTATGGGCATCAAGCTCCCTGCACAGAAATTTAAGATTCCACCCAAATACCACGGAATCGCGATGCAAACCTACTATGGGGGGCGCTCGGAAACACGCATTCGCTGTACCGAGGTTCCCGTTGTGCCTGTCGATTTCACAAGCGAATATCCAACTTGCTGTGCCCTATTGGGGCTTTTCGACATCCTGACCGCAAAGCGCGTCACCTTTGAAGATGGCACCAAGAACATCCGCAAGTTGGTCGAGACGATTTCCCTAAATCGTTGCTTCAATCCGGCATTGTGGAAACAATTCAGATTTTTCGCGCTCGTTGAACCAAGCGATGACATTCTGCCCGTGCGCACCGTTTACAACGGCGCAACCCAAAATATCGGCAACAACTACTTAACCTCCAAAACGCCGCTCTGGTTTGCAGGCTGTGACTTGGTTGCGTCTGCGATCCGGACTGGCAAAGCCCCCCGCATTCTCCGAGCTATTCGAATCGTGCCGCACGGAAAGCAAGCTGGCATGAAAACCGTTGCTTTGCGAGGAAGCATGGTCGAAATCGATCCGTACAAAGACGATCTCTTTCGAAAAGTGATCGAACAGAGAAAATTGAACAAAGCGGACAAAAAGCTCTACTACTGGCTGAAGATTCTTGCCAATTCGATTTATGGCTTTTTCGTTGAGCTCATCCCGGAACTGCAAAATAGAAACATTTCGCTGGAAATCTTTTCCGGGGAAAAGACTTTCTCAGAGTCCTCGGATGTAATCGAAAAAGAGGGAAAATGGTTTTTCGCTCCGCTGGCTTCGTTGATCACCTCTGCCGGGCGTCTATTGTTGGCAATGACAGAAACCTGCGTCTCGGAGAAAAAAGGAACATACCTGTTCTGCGATACCGATTCGCTGGCAATCGTCAGCTCGAAAGATGGCGGGCCCCTGAAAATCCTAGGCAGCGAGGGATTGAGAATTCTCTCCTGGGCCGAGGTGAAGGAAATAACCGATCGATTTGAATCTCTAAACCCATACGACCCAAAGGCAGTTAAAGGCTCTATTCTTAATCTGGTTGACGCCAATTTCGTTGATTCTGATTCCTCAAAGCCACAACGCCAGCTCTACGGCTACAGCATTGCAGCCAAGCGGTACACGCTATACGAGAAAACGGGGAAATCGGAAATCAACATTGTTGACCCGAAAGCGCATGGCATCGGCTTTCTTTATCCACCGAAGAATTCGCAAGAGAATTGGGACAAAGAAGTACCGGAATGGATTTATGAGCTCTGGGACTATATTGTGCGCGGCGAGCTGAATGTAAAGCGAAAAGAGCCATCTTGGCTCGATATTCCCCAAATGATGCGCCTGACGATTACGACCTATAACGTGCTGGAAATGCTCGGAGAATGGAAAATTGCCCGCCCGTACAATTTTCTTCTGCTGCCGATGGTTGATCCTCTATATGGATTTGCGTTTCACAGAAAATCGACCGAAAAGGTGCTCCTGGTCTGCCCGTTTTCGTCGAAGCAAAACGAATGGCTTGGCCTGGAGTGCGTAAACATACATGACGGAAAGAGATACGAAATGCGGAATTGCAAAAAGATCAACGGAAATATCCCGTATAACATGGTGTTCCCGTCACAGTTCGCGCATTTGCTGAATCAGTACCAGAGGCACCCAGAAGCGAAAAGCTTGTCTCCCGATGGTGGACCTTGCCGAGCGGATACCAAAGGATTGCTCAAACGTGGCCACATTGTCGCCGCAGAAATTCGTTATGTAGGGAAAGAGACGGATCGCAAATGGGAAGAAGGGGACGAAATCAGCGTTCTGGAATTTGCTGCGACCGAATACGGTCGAAAAGGGAAAGTGGTTGCAAGCGATGAAGTAAAGGCAGCAATACAAGAGATCGGCATTAACAGGTGTGCGCGCGAAAGCGGATTTGATCGCAAGAACTTTATTAGAAAGCTTGTTCGGGGGTTACCCGTAAAGAGGAATTCCTATAGTCAATTTGCAGGTTGGCTGGCAAGCCAGACATCAGAATCGAGAAGTGACCCGAACTCGTGACCAGAAAGGTCAATGAGTGTAATCGCGATATTTCGCCAATTGACATGCGAATTCGGGAGCGTAAGCTTCAAAGCGGCTACTGACCCATCCCAAACGAAAACGGCATCGAATGATTTACCTCAAGAGCATAATGGCCGGACTCGTTGCTGTGTTTTCGGTCGCCGTCCTGCTCTTTGTCTGTATCATGAGCTACCTATTGGTCTTGGCATCTAAACAACATGGCGAAGGGTCCATTGGCTCGGACCCCATTTCTGTCGTCAGGCCCAGTTCCTTGCTGATCGTCATGGCAGTATTTGTGGCTGGTTTTCTTTGGCAGTTCAGGCGTGCCTACCGGTAAGAAATTGTGAGTGCTATCGCGATTTTTCACCAATAATTTCGCGGCGTTTCGGACTTCATACCGAGTGTCGAGCGAGGTCAATAGCCTATCCGTTATGATTCCAGCGGAATGACGAGCCCTAAAGAGTCCGGCG
Source organism: Acidobacteriaceae bacterium (assembly GCA_025355505.1). Lineage (GTDB taxonomy): Bacteria > Acidobacteriota > Terriglobia > Terriglobales > Acidobacteriaceae > Acidiflorens. The sequence goes on along the minus strand of JANXZM010000046.1, from coordinate 9,364 downwards.
CTCCGGAAAGCCTGCTGCGACCCCTGATGCCAGAATTGAATTCGATTCGTGGGATCGCTGTCCTGCTCGTAATTTTTTTCCACGGTTTCAGTTTTCGCTACGGTATCGCGGGACTATCGGGGTTCCCGAAACTGTTTGTCAAAGCCACTTTTCCAGGCTGGATGGGCGTGGACCTGTTTTTCGTACTCTCGGGTTTTCTTATCACCGGTATATTGCTCGATTCGAAAAACAAGGCAGATTACTACCGCAGTTTTTACATTCGACGCGCTCTACGTATTTTGCCACTGTACTATGCGGTGCTTCTCCTTCTTGCAATCCTGACGCGCACGGGATGGGTTGACCGCCGCGCATCCTGGGCGTTTCTTGGACTCAGTTTTTTCTACCTCTCCAATGTCACCGAACTGTTTTCCGTACCCATGCAGTATGGTGTTTTGTGGTCACTGGCCGTTGAAGAGCACTTCTATCTGCTCTGGCCAGCGGTTGTGCGCTCTCTGTCCCGCCGACGGGTCGCCATCGTGGCGGTCATTATCTGTGTCGTTTGCCCATGTTTGCGAGCGTTTTACTTTATTCGCGGGTACAACTCGGGCTCCGGATATACATGGCTTGTCGCCGACGGGCTTGCGACCGGCGCAATTTTGTCCACCATAGCTCGCGGCCCGTGGGGAGCCCGAGCTCGCATGTGGCTCGTCGCTGCCACCTTGCTTGGTGCAAGTCTCCTCATTTTTGCGGTAGGCGCTCCGTTCGGTATTTTTCTTGCGAGCAGACTTCTCGGAATGACATTCCGAGCCACAGCGCTGAATCTTCTTTTTGCCGGGTCAATTGTGTTAACGCTGTTGATCGGGACTTCGCGCTGGAAAGCGATTGTGAACCGACCTGTATTGCAGTTCTTCGGGGACATAAGCTACGGCGTTTACCTTATCCACATGCTCGTGTTCGATCTGCAAGATCATTTTGTTGCCCGGTATTTTCCCAGCCTCGCATCACCACGCGGACACTTTGGCGAGATGACTTTGCTTTTCACAATTGCCATCGTCATCACGGTCGCGGTCGCGTCCCTCTCCCGCTGGTATTTCGAAGAGCCGTTCCTTCGGATGAAGCGACGACTCTAAAGAGTCTCAGTTGTAGTTAACAGGCGATTTCACTCATTGACATGCCAGCTTCCTAGCCTGCCAACATGCTTGCGCGGGCGAGCGGAAGTGGGAGGGAGCATTTTGCCGTCTGTATATACCAACCCAGGTTGCGTTTGACCGATTTCCACAGCGCACGATAGACTAGATGAGTTTGCCTGTACTTGCGGACCCGTTCTGGGACCGCGCCGCGTTTCCGGTCAGAAGCCGCAGCGGGAAAACAGCAAGCACATGTGAGTGCAAGCGGAGCTTGTTTGCGCCGGGTGGACGTAATCGTCCCGGCCTGTCAGAGTTTGCGAGAGTTTTTAAAAGAACTTTATATAGAGAACTACAGAGGAGCGTCTATGTACGCGGTGATCCGCGCAGGTGGAAAGCAGTATCGTGTCGCCCCGGGCGACGTGATCCGGGTGGAAACACAGGAAGACAAAGACGGCAAGGTCGAGTTCAGCGACATACTGGCTGTTTCGTCCGAGGCGGGGAGCGTTGTGCCAGCGGGGGCTGGGGCGCTGGTAACCGGCGAGGTCGTGGAGCAGGGACGCGGCGAGAAAATCCTGGTCTTCCACTACAAGCGCAAGAAGCAATATAAGAAGCTGCGTGGACACCGGCAGAATTACTCCGCGGTCCGCATCACCGAGATTGCTTTTGGTGGGCAGTCGTTCAAAGCGCCCGAGCTTCCTAAGAAGAAAGTAAAGAAGGCGGTCGAGAGCGGCAGCGAAGTGAAGGTTTCGGCGCGTCCGGGGAAGGCTGCCAAGAAAGCAGCTGAGAAGAAGCCGGCGGCTAAGAAGGCAGTCGCGAAGACGAAAAAGAAGAAGTAGCAGATCCTTCGCTTCGCTCAGGATGACAATCGGGTCCTTCGCCTGGCTCGGGATGACAATCGGATCCTTGTGCCTGGCTCAGGATGACAGTTTAGTTTGTGGTGAAGAATTGGTTTGCTGTAGGAGAAACAAGGATTGGAATTACTGGCAACTGGCCACTGAGAAGCGGGAACGGATTTTATGGCGCATAAAAAAGGACAGGGTACTTCACGAAACGGGCGCGACTCGAACGCGCAGCGGCTTGGGGTTAAGGCTTTCGGCGGACAGCTGGTGTCGGGCGGCACGATTATCGTACGGCAGCGGGGCACGCCGACGAAGCCGGGGCTGAACGTTGGACGGGGCAAGGACGACACGCTTTTCGCCAAGATTACGGGGCGCATCAAATTCCTCGACAAGGGATCGATGGGGAAGTTTGTGATGGTCGAGCCCGAGGCTATCGAAGCGAAGTAGTGCGCGAATTGCGGCGCGCTGCCGGGCAGGGCCTGGGTTCGGTTCCGGTGTCTTGCTTCGTGTCGGGGCATCGTTTTAGCGATGCCATAGTCGTGCGAAATCAGATGCCCCTTTAGGGGCTCAGGCGCTACCGGCCTCGGCTTCGAGCCGAGGCTTTTTCGTTGCGTCGAAGTGCGGAGCCTGGTACCGCTTGGGCGGACGAGGGCGTCCGGCCCAGCGCGAGTTTTACCGGTGCCGGCTTTTCGCGGACAGGAGTGTCCGCGCCACACAATCATATTTGTCCCACGTCATGTTTATCGATGAAGCTAAAATTCGAGTGAAGGCTGGGGATGGCGGGAACGGCTGCATGGCGTTCCGGCGGGAGAAGTACATTCCGCGGGGCGGGCCTTCGGGCGGGGATGGCGGCAAGGGTGGCGACATCTGGATGGAGTCGAGCGAGCGCCACAATACGCTGGTACATTTTCGTTTTAATCCTGAATACAAAGCGCAGCGTGGGCGGCACGGCGAGGGCTCAAAGAAAACTGGGCGCGACGGGGAAGGGATTGTCCTGAAGGTGCCGGTAGGCACGATCGTTTTCGACAATGACACGGGCGAGAAAGTCCACGATTTTTGTGGCGTGGATGAGGTGGTGGTGATCGCGCGCGGCGGACGCGGCGGACGCGGTAACGCGCAGTTTGCCACATCGACCCACCAGGCGCCGCGCGAGCACGAAGATGGACGTCCGGGCGAGGAACGCAACTTCCGCCTGGAGTTGAAGCTGCTCGCCGATGTCGGGTTGGTGGGATATCCGAATGTAGGCAAGTCGACGCTGATCTCGGTGATCTCGGCGGCGCGGCCGAAGATTGCGGATTATCCCTTCACCACGCTCGAGCCGAATCTCGGTGTTGTGCTGGCGGGCGACAAGGGGAAAGAGGAGAGTTTTGTGGTGGCCGACATTCCGGGCTTGATCGAAGGCGCGCACGCTGGATCGGGGCTCGGTACACAATTTCTGCGGCACATTGAGCGCACGCGTTTGCTGGTGCATATGGTGGATGTTTCCGACGGCAGCGGGCGGGCCGACGTGGTGAAAGACGTTGAAGTGATCCGTGGCGAGCTGGCGAGTTTTGGGGCGGACCTGGAAAAAAAGCCGGCACTGATGGTCGCGAACAAGATCGATGTGGCGAATCCAGAGAAGCTTAAGAAATTGAAGCAGTGGGCGACGCGCAGGAAGCTGAAGCTTTATCTCATATCCGCGGTGACCGGCGAGGGAATTGAGACGCTTAAGTACGCGATGGCGGAGGAAGTAGATAAGGTGCGCAAGGCGCTGGCGGGATCTGAGGAGACGCGATTCTCTAAATCCAGCGTATGACTTCCGCAGGTAGAGACGGGGCTGGCGGCGTCTCTAGGGGAAATTAAGCGACTCTTTAGGGGATGGGCATCCTGCTCACGTGCTAAAATTTCCACAGCTTCGGACCCTACATTTTGGACTGTGTTTTGATCGAACTTGCACCCTCGATACTCGCGGCGGATTTCGCCCACTTGGCGGACCAGGTGGAGCAGGCGGCGGCGGGCGGCGGCAGCGTCCTCCACATTGACATCATGGACGGGCACTTTGTGCCCAATCTTACCATCGGGCCTCCGGTGGTGAAATCTTTGCGCCAGGCAACCCGGCTTCCGCTGGATTGCCATCTGATGATAGAGAACCCCGACGAGTTCATTGCGGAATTTGCGGAGGCGGGAGCGGACTGGATTTCGGTGCATCAAGAGGCGTGCCGGCATTTGAACCGGACGCTGAACCTTATCAAGCAGCATAATTGCCTGGCGGGAGTGGTGATCAATCCGGCGACCCCAGTGGAAACGCTCGGCGAAGTGCTCGACATAGTGGATTATGTGCTGGTGATGAGCGTGAATCCGGGGTTTGGGGGGCAGAAGTTTATCCCAGAAACGCTGCATAAAATAAGGAAGCTGGCGAAAATTCGGGCAGAGCGGGGATACGGATACCGCATCGAAGTAGATGGCGGGGTGGGGATGGACACGGTGGCGGATGTAGTGCGGGCCGGGGCGGAGATTCTGGTGGCGGGGAATGCGGTGTTCGGCAAGGGTGATGCGAAGGCGAATGCCGAGGCGCTGCTGGCGGCGGCGCGGAGCGCGAGTTTGCAGAAAGTGTAGGAAGGTCAGCGGTCAGATTGCAGAGGTAAGTTCTGAAAGAGCGCTGTTCGCTGATCGCTATTCGCGAATCGCCAACAGCGAAAAGCGGGTTTGAGGTTTTCTATGCGTCGGAATTCTATTGTCGTACTTCTCGCGTTGCTGCTGGCGTTGACGGTGGCATGCACGAACAAGAAATCGGTGAATCCACTGGCGAACGTCGGGTCGAAACAGCCCGACAAGGTGCTGTTTGACCGGGCGATGGATGCCATGAGGCACAACCGCTTCGACGTGTCGCGGATGACGCTGCAGACGCTGATCAACACCTATCCGGATTCGGAGTTCATCGCGCGGTCCAAGCTGGCAGTGGCGGATTCGTGGTACGCGGAGGGCGGCACGACGGCGATGCAGCAGGCCGAGATTGAATACAAGGATTTCCGCACGTTTTTTCCCAACATGCCGGAGGCGGCCGAGGCGCAGTTGAAGGTGGCGAACATCCATTATCAGGAGATGGAAAAAGCGGACCGCGACTACACGCACGCGATGCGGGCGGAGGAGGAATACCGGTCGCTGATTCTGGAGTATCCGGACAGCAAGCTGGTGCCGCAGGCGAAACAGCGGTTGCGGGAAGTGCAGGAAGTGCTGGCGCAACGGGAGTACAACATTGGGCGGTTCTATTATCTGCGGCTGGCGTATCCGGCGGCGATAGCGCGGCTGAAAACGCTGGTAGACCGCTATCCGTTATATAGCGGGGCGGACGAGGCGCTGTATCTGCTGGGGCAATCGTACGAAGGCGAGATTGATGTGGTCCGGAAGAACGGGCGGATGAACGAAGTGGGCAAGGGCAAGATGATCGAGCAACTCACGAAGGAGGCTTCGGAGGCGTACGGGCGGATCATCAAGCGGTATCCGGCGATGGACCGGGCGTTGGATGCGAAGGCGCGGCTGGAGGCGCTGCATCAGGCGGTGCCGCGGCCGACGCGGGCGATGCTGGAACAGAATAAGAAGGAAGTGGCGAGCCGGCGGGAAGCGGGAATCATGTCGAGCATGCTGGGGAATTTCGAGAAACATCCCGACGTGGCCAAGGCTTCGCATGTGGGCGATCCGACGATGGTGGATCCGGTGCCGACCAATCCGGGTGATGTGGTGCGAAGGGTGGCAAACGCGGCGGGGTTGGGTGGCGACAACAAGGTTGGGGTGGAAACGATCAGTGCGGACGGGAAGGTAGCGCCGAATCAGGAAGCGCCGCGTTCGGATGCTCCGCCAGCAGACGCGGCGACGGTGCCTGCTCCGGAACAACCTGCGACGGCGGCGGCGGCGGAGTTGAAGCCGAATGTGGCGGATCCGAATGAACTGAAGCCGAATGTGGAGGCCGATCCGAGCGCGCTTCCTCCGTTGCAGCAGAGCAATCAACTGGAGAGCGGTGGTGGGGCAACGAGCGCAGCTTCTTCGAGCGCGGGGGCGAAAACCGAGGAGCTGGCGGATATTTCTTCGAGCAAGAAGAAAAAGAAGAAGGGGTTGGGAAAGATCAACCCATTCTAGTTTTGGAAGTTCGCTGGTGGAAAGCTGGGCGTCCCCGTGCGGCCCCCAGCGTGACGGGCGGCGAACGCCGTCGCTGCACACTGCCCCCCAACAGGCTAGGAACGCTCGTAACCTGTAGCCTCTGCCTGAATCGTTGACTTAGGTTGAGGGACAAGGTATTTTCGCGTTATCTCTACCTTTTGTGCGAAGGATGACGCTTGGCGCGGAAAATACTGCTTGCCGATGACAGTGTGACGGCCCAGAACATGGGGCGAAAGATACTGGCGGATGCCGGGTATGACGTCGTCACGGTTAACAACGGATCGGCGGCCCTGAAGCGGATCACCGAAATCAAACCGGATTTGATAGTGCTGGATGTGTATATGCCCGGGTACAGCGGGCTGGAGGTCTGCCAGCGGCTGAAGGATTCGGCTGAGACGGCGCACATTCCCGTGCTGCTGACGGTGGGCAAGCTGGAACCTTTCAAGGCGGAAGAAGCGCGCCGGGTCAGGGCCGACGCTCACATCGTGAAGCCATTTGAAGCCAGCGAGTTGCTGACTGTGATCACGCGACTGGAAGACCGCATGGTGCCGCAGCAATCCGAGGGCTCGCGGTTTAATACGTCGGTTTCAGGCGTGGAGCGGCTCGGGGGCGAGGGAAACGGCAGGAAAACGGAAAGTAACACGGATGCGGATACGGGATGGAAGAGCCGGCTGGGTTTTCCGTCGAAGAAAAAGAAAGAGGAACCGGAAGCGGAGGCAGAAGATACCGCGGATGGAGCGACCTTCCGGGATTTCCGCAAGGGGAAGGGCAAGACGGACGGGAGCGGAGCGTTCACCGGGAAGGGGCCGGCATTGCCGGGAGAGGAGCCTGGCCTTGTTCCAGATATTCCGCGCGACATCACGCCGGAAGAATTGGACGCGCTTAGTGCGTTGGCCGAGAAACTCGATGAACCGATTCCGGCGGCTGAGAATATTGCGCCGCTGGCGGACGAGATAAAGATAAAGATAAAGATGGGCCCGGTTGAGGCTTTGCCGGCAGAGTTTGCGGTGGTAAAGACGGAAGTAGAAGTTCCGGCACCCGTCGTGGAGCCCACAGCCGCAGTCGTTGAAGCCCCGGCTTCAGTCGTCAAAGAAAAGAGTGAAGTCAAGATTTTGGTCGAGCACGCGGAGCCCGCGAGCGAAAGCGCTGCGGTAGTTGCCCACTCGTCCGCGGTTGAAACACATCAAAACGAAGCGCAGCATGCGGAGACCCAGCATCCCGCGCCCCCGGCTGTGGTAGTCGCGGTGAATACTGCCCTGTTTGCGCAGGAGCCCGCGCCCGTGGATCGGAACGATGAGCCGAAGTTCGCTTGGGCTGCGAGTGCGGATCCGGCTGCGCAAGCAGTTGCTGCGATGGGCGGAGAATCCAAGCCGGAAGAATCCAAGTCCGAAGAATCGAAGGTTCAGGAGTTACAAGCCGAAGAGTTGAAGGCGGAGAAGACTGCGCAACCCGTCCCGGTTGCGGCGAGCGTGCCAGAAGCGGCGGAGGCGGAAGAGCCGGCGCCGAGCGACTCGGAACTTGCCGAAGCGTTGCGCTTGCTGACACCCGCTACCGGACATGCGGATGTCTCGACGATTCCGTCGCACCAAAGCTTGGTTGCGGTTGGGCAGTTGCTGGCGGAAGAAGCGGCACGCAATGCGGCAGCGGGTCCGCGGTGGGTAGCGGAGCCGGTGGCGTTGAGTTCGGAGGAAGCGGCGATTTCGCTGGAAACGGAAATGTTCCGCACGTTTGCGATAATGCCCGCGGCAGCGTCGGGTGGCGAAATTGAAGCGGTACGAATCAACGAAGTTTCAGCGATTACGGTTGCGGTTGAGAACCGACTGGCAGAAGCAGAGTTGGCGGCCAGGTTGGAAGCCGAGAAGGCAGAGGCATTGGCTGCGGAAGCACCTGTAGAAGCGATGGCGACGGTTTCAAGCGCAGCGAATCCGGTGGTGGACGGATTGGTGCGAGAGGTTGCGCCAGAGAAGATTGAAGCAGAGACCGAACGAGGAAAGATCGAAGCAAAGCTGATGGAAGCGGAGCAGAAAGCTTCTCCAGCGAAAGTCGCAGACGAAGCACCTGGCGAAGAAGCGGCGGCAGCGACCTTTGCGGATGCGGTGGGTAAGGACGAGATTGAGGCTGCGACGGCAGAAGAGAATCAGGATTCGAGTTCACATGCTGGTGGTGAGGAATCGACGGGCAAAGGCGTGAAATCGAAATCGGGGAAGTCGAGCTGGCGTCAGATCCGCACGGCGCCGGCGAGCGCTGCCTCAAACAGCGACGCAGTGGAAGCGGCGAAACAGGCAGAACACGGGGCCGAGGCGGCTCCGAAGGCCATGGCAGCGGCGGCCGCATCGGAAGGTTCAGCGGTTACGTCTGCAACGGACGCCAGTACGATTGCCAGCATCGTGGACAGCGTAATGGCCGATCTTCGCCCGAGGATCGTGGAAGAGATTGCAAGGAAGCTGGCGGGAAAATAAGACGATTTTGAGCCGTCAGTTCTCAGTTGAGAGAAACCTGGGGACAGACGGGACATTCACCGATTCGCTGCCCGCGATTACTGATTGAAGGAAAAAGCATGCTGCCCATCGTTTGCGACCGACTTCTCGGGGCGACCTGCTTTTTCGGGGAGTAAGACGGCGATGAGTTGATTTTTCCAAGGCCTCGATAAATTCGGGCGATCCCAGCGGCGGGCCCGTGTGGGTGCACTGCCGGGGGCTATCGAGGCCCGATTCCGACTCTCCGGCCGCCAGATACTCTCGCCATTCCGCAACCGTCCAGCGGTTACGCCACTGCTCCATTTCCAGCGAGGTGTCGAAGGTTGCGCCCCCGCAGTGCGCAGCGGCGCTGGACCATTGCCAATCCTGCGAAGCCGTGACCAGCCCGGCACGTACCGGATTTAGCTCGGTGTAGCGTAGCGCCTCGCAGAGGTGCGCCGAGTCGAGCGGACAGGAATAGTACCGCCCCTGCCAAACATGGCCCGACGATGTGACGCTGGTGTTGGCGAGAGCGCGGTAGAGGAGAGCCGTCGCGACCGTCGCTCCACGGCTTGATGAATCTGAATCTCGAAAGGGGTTGGTACCCCCCCCCAATTTGCGCTAAAGTGTTCAGGAATAAGGACTTAACGGCAAAGTATTCTGGAATAAGGACTTAGCGGCGAAATACTTCGTTTTGGCCCGGATTCGAGGGCTGGTAAAGACTGCTCGGGTGTCATTTAAGTTGTCAAGGAGCGCTGATAATGGCTTCTGTGCGGCATCAAAGTTCGTCTCTGGAGACGGATACACTTCTGCCTGGGCCAATCCCATC
>JANXZM010000015.1 GCA_025355505.1 Acidobacteriaceae bacterium | reverse complement strand
GGCATAGCGGAAATCGGCAAGTTCTGACTGGATTTTCCAAACTTCCCCGAAGCCGACTTCTGGCCAATGTCGTTCAGCAGCTGTGCTGGGCGATAACTTCCGGGTTGCTCGTCATCCGGGAGTTGCCGCGACTCGGCGACTGTCAGTAAAGATCTTCTCTCAAAGCTAACGGGGTTTCGTGATCGGCTGCTGCCCATCATTTTCCGCGCCAGATGGCTGGCCGCTTCTGAAGAAACGCGTCAATCCCTTCCGCGGCATCTTCCAAAAGCATGTTGCACGCCATGATCTTGCTGGCGACGCCATAGGCGGCCCCGATTGGACTATCGATCTGGCTATAGAACGATTGCTTGCCGAAGCGGATGGCGGCGGAACTTCGGGACAGAATGATGTCGGTGAATCGCCCGATTTCCGCCGCAAGTCTGCTTTCGGGAACGACACGGTTCACGAGCCCCCACGACAGTGCGGTCGCGGCGTCGATGGGCTCGCCGGTCAGCAGCATCTCCATAGCGCGCTTCCGGCCGATGTTTCGAGCTACACCCACCGCCGGCGTGGAGCAGAACACTCCGATGTTGACTCCCGGCATTGCGAACGTCGCCGTTTCGGCTGCTACCGCAAGGTCGCACATCGACACGAGCTGGCAACCCGCGGCTGTAGCGATGCCATGAACGCGGGCAATCACAGGCTGCGGGATCTCGGTGAGGGCGATCATCATCCGGCTGCAGGCGTCGAACAGGCCTTGCAGCCAGCTCTCCTCCTCCGAGTGAGCGCGCATCTCCTTGAGGTCATGACCCGCGCAGAAACCCTTTCCCTCAGCGCCGAGAATTACAACCCGTACCGAGGGGTCGCTTGCGATGGCATCCAACTCCGCCTGAATGGCCGCGATCATCAGGTGCGAGAGCGGATTAAATCGCTCCGGACGGTTCAGATTGAGTGTTGCGACTCCGTTCGCAACTGTTGTGAGGACGAACGGTTGCTTCTCCGCCAAAGTAGCGTTAGCGCGCATATTGGTCATGCTTGTCTAGAAAACTCTGAATCGAGACGATTTCACGAAAAACCTTAAACCTTTTGCAAATTGTCGGACTGTTTCGTTTGACAACTAAACGATACGCCGCGCGGAATCAATCGCCTCTCGTGGGCCTGCCGTTCCAAATCCTCGCGAAAGTCGGGATGGGCGAGAGCAATGATGGCATTTGCCCGTTCCGCCACACACTTTCCCTTCAAATTGACCATGCCGAACTCTGTCACCACATACATCACGTCCGAACGCGGCGTCGTCACGATGTTGCCGGGCGTAAGGTCAAACACGATGCGGCTGCGTCGCTCCCCTCGCTTTTCGTAAGTGGACGAAAGGCAGATGAACGACTTGCCTCCCTTAGACGCATATGCGCCGCGCACGAATTGTAGTTGCCCTCCCGTGCCGCTGATGTGGCGATGGCCGTCGGATTCTGAAGCCGCCTGGCCCTGCAGATCGATCTGTGTGGTGTTGTTGATGGACACTACCGCATCGTTTTGCATGATTATGTGCGGCGAGTTCGTATAATCCACCTGGTGGCAGTATAAGTCTGGGTTGCGGTTGGCCGTTGCATAAAGCGCCAGTGAGCCCAGCGAAAATGTATAAATTACTTTGCCAGGATCCAAGGTTTTCCGCGATCCGGTCACCCGGCCAGAGCGGTATAGCAGGCCGAGTCCGTCTGTCAGCATCTCCGTGTGTATTCCCAAATCTTTTACTCCGCTTTCCAGCAATAACGAGCATACGGCGTTGGGCATGCCGCCAATTCCGATCTGAAGACAGGAGCCATCCTCAACTTCGGCGGCAATGCGACGGGCCACCATGCGGTCAATGTCGCTCGGCTCCGGATTGGGTAGCTCCACACACGGTTGATGATCGCCCTCAATGATGAAATCGACCTCGCTCAAGTGCACGCCGTTGTCTTTGCCGAAGACGTACGGCATCTCACGATTGATCTCCAGGATTACCAACCTCGCCTGTTCGATCACAGCGCGCTGCCAGAGACTCGTCGGCCCGAAATTGAAGAAACCACCATCATCCATCGGGCAAGTTTTGAGGATGGCAATGTCAACGGGATCGAGGAAACGCCGGTAATAATCCGGCACCTCGCCCAGATTTAGCGGCGTGTAGTTGCAACGACCGGCGTCGTGCTTTCTGCGTTCGTAGGCCGAAAAATGCCAACTGAAAAGGTGGAAATGATTGCCTTCAGGATCCTCTTCGATCACAGCCCGCGGACTCATCGAGAGGCAGGATCGAATCTTGACATTCTCCAGTTCGTCTTTCCGCGCCGCCAACGCCTTGTCGAAAACATCAGGCTCGCAGTGCGTTGCACCGTAGTCCAGCCACATGCCGGATTTCACCAGGCCGGCAGCGTGTTCCGGTGAGATCGTTTCACCAGGCATGGGAGAAGCCTCTATCAAGGCGTGTCGTGCTCTCGATGAGTCTATAATGAAATCGGTCGGCATCTGAGCGCAAATCTTCTAACAATCAGTACCAACCAAACTCCCATCGCCATTGACTCCCGGTTTGTCGGCAAACCGGAAGCGATCCAGAAACGGGCTTGGAGGCCATCAAATGGCGATCTCCCCGAAGCCGAGTTCTGGCCCGGAATAACTTCCGGGTTGCCCGTCACCCGCCAGGAAAAGCAAGGCAGGTGTTCGGCTATTCCTTCGGCGTCAGCTCTGGGCTAGAGTAGCTTTGCGTATTCGGCTTTTGCCGTCTTGAAGATCGGAATCCCGGGGTCAGCAATCTTTCCAGAGATCGAGAAACTGTTTGTATTAACTTAGCGCGCGTACACCGGCGGCGTCCGCGACTGCGCCCTCCGCCCTCTTCGGATCCCAGCGTATTTGCGCGGGCCAGACCAAGATGGGCCAACGCTCCCGTTACGCAATTCCAACAAATGTCGGCGAGAGTCACTCCAGCCCTTCCACTGTCAAGGGCGGAGTAAAAGTAGACCACCGTGGCGGAGTAAAAGTGGACCAGAGGAGCAGGTAGAAGGGGGATTGTCGGGGAGGAGGGCGTCTGGAGCGGAGGCCTGCGCCGCCTGTCAAGGCGGCGCGTTTAGGCCGGAG
>JANXZM010000005.1 GCA_025355505.1 Acidobacteriaceae bacterium | reverse complement strand
CCGTCGTTCGTTGACTAGCGGATGCCACGTCCGTAAGATGAAGCGACTCGTAAGCCAGGGATCTCCCGAATGATTGGTCAAACCGTCTCGCACTACCGGATCGTCGAGAAGTTGGGTGGTGGTGGGATGGGTGTGGTCTACAAGGCCGAGGACACCTCGCTTGGCCGATTTGTGGCGCTCAAATTCCTTCCCGAGGATGTCGCGCGAGACCCGCAGGCGCTGGAACGATTCCGCCGCGAGGCTCGCGCTGCTTCCGCCCTGAATCACCCCAATATTTGCACCATCTACGAAATCGGTGAGCACGAAGGCCAACGCTTCATCGCCATGGAGTTTCTAGACGGCCTGACGCTCAAGCACCGTATCGCGGGGCGTCCGCTGGAAACTGAAACCCTGTTGTCGTTCGGAATCGAGATTGCCGATGCGCTGGACGCTGCCCACTCCAAGGGGATCGTTCATCGCGACATCAAGCCTGCCAACATTTTTGTTACCGAACGCGGGCACGCCAAGATTCTGGATTTTGGGCTGGCCAAGGTCGCGCCCGCGGGCAGTTTCTCGAACCAGAATGTTTCGGCGAATACGATGACGGTCGCGATCGACGAACAACATCTCACCAGCCCCGGCTCGGCGCTCGGCACCGTCGCGTATATGTCGCCGGAACAGGCGCGTGCGAAAGAACTGGATGCGCGCAGCGATCTGTTCTCCTTCGGCGCCGTGCTGTACGAGATGGCAACAGGCACGCTGCCGTTCCGCGGCGAAAGCTCGGCGGTTATCTTCAAAGCCATTCTCGACACCGCGCCCACCTCCGTGGTGCGGTTGAATCCCGATGTGCCCGCGGAACTGGAACGCATCATCAACCGGGCTCTCGAAAAAGATCGCAACCTCCGCTATCAGCATGCTTCCGAGATGCGAGCCGAAATGCAGCGGTTGAAGCGCGACAGCGACTCCGGACGCGTCGCGGCGGCCAGTTCCGGGAAAGTTGAGGTTGCGTCGGGACCGATTTCCCAGGCGTCTTCTCCCTCATCCGCTCCGGTCTCCGGTCAGGCCTCTGCTCCCATTGCTGCTGCCGCTGCAGGATCGCCCGTTTCGGCTGCGGGTACCAGCGCTGCCCTTGCGCCCCGCCGATCGCTCTGGAAGGTTTCGGTTCCCGCCGCCGGGCTGCTCACCGTATTGCTTGCTGCCGGTCTGTACTTTCGCTCAGCCCACGCCGCCAAGCTCACCGAGAAGGACACGGTTGTGCTCGCCGACTTCGCCAACACCACCGGCGACCCGGTGTTCGACGGCACCTTGAAGCAAGCGCTTGCCGTGGACCTCGACCAATCTCCCTTCTTGCGCGTGGTGCCCCCGGCACGAATCCAGACCACACTCACCTTCATGGGCCGCTCCCCCGACGAGCGTCTCACCTCCGACCTGGCGCGTGATTTGTGCCTGCGCGTAGGCAGCAAAGCAATGCTTTCCGGATCCATCGCCAGCCTCGGCACGCAGTACATCCTCACCTTGAGCGCCGTCAACTGCCAGAGCGGTGACTCCCTCGCGCAGCAGCAGGCGGAGGCCTCCAGCAAAGAGCAAGTGCTCGCCGCGCTCGGCAGCGCCGTCTCGAAATTGCGCGGCACGCTCGGCGAATCGCTGGCCTCCGTCCAAAAATTTGATGTGCCCATCGAGCAGGTCACAACCGCATCGCTCGATGCGCTGAAGGCCTTTGCCCTGGGGAATGCGGAATTCGAGCGCGGCCGCGAAATGGCGTCGTTGCCCTTCTATCGCCGGGCCGTCGAACTCGACCCGAACTTCGCCTGGGTCTACGCCCGCATGGGCACGGTTTACTCCAACGCCGGCGAATCCGAACCGGCGAAAGAGTACACCCGCAAGGCCTACGAACTGAAGGACCGCGTCAGCGAAAGGGAAAAGCTCTACATCACGGAGCATTACTACCAGTCCGTGACCGGTGAACTCGACAAAGAGATCGAGACTCTGGAGCTTTATGCACGTACCTATCCCTCCGACTCTGTCCCTGGGAACAACCTCGGGGTTGAATACGGGCAGATCGGCGAGTTTGAAAAAGCTGCGGAAGCTGCGCGCCACAGCCGCCTTGCGGATCCAAACTCGGCCAGCGCGTACGAGAATCTGGCCAGCGCCTATGCCGGGTTGGGTCGGCCCGACGAGGCCCGGCAGACGATGGACCAGGCCCTCAAGCAGTTCCCAAATTCAGAAGGTACTCACTGGACGTCCTTGTGGCTTGCGCTCGCCTTCGAGAAGCCGGATGAGGCGCAGCGCCTTTTGGCCTGGGCCAAGGGTAGGCCTGGCGAATTCACCTTTCTCCAACTGCAGGTGCGCGCTCTGCAAAGCGAAGGGAAACTGCGATTGTCGAGCGAGTTGACGCAACAGGCGCGGGAAATGGAAAAAAACCAGAACCTGCAGGAGGTCGAGTGGTCCGATCTGGGCCAACTCTCCTTAATTCAGGCTGATTTCGGTGTCTGTGAACAGGCCCGGCAAAACGCCGCGACCATCCCAACCGGCAAAGCGCGGGACGCAGCCGTCTTTGCTGGATTTGTTTTTGCCACTTGCGGCGAAGCGGCCAAGGCCGAGGCCGTCGCTTTGGAACTCGACAAGAACTATCCTCTGAATACCCTGGTCCAAAAGCTGGCAATTCCTCAAATTCGGGCCCGGGTCGAATTGCAACGAGGAAATAGCGCCAAAGTTATCGAACGATTGCGCCCCACTGAGGTCTATCAGTTCGGCTACATCGCGGCTGGCATCCCGGTCTACCTGCGCGGTCTAGCCTATCTCCAGGCCAAACAGGGACCGCAGGCGGTGGCCGAGTTCCAGAAGATTCTCGATCACAAGTCCGGTTTTGGTGCCTCGCCCCACGTGTCCCTGGCGCGGCTCGGCCTTGCCCGAGGCTTTGTTCTTTCGGGCGAACCCGCCAAAGCTCGCACGGCCTACCAGGACTTTTTCACCCAGTGGAAAAATGCCGACCCAGATATTCCGATCCTGAAGGAAGCCAGGACAGAGTACGCGAAGCTGCAGTAATTCCGGCGCTCAATCCTTGAAAGCAAACGATGCTTGACGGCTCGCCCAACCGCACAAAAAAATAACCGTCGCGCGCGATGATCGACGCCTTTTGGAATTTTTCCCGGATGACGGGTAAACCTGACCTTCTCTTATTGTGGAAGATTTGCCGGCGCTAGGTGGCGTCGGACCCTGGATGCTCCCGTCATTGCCTGCCCTCCGATACGAACAGGCTCGACACCTGGTAGTAGGCCGTGTATGCGTAGGACCGCAGGTCGTCGGTGACAAACATCTCTCGCATGGACAGGAGTCCTGTGCGGTCAGCCGGCGCGAATTCCTTGAAGAGCGTCCGGTGTCCGGTCGCGAGGTCGACGCGCTCGATATGGCAGGGAATCTCGGCGCGGCGATAGACCAGCGCCGCCCGCCCGTCCGCGCTCCACTGGGCAAGGTCGTCCGTCTCCGAAAGCCCAGGCACGGGCCGCGGCTCTCCACCAGCGATCGGGTAGACGGAGTATTTCCCCTCGGGTCCGCGCGCCAGAACGAACCTCCCGCCCGCGGAGAGCCACCCGTCGCGGGTGCCTTCCGGAGTCACTGGCCGCGCCGCGCCCCCGCCGGTATCCTGCACGTAAAAACGTGTACCCTTTCCGGGCTCGTTGCCGCAGATGAGCACGCTCTTGCCATCCCGGAACCACTGAGCGGCCACGTAGTTCTCGATCTCGCCTCGCTTGAGCTGCTGTGTCTCGCCGGCCCCGGTGGGATAGACCACGAGCTGGGGTGGAGTACTTTCGAAGATCCCCGATTGACGGCACCACCAACTTCCCCCTAAGATGGGGCGCTTGGGTTCACCTGAAACCCTGAGGACAGACCAAACTAATGATCGGAAAAACAGTTTCCCATTACCACATCGTGGAAATGCTTGGTGGCGGCGGAATGGGAGTCGTCTACAAGGCGGAGGACACTGCGTTGGGGCGCTTTGTCGCTCTGAAGTTTCTTCCTGAAGAAGCTTCGCGGGATCCGCAAGCCTTGGAACGTTTCCGTCGAGAGGCGCGCGCGTCGTCGTCGCTCAACCATCCGAACATTTGCACCATTCACGAGATTGGGCAGCACGAAGGACAATTGTTCATCGTCATGGAGTGCCTGAGTGGGCAGACGCTGAAACACTTGATCCAGGGCAAGCCGATGGATTTGGACACTCTGCTGGGTCTGGGTATTGAAGTGGCCGACGCGCTCGAGGCCGCGCACAGCAAGGGCATCGTGCATCGCGACATCAAGCCGGCTAACATTTTTGTTACCGACCGCGGCCATGCTAAGGTCCTCGATTTTGGACTGGCCAAGATCGCCCGCCCCAGCAAGTCCGAGCTCGAGGAGTCGCAAACCCGTGGGGACGTTGGCAACCTGGATCTGACCAGCCCGGGAACCGCGGTGGGCACGGTCGCGTACATGTCCCCGGAGCAGTTACGCGGGAAGGAACTGGACGGGCGCACCGATCTGTTCTCGTTTGGAGTTACGCTTTACGAAATGGCGACTGGGGTGGTGCCGTTTCGCGGCGAGACTTCGGCGGTCATCACGGAAGCGATTCTCAACCGAACGCCGACCACGGCCACGCGGCTGAGGCCCGAGCTTCCAGTGAAGCTGGAAGAAACGATCAGTAAGGCTTTGGAGAAAGATCGTGATCTGCGCAGCCAGACTGCGGGCGAAATACGCGCCGATTTGAAGCGGCTAAAGCGCTCGATTGATTCTTCGCGGACATCGGTGCTGGCGGAACCCAGCCAGGTTCAGCCGGCGGCAACGCTGGCCTCATCATCATCGTCATTGTCGTCATCATCATCCGTGGCTGCCCAGCGCAGCAAGCCCGCGCTGCCTCGTCTGGCTTTCGCGGTCTGCACATTGCTGGCGCTGGCTGCGGGTCTCTATGGGGGGAAACTGTTGTTCACCCCCGGGCCCGTGGCGCCGCCTACCTACAGGCAACTCACTTTCCGGCGAGGCAGCATTCGCTCGGCGCGCTTCGCTCCGGATGGGCAGACAATTCTTTACAGCGCCGCCTGGCAAGGCAGTCCGGTGGACGTGTTTACGGCGCGTCCCGAAGCTCCCGAGGCGCGCTCAATGGGGCTCAGCCGGACGCAACTTGTGTCTGTATCTTCAGCGTCGGAAATGGCTGTCCTGCTGAACAGCAAAGCGATTGGCACCTGGGTGAACATGGGCACGCTGGCGCGAGCGCCGCTGGTTGGTGGCGCGCCGCGCGAAGTGCTGGAGCACGTGCAGTGGGCGGACTGGTCGGCGGACGGCACTGCCCTCGCCGTCGTGCGTGATTTCGGCGGCCGCAATCGCCTGGAATACCCGATCGGAAAGTCGTTGTACGAGACTGGCGGGTGGATTGGCCACCCGAGGGTTTCGCCCAAAGGAGACCTGATCGCATTCGTCGATCACCCGGTGCAGGGTGACGACAGCGGTTCGCTCGCGGTCGTGGATCTGGCCGGCCACAAGAAAACCCTGTCTGGCGAATGGTTCACAATTCAGGGGGTAGCCTGGTCTCCAAACAGCCAGGAGGTTTGGTTTACGGCCAGCAAGTCAGGCGTGGATCGGACACTCTACGCGATTACATTGGACGGCAAGGAACGCATGGTGTTGCGACTGCCCGGCGCCGTGATGATCTTCGACATATTCAAAGATGGCCGGGTGCTGTTGATGCGTGCCAGTTGGCGGCGCGAATTGATCGGCATGACCGCCGACGATGCCAAACAGCACGATCTTTCCTGGCTCGATTACACCTATCCCGCGGATATCTCAGGAGACGGCAAAACTCTGCTGTTCGATGAGGAGGGTGGGGGCGGATCTTTGGACTACTCGAAGTCAGGGGGGTTGTCCTACGCGGTGTACATCCGCAAGACCGACGGCTCGCCCGCGGTGCTACTCGGCGAAGGTGGCGCGGTGTCTTTGTCTCCGGACGGAAAATCCGTGATCGCGCAGACGCAGGGCTCGCCCTCGCAGCTCAGGCTGCTGACTACGGGCGCTGGCGAAGCGAGGGAACTGACAAAGGACAATATCAATCACGCATGGGCGCGCTGGTTTCTTGACGGGAAGCGCATCCTGTTCGCGGGGAATGAGCCCGGCAAGGGAGTGCGTTTATACGTGTATGACCCGGCGTCGGGCAAGAATTCGCCGATCACGCCGGAAGGTGTGAACGGTACGGCGTTTGTGATTTCCCCCGATTCTGAGATGGTGGCTGGAATCGGTCCTGACCAGAAGGGATATCTCTATCCGGTGGCGGGTGGCGAGCCGCGCGTCATTCCGGGCCTTAATCCTGGAGAACAGCCGCTCACGTTTAGCACCGACGGTGGCTCGCTGTACATTTATCAGCCGGGGGAACTGCCGGCGAGGGTCGATCGCCTCGATGTTCACACCGGTCAACGCACGCTTTGGAAACAGCTCATGCCATCCGACCCCGCCGGTGTCGAGACGATCGGTCCCATTCTGATGACGCCTGACGCAAAGACTTGTGTTTTCGGATATCACCGGATGCTGGCGGATTTGTATCTGGTTGAGGGGCTGAAGTGAGCGCGACCCGCGCCCGTCCCCACGTGAGAAGATTATCGCGTTTTCATGCTCCCCACCCTCGGCAGTCTCGGACGTGCGGATCGCTCGGGCTAGCGGTGCCGCCAGCCCGAAATCCAGAATCTTGGCATGGCCGCGCTTGGTCATAAAAATACTAGCTGGCTTAATGTCGCGATGAACGATCCCTTTGGAGTGAGCGGCGCGATAATCTCGTAGGGACCCAGTTTCGTGCCATTCGTCAGCGGCATGGATAGGGCGCATTATAGGCTTTTAAAAAGTGCCCCGGCAAAATGCATCACCGCGCTTCGGGGGGCGGATCAGTTTCCCGGCAGAAGACAAAGAGCCACTGAACCACCAACGGCACGTAGTTTCACGAAGGATTTTGGTTTCAGGAATTTCCTTCGTGGGACTTCGTGCTTTTTGTGGTTAGCAGCCCGTGGTGCAAGTATGTTTTGTATCAGGTGTATGCCTTCAGGTGTTCAGGCATACCGTAAGTGCCGTGTTATGAAGGCGCCTTTAGGCGCTGGTTTTGGGCGCTGGAGTTTCACCACAGGCTGTTAAGCTGCGAATAGGTTCCACAACCCGGCCACACTTCCCTCGAAAATGCTAAATTAGAAGTTTCATGTCTGCCCCCAACTCTCTCTTTGTCCGCGCTGCCAAAGCTCAGCCCACCGAACGCACTCCAGTCTGGTTCATGCGCCAGGCCGGACGCTACATGCCTGAGTACCGCGCCGTCCGCAAACAATATTCGCTGATCGAGATCTGCAAGAAGCCAGAAGTCGCGGCCCAGGTCACCATCGAAGCGGCCGAGATCCTCAAAGTCGATGCAGCCATCATCTTCGCCGACCTTCTTCTTCCCCTGGAAGTCATGGGGCTGCCCTTTCACTTCACACCCGGCGAGGGTCCGAAGATCGAAAAGCCGGTGCGCACTCCCGAAGACATTGCCCACCTCCGCACCGATCGCGCCGCCGACCTCGGCTATGTTTCTGAAGCGGTGAAACTGGTGTGCAAGCACTTCGGCGACAAGCTTCCCGTCATCGGCTTCTGCGGCGCTCCCTTCACGCTTGCCAGCTACATGATCGAAGGCGGAGGCTCGCGCAACTATCTTTTCACCAAGAAGATGATGTACTCCGCTCCTGCCGCGTGGAACGAGCTGATGCGGAAGTTGGTCGCGGTGACTGCCGAGTATTCTGCCGAGCAAGTGCGCGCCGGCGCCGACACCATCCAGATCTTCGATAGCTGGGTGGGCTGCCTGAGCGTCGAAGATTATCGCCGCTACGCTCTGCCGCATGTGACCGACCTCGTGAAACGCCTGCAAAAGACCGGCGTACCCGTTATCTACTTCGGCACCGACAGCTCGACTCTTCTCCCCTCGATGCAGGAAACCGGAGCCGAAGTCGTTGGCCTCGACTGGCGCATTCCGCTCGGCACCGGATGGCGGAGCCTCGGCCTCAAAGGCGCCGTGCAGGGCAATCTCGATCCCGTGCTCCTCTTCGCCGATTGGAAAGAACTCAAATCGCGGGCGGAAGAAATTCTGCGCCAGGCTGGCGGACGCCCCGGCCACATCTTCAATCTCGGCCACGGCATTCTTCCCGAAACCCCCGTGGACAACGTGAAAGACCTTTGCGCTTTCATCCGCGAGCACTCGGCGGATTTCAAGACAACGATTAACGGCACCCGTTGAAGGATGAGTCTGCATCGTTGATGGTAGCTTTTTATGAATTGTCATCCTGAGCGAAGCGAAGGACCTGCTGTTCGCCGCAAGATGCGGATCTCTGGCAAAGGGCCCGATCAGTGGTGGACCGCCAAGACGGAGTCGATAGAATGACAGCCTGCCCGCTGGGCCTCGCCGGCCAGTGCTACTGCGCCAATCGGGTCAGCTCGTTTGCCGCGGCAAAGGCGAAAACCGCCGTCCTCCTCCTCGCCCACGGCAGCCCCGAAAACCCCGACCAGACGCCCGACTTCCTCCGCTACGTCACCGGAGGCCGCCCGCTCCCACCGCAAGTCGTCGAAGAAATCCGCCATCGTTATTCGCTGATCGGCTTCTCGCCGCTAGCCTGTTGGACCCTTCTGCAAGCCGACCAGCTTTCGCAAGCGCTCCAACTGCCCGTCTTCGTAGGCATGCGCAACTGGAAGCCCTTCATTGCCGACGCAGTCAAAGCCATCGCCGCCCAAAAGTTCGAACGCGTAATCGCCGTCTGCCTGGCCCCGCAAAATTCCCGCACCAGCGTAGGACTCTATCGCAGCGCCGTTACGGGCGAGAACGCTCCGCCTTTCATTCTCGATTTCGTGGACGAGTGGCACGATCAGCCGTTGCTCGCCAAAGCCTTCGCAGAAAACCTGCGCGCCGGATGGGCGATAGCGAACGCCGAATACGGCGGAACGCTGCCCATCATCTTCACCGCCCACAGCGTTCCCGCGCGTACCATCACCGAAGGCGATCCCTACGAAGCCCAGTCCAAAGAAACCGCCCAGTTGGTAGCGAAGGCAGCCGGCCTCGAAGCGGACGCCTGGACCTTCGCCTTCCAAAGCCAAGGTATGTCCGGAGGCGTATGGATCGGGCCCACCGTAGAAGAAACAATTCTGAGCCTCAAAGCCAAAGGCCACCGCGGAGTGTTCCTACACCCCGTAGGCTTCCTCTGCGATCATGTAGAAGTGCTCTACGACATCGACATCTTCTTCAAACAGTTCGCAGAAAAACAAGGCATGCGCCTATGGCGAGCCGATTCGCTGAACGGATCAAGAACATTAACGGCAGCCCTGGCCGAAGTAGTAAGCAGCCGCGTGAAAGCGCTGGGCATTTAGCGAAGAGCCAAAAGGCAAAGCTACGAGCGAAAACAGAATGAACGCTCGCAGCCCGAAGCTCACAACACACCATGAAACGCATTGCCATCATCGGCGGCGGAATCTCCGGCCTTTCGGCCGCCTACACCATCGAAGAAAAGCGCCGGTCGGGCACGCCCATCGAGTACGTCTTGTTCGAGTCCAGTCCGCGCCTCGGTGGAGTGCTTGTCACCGATCGCGTCGATGGCTGCCTGGTCGAGGCCGGCCCCGATTCGTTTCTCACCGAGAAGCCATGGGCTTCCGACCTCTGCCGCAAGATCGGACTGGGCGACCAACTCATCGGCTCGAACGACTCCGAACGCAAGACCTACATCGTCGCCAAAAACAAATTAGTGGTGATGCCCGACGGCCTCATGTTCATGGTGCCCACCAAGATCATGCCCACCGTCCTGTCCCCGCTCTTTTCCTGGCGCACAAAATTGCGCATGGCGGCCGAGTGGTTTCATCCTCCACATAAGGCCTCTGAAGACGAGACCGTCGCCGACATGGTCAAACGCCACTACGGTTCCGAGATGGTCGAACTGCTTGCCGATCCGCTGCTTTCCGGAGTTTACGGTGGCGAAGCTTCGCAGTTGAGCGTGCGCGCCGTGTTGCCCCGCTTCGCCGATATGGAAATGAAGCACGGCAGCCTGGGACGTGCCATGCTCGCGGCCCGCAAGAAAATGGGCGCAGCGGCGAACGCCCCAGCGCGGCCGCTGTTCACTTCGCTCAAAGACGGCATGCAGGCCATGGTCGATACGTTGGTTGCACGGCTGGATCCGAAAGCGCTCAAAGCCTCGTCTTCTGTGCAGTCGGTGATCCGGCAGGACAACGGTTGGACGGTTTGTGCCGGGTACAAGACCGATCATTTCGATGCCGTGATCCTGGCGACTCCAACCCATGCGGCTTCCGCCGTGCTCCAATCCGCCGATGAAAACCTGTCCCGCGAAATGGGCGAGATCAAGTACAGTTCTTCGGTGACCGTCACGCTTGGGTACGACGAAAAAGTGCGGCGCTCGCTTCCACCGGGCTTCGGATTTCTGGTGCCGCGCAGTGAAGGGCACCGTATGCTGGCGGCGACTTTCGTCCACAACAAGTTCCCGCATCGTGCACCGGAAAATCGCGCCATCGTCCGCTGCTTTCTCGGCGGCTCGCGCGACGAGCAGATACTGCAATCGAGGGAAGCGGAGATTCTCGAAATCGTTCGCAGCGAACTGCGGCAGATCGTCGCGCTCAATGCCGAACCACTGTTTGCGCGCGTCTACAAATGGAAGTCGGCCATGGCGCAGTATTCGGTCGGCCACCTCGAACGCTTGCAGCGCATCGAATCCCTCCGTCAGAAACTTCCCGGCCTGGCGCTTGCCGGCAATGGTTATAACGGCATCGGCGTCCCCGACTGCGTTCGCTCCGGCGCCGAAGCGGCCAGAAAAATTCTCGCCGAGATGGGAATGTGGTCGGCTGCCTAGCCCTGTGTCGCGCCTTCGGCTTGCCGTGCCCACCAGCGCTGCTATGATGCAATGATCATGAAAACGGCAAGGCTGTTCTTTCTTTTCGCGCTGGCTGCTTCCGCATATGCGCAGACTGTAGCGCTTTCCAAAGAAGTGGAAACCGTCTATCCCGCGGCCCACGAGTTGTACATTGATCTTCATCAGACTCCGGAACTGTCTGCGCACGAAACCCAGACTGCCGCCAAGCTCGCCGCTCGTCTGCGGAGCCTCGGCTATGAAGTCACCGAAGGCGTCGGCGGCACCGGGGTTGTGGCCATTCTCAAGAACGGCGCCGGGCCCACGGTCATGCTGCGCACCGAACTCGACGCGCTTCCGGTCGAAGAAAAAACCGGTCTTCCTTATGCGAGCAAAGTACACGCCAAGGACGAGTCCGGACGCGATGTCCCGGTGATGCATGCCTGCGGTCACGATGTGCACATGGCATCGCTGATAGGGACGGCGGACATCATGGCGCACAGCAAAGAAAGCTGGCACGGTACTCTGATGCTGATTGGCCAGCCAGCCGAGGAAACGATTGGAGGAGCCAAGAGGATGATCGCCGATGGCCTGTTCACGCGATTTCCAAAACCGGCCGTGGGCGTCGCACTCCATGTGGGCAACAATCTTCCTGCCAACCAGGTAGGCATCACTCCCGGCATCTACAACACAAATTCAGATGCCATTCGGATCACGATCTACGGTAAGGGCGGACACGGTTCTGCACCGCACACCACCATTGACCCCATCGTGATTGCCGCCAGAACGATCCTTGCTTTAGAGACCATCAACGCGCGCGAGGTGAAACCGGGAGAGATGGCCGTGGTTACGGTCGGTTATATTCGAGCAGGCACCAGAAACAACATCATTCCCGACGAGGCGGAGTTTGGCCTGACCGTGCGGACCTTCAAGGCCGACGTCCGCAAACAGATTCTGGCGGCCATCACCCGCATCGTCAAAGCCGAGGCGTTAGTCGGTGGAGCGCCGAAAGACCCCCTCGTCGAGGAACTCGCGTCCACCGACGCGGTTTATAACGATCCGGCCCTGGCGCAGCGGCTCAGGGTGCCGCTCGAAGCTGCGCTCGGCAAGGATAACGTGATTGCCACCGAGCCGATCACGCCTTCCGAGGACTACGCTTTTTTCGTCGAGCAGGGTATCCCCTCGCTGTACATGAGCCTCGGTGGTGCAGACCCGCAAAAGTATGCGGACAATTTAAAAGCCGGCACCAACTTGCCGTCCAATCACTCCCCTTATTTCGCGCCGGACGTGGATCCAGCACTCCACACCGGCATCAAGGCGGAAGTCGCGGTGTTGCGGAACTTGCTGAACGGCGCTTCGCAATAAACAGACATCGGCGCTCGCTCTGATATTCTAATTTTTCCATCTTATGAGCAGCGCTGCGTCCCCAAGCCGATTCAAGGTCATGCTTGCCTTCGGGCTCGTCTATGTCTTCTGGGGCTCGACTTATCTTGGCATCGGCATTGCGGTGGAACAGATTCCTCCAGGTGTTATGTGCGCCGCGCGCTTTTTGATTGCGGGCACAGTCATGCTTGCCTACTGTGCGCTTACCGGACGCCGCATCCGTTTCTCAGCGCGCCAGCTTTGGCATCTGGCCGCGGTTGGCATTCTGCTTCTGATGGGCGGCAATCTCACACTTTCTTATGCCGAGCAGATCGTGCCTACCGGCCTGTCGGCACTGCTGATTGCGGTTACGCCGCTCTGGTTTCTGGTGCTTGATAGCCTTTTGCTGGGCGACCATCACATTTCGCGGCGCGGCAAGATCGGGCTCGCAATCGGGGTCGCAGGGGTAGTTGTCCTCATCTGGCCCGACCTTCGTCACCCCAATGCCCTTGGCCATCGCGAACTCTGGTGGTTACTGGCGCTCCAACTCGGATCGTTCAGTTGGGCGTTCGGTTCGGTGCTCTCGAAAAAGTGGCAGACCGCGGCCACCGATCCGTTCGGCGCTATTGCGTGGCAAATGATCTTCGCGGGACTCGCGAATCTGATTTTCGCGCTGCTCGTCGAGAAGCCTGCTCACGTGATGTGGACCTTCCGCGGAGTGGCCGCGATTCTGTATCTCGTGGTGTGCGGTTCCTGGATCGGATACACGGCCTACATCTGGCTGCTGCAGCATGTTCCGACCTCGAAGGTTTCTACTTATGCCTACGTCAATCCCGTGGTTGCGGTATTTCTCGGATGGCTGGTGCTGCACGAGCGCATCGACCGCTACATTCTGATGGGCAGCGCCATCATCGTGGCTTCGGTGGTGCTGGTGACCAGCGCGAAGATCTCGCATCGAAATGCGGCGGAAGAGTTTCCTGTAGTCGAGGCTGCTGGAAATTAGTTCAGCGCCGGGTGCCCCGTCCAAGCTCCGCTTGGGCGGGGTTCTTCGTTGGCGGATTTCGCACATTCCGCTACCTGCACCGAAACCCGGTCACGCGCGGGTTTGTGGCGCGCCGCGAAGATTGGCACTGGAGTAGCTTTCGTCATTACGCAACCGATCAGGCGTGTCCGGTGCAAATCGAATCGCAGTGGACCGCGCGGCGCCGGGAGAGCGAGGGAATCTTTCCGGCCGTGCGAGTGCTGCCACTCGATCACCCCCCCGCCCAAGCGAAGCTTGGACGGGGCACCCTCCAGATTTCATAAGGATTGCGATAGTCAAGAGCCCGCGCGGAGTAATCTCCTATAATTCCGTGCAAGCAAAGATGAGTCGCACGTTCCTAAGACAAATGGAGGAGTTTTCATGAAGCCTACCGTTAGGATTCACTTTCTGGCCTGGATGATTTGCATCAGCTTGGTCTGCGCTGCTCAAGAAAACGAGCGCAAAAGCCCCGAGAAAATCCCTACAGCAGTCGTGTGGACTATTGGGGCTGCTCCCGCGGCCCAAAAAGCGGTGATTGAGTCGGTCTTTCTTTTGTACTGTCCGAAGAGCCACATGAAAGGTACGGGGTTTCTGCTGACAAGCGGAGTAGTAGTCACCAACAATCACGTAGTTGAAAGTTGTTCGGCGACAGAAATGCTGGCCAATCCGTTTCCGGGGCAAGAGATTCGCTTTGACAAGATGGCAGTAGACCGGAATGTTGACCTAGCAATACTCCACCCTGCTCAATCCCTCAAGGGTGGTTTGGAACTTGGATCGGGCGACAATCCTGAGTTGGGGACAGAAGTTAACACTTGGGGGTTTCCATTAACATACAACGGTCCAGCCCCTCTACTGAGTATGGGCTATGTGGCAGGGTACGTGAAAGACGGAGCAGACGGTCAAGAGGTAAAACACATCGTAGTAAATGGCGCGTTCAATCCAGGAAATTCAGGAGGCCCCTTAGTCAGATGGAAAGACAACAAGGTGATTGGGGTGGTTGTCGCTAAATTTCGCCTGTATCCCGCATATGTGGAGAATCTAATAACGGTTCTGTCAAAGGAACAGAGCGGTGTGCAGTACTCCGCTCTGGACGCTCAGGGGAATCCGGCCAAGGATGAACAGGGGAAACCTATCCTCTACTCCGAGGCCCAGATTGTCGGAGCTGTATTGGACCAGTTCTACAAAACTACTCAGGTCATGATTGGAGAGGCCATCTCTGTGTCAGAAGTGCGTACCTTCATCAAAAAGCATCAGGCCGAAATTCAGTGACGGTTATTGGTAGTTTCCCTGAAGTGTCGGATTCCGTTTTTGGCGAGTGCCCAGCCCTTCTCGACGGGTAGAGGGTGCCCCGTCCAAGCTCCGCAGTCTGCCAGGTCGGACCACCCGGCTATTGTTCCGGTTCTTCGGCGTCGTTGACCACGTCTACCACTCGGCCTCGGATGGAGAACACCAGCTTCTGATCGTCGTCGGGCTGGAACGTCACTCGCATGGGAGTACGCTCCCAGACCGGAGGCGGGCATTCGGAGTCGGGGTTGTCGGTTCCTGCGGGTTCGCCTGCATCTTTTTTCAGGATCGGCTTTCGCCGTCCCACCTGGGCGACGACCGCATAGAGTTTCTTTCCGTCTTCCGAGACGCCGCAGTAGGCGATGTAGTCGCGATACCAGCTCGCAGTCGAATAGAAGGGATCGAACTCGGGCAGGTTGAGCTGGGAGACTCGTCCGGTAACGCGGTCGACCAGCAGCCAGCCACCGCGCTGCCACTGCCAGCGCGTGGCGTTGGCCCTTTCGGTAGGCAGCGCATCGTTCACCCGAAAAGCGCGCCGGACTACCAACAGGCGGTCGGTCACCTCATGCGGAGTTCCGGTGGTGTATTCCTTGAGTAGCGTATCTACAAACATCGGGCGCACTTTCAGGTCGAGCAGTTTCTGTCCGGTGGCATTGGGCCATTTGGCGGAAATCCATTTTCCAAATGTGATCACGTGCAGCTTCGGGACGGCCGCGCATTCGCTCCACGGCAGCCAGAGCATGACGAAGATCAGCGAGAGTTTCCTCAGCATGATGAAGGGTGGCATGGGAATGGAAGTCGCCGCAATGACGGTTGAACAGGAAAAATGTTCGGTTTTCTGGTTGCGGACGGAATGGGGACAGGCGAGGGAGTTGGGGTGGCAACGGGCGCTGCCGAGCTTTGCTCGGCTGGACGGACGAGGGCACTCGTCCCTACGGGGGCTGTCGTGGTGGCGCGGTTGGTGGCGGTGTGGGAGACTGGGATCATGGCAAAGCGCAGTCTTCGGATATTAAAACGAGTCAGCAACACCCCGTCGCTGGGAATCTGTGAATCCTGCAATACGCAGTTCTCGGCGGACCCTCGTCAACTGGGGCAGTCGGGGGTGCAACAGCAGTTCAACGCGCATAAATGCGAAGGCGGGCAGCACGCGGCGCCTGTCGCGAAAGAAAATGCCAAAGTTGCGGGGAAGTAAGTGATGGGCGCATATTGCGCGCTTGCAATATCGCATTGAATTGAGCTCGGATACTATAGGCTGCAAAGCAGAGTGAAACGATGAGTCTTCCGCCACGGCAGCGCCGGACAACCCTTTCTCCGCACTCGAACTCTTACTCGGGTATGGGTGATCTGCTGGCTGGTCGCCGGAAGCAGTCGATTCTGGTGGTCGAAGACAATGTGGTGAACGCCGCGCTGCTGAAGGAGCTGCTTGCGAGCCGCAGCTATCAGGCGGTTGCGGTGCACAACGCGGCTGCTGCGGAGGAGCAAATCCGGCGCGAGGCTCCGGACCTGATTTTGCTCGACGTGATCATGCCCGGCAAGACCGGCTAC
This sequence comes from Acidobacteriaceae bacterium, assembly GCA_025355505.1. Taxonomy (GTDB): domain Bacteria; phylum Acidobacteriota; class Terriglobia; order Terriglobales; family Acidobacteriaceae; genus Acidiflorens. Next base: position 45,238 of record JANXZM010000005.1, on the reverse strand, counting down.
GAACTGTGCCGCGAACTCAAAGAGGATTCCAAGACGCGGCTGATTCCAATCGTCATGATCACCGGCCTGAGCGCCCGAGAAGACCGCGTGAAGGGAATTGAAGCGGGCGCCGACGATTTTCTGACCAAGCCGATCTGCCCCGAGGAATTATTTGCCCGCGTGAGTTCGTTGCTGAAGTCGAAAGAATTCACCGACGAACTGGAGACGGCGGATTCGGTGCTGTGCACATTGGGGCTGAGCGTCGAATCGCGCGATCCTTACACCGAAGGCCACTGCGAGCGACTGGCGCGCAATGCTACGGATCTCGGGCGCTTTCTTGGGATGGAGGAAGAGTCCATTGTGGCCCTGCGGCGGGGCGGCTACCTTCACGACCTGGGAAAGATCGCGGTGCCGGATGAAATCCTGAAGAAGGGCAGCGATCTGACGCCGGCGGAGTGGGCAATCATGAAGCAGCATCCGGTGACCGGCGAGACGATTTGCCGTCCGTTGAAGTCGCTGCGGCTGGTGCTTCCGATCATCCGGCATCATCATGAGCATTCGGATGGCAGTGGCTATCCGGATGGTCTTCGGGAGGACGAGATCCCGCTACTGCCCCGCATTCTGCAGGTGGTGGATATCTATGATGCGTTGCGTACTGAGCGTCCCTACAAGCCGGCGCTAGGCCACGAGCAGGCCGCGGTCACGATGCGCGCTGAGGCGCGAAGCGGACTGTGGGACGGGGAGTTGGTGTCGGAGCTCTTCGGCATGCTCGACAAGCGGCGGCAAGTGGCATGACTCAATGATTCAATGACTCTGACCTACAGTTTCGTCATTCCTGCCTATAACGAAAGCGTACGCCTCCGGCCCACGCTCGATGAGCTTCTTCGCTATGCGCGGGAAGAAAGCTGGGACGCGGAAATTCTGGTTGTGAACGACGGATCGAGCGACGATACGGCGCAAATTGTGCGGGAATACGGCAAGTTGCATCCGCAGGTCCTGCTGCTGGAAAACCCCGGGAACCGCGGCAAAGGTTATAGCGTGCGCAACGGGATGCTGCATGCGCGCGGCGATATTTGTTTGTTCACGGACGCCGATCTTTCTTCGCCGATGAGCGAAGCGCGGAAACTGTTCGATGCGATTGCTCGCGGCGCCGACATCGCGATCGGATCCCGCTGGCTGCAGGCGGAACTACAGACCGAACGTCAGCCACTTTACCGGCAGGTGTTTGGGCGAATCTTCAATCTGGCGCTGCGGGTGATTCTCGGGTTGCGTTTCGCGGACACGCAATGTGGATTCAAAGCTTTTCGGCGAGAGGCCGCGCAACGTATCTTTCCTTTGCAGAAAATCGAACGCTGGGGATTCGATCCCGAGATTCTTTTTCTGGCGCGCCGCGCCGGCCTGCGCGTGGAGGAGGTTCCGGTTCTGTGGGCACACAGCGAGGGGACGCGGCTGCATCCTTTTAGGGATGGGCTGCGGATGTTCGCGGAAGTTTTGCGGATCCGCTGGAATGCCATGACCGGGGAGTATGCGGCTGCGGGCGTGCCTTCTCCGGGGAAACTGTAGAAGGGTTGAAGCACTAAACGCTTGCACCAGATCTCCCGGGTCATCCCAGGAAACAAGGGAAAAAGCAACAGCCGCGGACAAGAGTGTCCGCGCCACACACTCCTACGAAGCGGCTCGATTGGTTGCGTTTGCGGCTAGGCGCACGAATTCGGCGATCTGTGCGCCCATTTCTTCGGTGGAGACGGTTCGCTCACCGGGGCGCGCCAGATCACGGGTGCGGAAGCCTCCCATCAAGGTTGAGATGACACCAGCCTCCACGCACTCCGCTTCTTTGGATAAATGAAAAGTATGGCGCAGCATCAGGGCGACCGAGAGAATGGCGCCTAACGGATTGGCGATGCCCTGACCTGCGATGTCGGGAGCCGATCCGTGGACGGGTTCGTAGAGGCCAACCGGGCCTCCGATGCTGGCCGACGCAAGCAGGCCGAGCGATCCCACAACTCCGCCAACCTCGTCGGAGAGGATGTCGCCAAACATATTTTCGGTGAGGATGACGTCGAACTCGGCGGGCTTGAGGACGAGCGACATGGCGGCGGAGTCCACGTACATGTGGGAAAGTTGGACATCGGGAAAATCGCGGGCCATGCGAGTGACAACTTCACGCCAGAGACGCGAGCACTCCAGAACATTCGACTTGTCGATGGAGAGCAGGCGGCGGCGGCGGGTTCGAGCAAGCTGAAATGCGATGCGAGCGATGCGCTCGATCTCCGGCTCACTGTAGCGCATGGTGTTGAGCGCATGGCGCGCTCCGGAGGCGCCTTCAATGGAGCGCGGCTCGCCGAAATATAATCCGCCGAGCAGCTCGCGCACAATCAAAATGTCCGTTCCTTTCACGATTTCTTCGCGCAGCGGAGAGCAGGCAGCGAGCGCCGGATAAAAGACCGCGGGACGAAGATTGGCGAACGTTCCAAGTTCCTGGCGGAGGCGCAAGAGTCCGGCCTCGGGGCGAAGTTCGCGGGGGTTGTGATCGAAGGCTGGACTGCCCACTGCCCCGAGCAGCACCGCATGTGAGGCGAGACAGGCCTGAATGGTCGAGTCGGGCAAGGGATTGCCGAACTTTGCCAGGGCAACGCCGCCGATCTCTTTTTCGTCAAGTTCGAGATCGTGGCCAAAACCGTCGGCCACTTCTTCCAGAACACAAATGGCTTGGGACGTTACTTCAGGACCAATTCCGTCGCCGGGGAGAGAAGTGACGCGGAGTTGCATGGAGCCCTCGATTCGTTTCCGAAAGAATACACGAGGAAATGCCGCTGAGGTACGGTTCGACAGTTGCAAAACAAATTAGGCCAGCCCCTAAAATGGGTTTTTAATTCCAATGTTTATTGGCATCGCTAAAGCGATACCTTGATACGAATCTTTACACACCCCAGAGATAGTCTTCTTGCTCGCTGTGATGATCGGTGAACGGGATGGACACCGTCGCTTGGCCGGCGCTGCCGGAAACGTGAGCTGGATGCGAGTCGTTGGAATTGGAGTTCGCTCCAGCGGCGGCGGCGCGTGGGAAAGGCAGCGTGGCAGCGGCGGGCGGAAATTTTTTGCCGGCGGCATCGCTGCTGCTGACGTCCTGAATCAGTTCGAGCAAATGGCTGTCCTGAACTTTTTTGATGCGGTCGGCAAGAACTATAAACTTGCGATAGACCTCATCGAGTTCGCGACGCTCAAACTGATGTCCCAGTTGTTCGCAGCGCAGGGCCAGCGCGTGGCGGCCGGAGTGTTTGCCCAGCACCAGCCGCGAATCGGGTACGCCCACCGATTGTGGCGTCATGATTTCGTAGGTCAGAGGATTCTTGAGCATGCCATCCTGATGAATTCCAGCCTCGTGCGCAAACGCATTGCGGCCGGTGATGGCCTTGTTGGGCTGCACGGGAACTCGAGTGATCTCCGCCAACATCTGGCTGGAAGGATACAGGTGCTCGCCGGCGACTGCGGTTTCGTAAGGATAGCGGTCGCCGCGCACTCGCATGGCCATGACAATTTCTTCCAGAGACGCATTGCCGGCGCGCTCGCCTATGCCGTTGATGGTGCACTCCACCTGACGCGCGCCGTGCTGTACTCCAGCAAGTGAGTTCGCGACCGCCAAACCGAGGTCGTTGTGGCAGTGCGTGGAGATGGTTACTGTGTCGATGCCCGCTACTTTCTCACGCAGCGTGCCGATCAGTTGACCATATTCCTCGGGCATGGTGTAGCCGACGGTATCGGGGATGTTGACGGTGGTTGCGCCAGCTGCGATCACCGCTTCAACAACCTGACATAAAAACGCGACATCGGTGCGGGTGGCATCTTCGGGCGAGAATTCAACGTCGGCGCAGAGTGACTTCGCGTGACGAACCGCTTCCCGCGCTCTTTCTAGACACTTTTCACGGGAGATGCGCAGCTTGTATTTCAAATGAATGTCAGAGGTTGCGAGAAAAACGTGGATCCGCGGATGCGCCGCTCCCTGCAGCGCCTGCCAGGCCCGGTCCACGTCGCCGGTACAGGCGCGAGCCAGCCCCGCGATAATGGGACGCCTTACCGAGGCGGCGATGCGCTGCACGGCTTCGAAGTCGCCATCGGAAGCGATCGGGAATCCGGCCTCGATCGCGTCCACGCCGAGGCGGTCGAGTTGCTGGGCCAGGCGCAGCTTTTCCTGCACGTTCATGCTGCAGCCCGGCGACTGCTCGCCATCACGAAGCGTCGTGTCGAAGATTGCGATGCGTGGCCGATCCATGGATTGCGTCCCTCCGGAGAATGATTTCTTGTCTAGTTTATCGGCGGATTTAGCCGAAAGAAAAGGTTATTATGTTTACAGTAGCATTAGTAACGATGATAGTATTAGCAAAACTTATGAAAACTCTGCTGCGTTGTCATCCTGAGCGAAGCGAAGGATCTGCCTTTTCGCTGCGCTCCGCATGTCTTCGTCGCTGGCTCTTGGACCCGACAACTGATAACTGAGGGCAAATTCCAATGGACCTTTCGCAACTTGAAGTCTTTCTCGCGGTAGCTCGAGAGCGCCGTTTTTCGCGGGCGGCGGAAAAGTTGTTTCGCACGCAATCGGCCGTCAGCCAGACCATCCGCAAACTTGAGATTGAGATCGGCGAGCCACTCTTCGACCGTTCTTCGCGGGACGGAGTGCTTACCGACGCCGGACGTGTTCTCCAGGAATACGCCGAGAAGTTGATCAACCTGCGGCAGGACGCCCACACCGCGCTGGTCGAGATGCGCGAACTGCAGAAGGGCAAGCTCGTCATCGCCGCCAATGAATTTACTGCGCTCTACCTGTTGCCCGTGCTGGCCGAGTTTCGCCGCTTGTATCCCACCATCAAGATCACGGTGCGGCGTTCGCTGGGCAGTCACATTCCCGACGATGTGCTCAAACACAACGTCGAACTCGGAGTCCTTTCCTACGATCCCCAAGAGCCGCAATTGCGCTCGGCGGTCGTGTATCTGGACGAGTTGGCCCTCGTGGTTCCTCCCGGTCATCCGCTGGCGTCGGCGGGCGAAGTCAGCGTTCGGCAACTCGGCGCGGAGTCGTTCGTCGCCCACATTGTTGCGTCGCCTTACCGCGACAAAGTCATCGAAGCTTTCCGCCGCCACAAAACTCCGCTGCACATGGACGTCGAACTGCCCACGCTCCAGGCCATCAAGCGTTTCGTATGCATGGGCAATGGAGTCGCGCTCGTCCCTGAAATCAGCGTGGAAAACGAAATCACCCGCGGCGACCTGGTGCGCGTTCCAGTCCGCGATCTCCATTTTCAGCGCAAGCTGCGGCTGGTGTATCGCCAGGAATCGGGTTTGTCGCACGCCGGCAGAGCCTTCTTGAAAGTAGCCGAGCAAGTGGCGAAAGACCGGGGCGGCCGCTATCGCTTCCAGCGCGAAAAATAGCAGCCCAATCAGCCCGCCGCAAAATTAGGCCTCTATACCTTCGCCCAGCAGTATCAGCCGGCAAATTAGGCCGAGGAGTTTCTCTGTGGAATCCCCCCGTGTAACCTTGTGTACCCCGTGGTTAAACTTTTTAGGTTCTTCAGTGCGAGGCAGGAAGCACAAAGCTATCTCGAAGAGTCCTTGCGTTTCGATGAATCGGCCGGAACGAGAGTTCGCCGCAGCGGTACGATCGCGCCCTTCGACGGATCGGCGGCAGCCGAGGCCCGCGCCAGCACCTCGTGTTGGATGTACTGCACGAACTCCTGAATCTGGCGTTGCATTTCTTCCATGCGCTCGCGCATTTGCAGAATGATGGCGATGCCGCTGATGTTGACGCCCAGATCGCGCGCCAGCGACAGGATAAATTCGAGCCGCTGCAAATCCTCATCCGTATAGAGCCGCGTATTCCCCTCGGTGCGGCTCGGCTTGAGCAGCCCTTCGCGCTCATACAGGCGCAAAGTCTGCGGATGAATCTCATACATCTCGGCCACCGCCGAGATCATGTATGCGCCTTTGGATTTACGTTTGGTCATGGCCGCTGTTCGGTCACCACCATTCTACTGCGCGACCTACTATTTCACCGCTGCGACGCCGAGAGTGCGGCAATCCCCCGTGTTCCTCTGTGTACCCTGTGGTAAAAGGTTCTTCCGAGCAGCGCCAGCCAGTCGCAAAAAAAAAGAGACGGGGCAAGCCCCGTCTCTACGGTAAAAATTGAACCGCGGAAAAGCTACGCTGCCAACTCTGGTTTCGGCGCGGAGGCTGCCCAGCCTGCCGGCTTCAGCGCACGGTTGATCCCGTATGCGACCACGCCCGCGCCGATCAAGATCAACCCGAACACGAACGAGCTCATGCCGAGTACAACTTCGTGTTCGCTGCGGACGATGGCAAATCCCAGCAGCAACACTGGAGCAATGCCGACAGCGATCGCTCCAAACATGCCGCCGGGCACCCGAAACGGGCGTTTCAATTCCGGTTCGCGAATGCGCAGGCAGATCAACGCCACAAATTCCAGCGTCAGGCTCACGCCGTAAATCATGATGTCGAGCGTCACCAGGCGTTCGAAGCCGAGATTCAGAGCGAGGCCCCAACCGACCGCCAGCGCCAGAATCGCAACCCAGGGCGCGTGCGATTTCGGATGCAGCTTGCCAAAAACTTTCGGCAGCATGCCATCCTGAGCCATGGCTAGCGGCAGCCGCGAGTAGCTCATGACCAGCGCATTGAACATGCCAAAGCCGCTCATCATGCCGCCCGCCACCAGCGCAATCCTAAGCGCCGGCCCACCCATCAACTGGGCGACGTCGGCCCAAGCTCCAGTTTCCCACGCGCTGGCCGGAAGCCCGGTGATCCACATGGCGGCAAAGGGAAGAACATACGTAACGCAGACAATAAGCACCGCGACCAGCATTGCGCGCGGATAGGTGCGCTGCGGACGCTCGACTTCGGTGGCGATGGTGGAGGCGTTGTCCCATCCCATGTAGTTCCACATGCAGATGAGCAGGCCGCCGAGAATGTCGACGTTTGAAGTGGTTGGCTTGGTAACCGCGTTTGCGAGCGCGTGAATCTTGAACGGCGCCAGCACAAAAATCGTAGCGAAGGGCGCTGACAGGGCGAAGAACAGCCACAGCGAAGTCGTCGAGACGACCTTCACGCCCATGATATTAAGGATCGCGCACACGATCACCACGCCCAGCGCCACCGCCACACCACGATGGTTCTCCTGAAACCAGGGAAACATGCGCGTGAGGTAGGCGACAAACAGCGTGGGATAAATCGCCATATCGAAAATGGACGCTACCAGCGACAGCCACGCTTCCTGAAATCCCCAGAAGTTTCCCATGGCGCGCCGCACCCAGGCGTAGTAGCCGCCTTCAGAGGGCAGCGCGCTCGCCAGTTCCCCGATCATAAACGCGGTTGGCAGGCTCCAGAGAATCGGGGTCAGCAGCAGAATGAGAATCGCTTTGCCGTACCCGGCCCCATGCACGATGTCTTCGGTCCCATAAGTTCCGCCCGAGACCATAAAAAATGTCGCGGCGACCAGGGGCCAAAGCGTGAGGCGGATAGACTTCGTCTTCTTCTTGTGGGGAGTGACGGTGAGCGAAGGCTGCGAAAGGTTAGCGGTTGCGGTAGCTGTTGCCAATTTCTATGTCTTCCTCCTCAGGCGACTCACTCTCACCACCGCGTCTCCCTTGACTTTCGTCACGCGGCTCCCAGGGTGGGCAGCGATTCCCGGGCATTTTCGGCGAAGTTAGTTCGCAAGTGTGAGATTACGGGAATTTCCCACAGATGCAAGATTTTTTTCAAGAAAATATCGAAAAGTTTTGTCAACAGGGCCAGCGACGGAGGTAACGGCGTCGGAATCCTTCACAGCCGGGACGAGCACGGTGCCAAGAATGGGAGGCATGTACCTCGAAGTGATATGCGCTTCACTCAGCCGGCAGTCGGCCCAATCGCGACCGGCAGGTCGGCTTACTTCCGCCTTAGCTTTCCCCCGTGCACCCCCGTGTACCCCGCGGTTAAGGATTTTTGGATTCATCACAAAGAGGTACGTCCGGGCATCACATCAAAGCTCGAAGCAAGTTGCTAAGAATACGAAATGGCCAGCCCGTCCATTATCCCGACCCTCCAAGTCAACAAAGTCTCCGCCGCCATAGTCAGTTCCGCGATGAGAGTCCATTCCGTATTGGGTCCGGGCCTGATCGAGAGCGCCTACTACGCCTGCCTGTCCCACGAACTCCCCAAACGCGGCTTCCACGTGGACACGCAACTAGGCTTGCCAGTGATTTATGAAGGAGAGAGGCTCGATCTGGGGCTACCGAATCGACCTGCTAGTAGAAAACCTCGTAATCGTCGAGATCAAGTGCGTCGAGGCCATTCATCCCGTCCACGAAGCCCAGTTGCTCTCGTATTTGCGCCTCAGCAGGAAGAACGTCGGCCTACTAATCAACTTCCACGTTGCCCACCTGAAAGACGGTATCAAGCGCATGGTCGACGGCTGGAACTGGGAAAAATGAGAAAATTCCTTAACCACGGGGTACACAGGGGAACATGGAGGAAGGCCTAGTTTTCCCCCGTGCCCCTCTGTGTACCCCGTGGTTAAAAGCTGTTGACGCTAAACCTTCCCCCACAACTCTTCCCGAGGATCCTCCGGATTGAGCTTGGCCAGTTCCCGCAGCAGTTCCTTAGTCTTCTCATCCCGAGGCATAGGCACTGTGATCTTCACTTCCACAATCTCGTCCCCACGCGCTCCATCCTTCGTAGCCGACGGCACTCCCTTTTCCCGCAGCCTCAACTTCTGCCCCGACTGCGTTCCCGGAGGAATCTTCAACATGCTGCGCCCATCGATCGTCGGCACTTCAATCTTCGACCCCAGCGCCGCTTCTACCGCCGTCACCGGTACCGTGATGTGGATGTCATCGCCTTCGCGGCGGAACACTGCATGCTCGCCGATCCGGATGATGACGTAGAGATCGCCGACTCCGCCACCGCGCAACCCGGCATTGCCTTTACCCGCGATCCGTATGCGCTGCCCGTCGCGGGTTCCGGCCTTGATGCGGATCTCCAGCGGATCGGTGCGCTCGACGCTGCTTTCGCCATGGCAGACCGGGCAACTCGAAATATTCTTACCTGTCCCATGGCAGCGCGGGCAGGTGACGTTGAACTTCATCCGGCCGCCCGTCTGCTCGATCGTTCCCTTGCCATGGCACTGCGGACATTGTCCCGGAGCTTCGATAAAGCCATTGCCATGGCAGTTCCCGCAGACGTCGCGCCGGGCGATATTCAGCTTCATCACGCCGCCGCGAATCGCCGTCCAGAACGGCACGTTGACCTGGTACTCAAGATCGCTGCCCGAAGCCGGACCCTCGCCCCCCGCCTCACCGCGCCCCCCGCCACTGAAGATGCTCGAAAAGATATCGCGGAACCCGCCGCTTGCACTGCTTGATCCCTTCCGCCCGCCAGCGCGCCCGCCTTCGAACAGATCGGAAAAATCAAAGCCGCCGAAATCAACGTTGCTCGGTCCACCCGGCTGACGGCTTCCCGGAAAGCCTCCGCCAAAGTCGCCGGCGCCGGGCTGGCCGCCGCCCCGCGCGTAGGCCTCCGCCGTAGCCGGATCGATATTGTCGGAGTAGAACCCCAGCTGATCGTAAATCTTCCGCTTCTTGGGATCGCTGAGGACGTCGTTGGCCTCGGAAAGGGTCTTGAACTTTTCTTCCGCCGCTTTGTCGCCGGGATTGACGTCAGGATGATACTTACGCGCAAGTTTGCGGAACGCCTTGCGGATTTCGTCGACCGAGGCGGACTTCTTTACGCCGAGAACGCCGTAATAATCTTTGCTTGGGGTGGGCATTGTTTAGTTGTCAGTTCTCAGCGGTCAGCATTCAGCCCTTCATCTTCCCGGTTGACCACTTTCTAGCGATCACTTCTCACTTAGAGCATAGTCTGAGAATTGAGAACCCGGAACTGAGAACGTATTCCTCAGTTCACTACTTCCTTCGCTTGCTCATCCACCGCGACGGTGAACGCCTCAAATGGCGAGGCATCCATCGACACGGGAATTTTCTGCACTCCCGTCGCGGTGGGCGCAAAGCAATACCAGCGTCCCTCTTCGGGGATGAAGTTCACAAAAAACATCTGTCCATTGACTTCGAATCTCAATTCGCTTTCCTCTTTCCCAATCCCAAGCGTCTTGTCATCCCGAGCGAATCGAGGGATCTGCATTTTGTCGCAAATTACAGATCCCTCGCTTCCGCTCGCGGTAACAACTCCCAACGATTCCGCTGCAAGTTGCGGGCGCTCGCCCCGCCCCCAATCTAAGAGCTGATAGCCGAAAGCGAACTGCTTATTTTTTGTCTTCCACATCCACGTACTCAGCGTCGATCACGCCTTCGTCTTTTTTCTCTCCCGCGCCGTTGCTGCCGGACGCCGCGCCTTGCCCATCGGTTGGGTCCGCGCCGTTCGCACCCGGGGCCGCGCCAGGAGTTGCCTGCGTAGCCTTATACATCTGCTCCGCCAGCTTGTGCGACGCCGTGGTCAACTTCTCTCGCGCCGAGTCCATCTGCGACTTGTCGCCGCTTTCGATCGCCTTCTTCGCGTCCGCCACCGCGTTCTCCACATCGCCGCGCTCCGTACCCGAGATCTTGTCGCCTTGCTCCTTCAGCATCTTCTCGATGTTATAGACCATCGAGTCGAGCTGATTCTTGGCTTCGATCTCTTCCCGCCTCGTCTTGTCTTCGGCGGAGTGCGCGTCGGCTTCCTTCGCCATGCGCTCTACTTCTTCCTTCGACAATCCCGAAGACGACGTGATCGTGATCTTCTGATCCTTGCCCGTGGCGTTGTCTTTCGCGGTCACGTTCAAAATGCCGTTAGCGTCAATGTCAAACGTCACTTCGATCTGCGGTATGCCCCGAGGCGCCGGCGGCAGTCCGATCAAATGGAACTTGCCCAGAATCCGGTTCTGCGCCGCCAGCGGACGCTCGCCCTGCAACACAATTACTTCAACCGAAGTTTGACTGTCCGCTGCCGTCGAAAACGTCTCCGTCTTCCTCGTCGGAATCGTAGTGTTCCGCGGAATCATCGCAGTCGCAACCCCTCCCAGGGTTTCAATCGACAGCGTCAGCGGTGTCACGTCCAGCAGCAGCAGGTCCTTTACCTCGCCCCCAAGCACCCCGCCCTGAATCCCAGCGCCAATCGCCACCACTTCATCCGGATTCACCCCCTTGTGCCCTTCGCGTCCAAACAGTTCTTTTACGATCTGCTGAATGCGCGGCATGCGTGTCTGTCCGCCCACCAGCACCACTTCGTTAATCTTGCTGGCATCGACGCCCGCATCTTTAAGGCACTGCTTCGACGGGCCAACCGACCGTTGCAAAATGTCTTCGATCATGGTTTCCAGCTTGGCTCGCGTCAGCTTCTTCACCAGGTGCTTCGGTCCGGAAGCGTCCGCCGTGATGAACGGCAGATTGATCTCGTGCTCCATCGTGGTCGAAAGCTCGATCTTCGCCCGCTCCGCCGCATCCCGCAGACGCTGCAATGCCATCTCGTTGCCCTTGCCGCGCAGGTCGAGGCCTTCATCTTTCTTGAACTCATCAATCAGCCAATCCACCAGACGCTGATCGATGTTGTCGCCGCCCAGGTGCGTGTCGCCGTTGGTGGCCTTCACCTCGATCACGCCCTCACCCACTTCCAGTACCGAAATATCGAACGTGCCGCCGCCAAAGTCATACACCGCGATGGTCTCGTCCTTACCCTTGTCGAGTCCGTAGGCAAGCGCGGCTGCCGTCGGCTCGTTGATGATGCGCTTCACTTCGAGTCCGGCGATCTTGCCAGCATCTTTCGTAGCCTGCCGCTGCGCGTCGTTGAAATACGCCGGCACCGTGATCACCGCCTCGGTCACTTTCTCGCCAAGATAGTCTTCCGCCGCCTTCTTCAGCTTTTGCAGGATCATCGCCGAAATCTCAGGCGGTGTGAAATTCTTGCCCTGCGCCACGATCACCACATTGTCCTCGTCACGCTCCACCTTGTACGGAACCATCTTCAGTTCTTCGCTGACCTCGTCGTAGCGCCGTCCCATGAACCGCTTGATCGAGTAAACCGTGTTCTCAGGATTGGTAATCGCCTGCCGCTTCGCGACCTGCCCCACCAGCCGTTCCCCGGTTTTCGTGAATCCAACCACCGAAGGCGTAGTCCGTCCACCTTCTTCATTCGCAATCACCTTCGGCTCGCCCCCCTCCATAACCGCGACGCAGGAGTTGGTAGTACCAAGGTCAATTCCAATAATCTTTCCCATATTCTTACCCTCCAAATAGATAAGTGCTTTACAATCAATGCGATGATGATTACGCTCTAGGCCATGCTATAACCTGAGCGAATCATTGTCAAGGTTTAGATGCGAGAGGACACCTTTGGGATGCGCACTGATCGCTGCTATCCGGGCCCGAAAGTCCACAACGATAGAGCGCGCAAATATATTCGCGGCGGAAATGTGGGCCACCCCTTTGGGGGGATTCCCAAAATGAAATTAACAGCCTGTGGTGAAACTCCAGCGCCCAAAACCAGCGCCTAAAGGCACCCTCATAACACGGTACTTACGGTATGCCTGAAGGCATACACCTGACACAAAACATACTTGCACCACGGGCTGCTAAGGGGGTCGTTCCAGCCCTTTCGTTATCGGGAGAACAATTTGCTTTTGTGTAAAGTTTGATGTAAAGTTCGAATCGTGAGACGCAATCTGCCCGCCCTTCACCTTCGTCACGCCCCGCTGATCTATGTGGTAGCGCAAGTGCGCTTTTCAGCGATCGTCGCAATCGAGAAGTATGTTCCTGAGATACAAGAAAAGCTCAGACATAAGGGATTCCCACGTTTCTTGAAAGGCCAGGTACATGAGATCGCACTCCAGCTCGATGGTGCTCCGAAGTTTAGCGCAACCGATAGATTCGAGTTTCAGGACAAGGACGCTTCTCTGGGAATTGTTTTGCAATCCAACTCTGTAGCAGTCCATACGAACCGGTATTCGAACTATGAAACTTTTGAAGAGCACATTAAAACGGCACTGATGGCCGTGAATCGCGTCTTGGGGATAAGCCTAGCGGAGCGGGTCGGACTTCGTTATGTCAATTTGATTCGCCTGAAATCAAACGAAGCGTGGCGCGAGTACCTGCATGAAGGCCTGCTCGGCTTGGATCCCGCCTCAGTTGGAGTGGAAAGTTGGATCAGTAATTCCCAGTTTCTCGGAATGACGGCTGTTGGGCAACTGGCGGTGCGCTGCTCCCGGTCCGGCCAACCGTTTCCACCGGATTTGCTTTCCAGTAGCCTTGCTTACTCGCTTGAACTTGCTAAGGAGGAAATTGTAACAACGCTAGATTTTGATCACTTCATCGAACAATCGACCGAGTTCAAGGTCTCTAAAGCAATTTCCACGCTGGAACAGCTCCATGAAAGCTTGGACAAGGTCTTTATGGCGGCTGTAACCTCGGATGCCCTAGCAAAATGGGGAAGGGTGGAAAATTAATGCAAAGCACAACTGAAATGCCTGCTGGCGGAGCGCCCACTGGTGCCAACTATAACTACTCCAACGTGCAGAGTTTTCCCGTCAACTGGAATAATGCGGTTCTCACAGCCTTGTTGCTCGTAGGTACGGGGGGTTTTGCGAATCCTCAAATGATCAACCGTGCACCGAGCGGGCCAATTGTCGTACGCGTAATCGGCGAATCAGGCGAAGTTGTCGACACGGATCGCCTACTAGATATTCAAGAGAAGCTCGCCGGCATCCGTCGATACCTGTCAATGAATGTTACAGATATGGCGAAGGCTCTGCGCGTTGCTAGGCCGACTGTGTACTCGTGGTTCCGAGACGAGCAGGGTCTGAGGGGTCATCACCTACGGCGAGTTGAAGCTCTTTACGGGATCGCCAGACGCTGGCGAAAAATATCTACTCAACCAGTGGGAACGTTTCTTGCTCAGCCCTTAGCTTCTGGCGAGTCGCTTCTCGTGCTTCTGTCGGCGAAAGCGCTGAACGAACCCGAGATCCAGAATGCTCTAGCACAAATTCAGGGGGCGTTGAGTCGTCCGTCTGGTCGAGCGGGCATTGTAGCTGTAGCTAAGAAGCGAGGACTGAAACTTGCCACCATTCGACCGTCTGTGCACTGGTCCTCTAATGAGGATGTCGACTTGTAATCCGAAGCTATTGCTCGGGGATTCTAATTGTCAACCGTGTCCGCCCTACTGAAGTCCGAGTGGAGGCAAGGTACCGTGGTTCCACACGACCTCCTGCCCGTGGGGACCCTGCCAACATCAGTAACTACTGGTGGGAAGCTGATTGTTCTTTCTCATGATTGTGATCTCGTCAATAAGTCGTATGAAGCCGAACCCTACGTGGAATTCCTTGTCGCCCTACCGAGAGAGACAAAAGACCGCAACGGTCTCCTGTTCAACGGGAAGAATCCACGCAAGCTTCAATTCCTTGCTCAAGAGAACGGAGAGGAACGCCTTTACGAAATTGACATTCACGACAAATATCGCGCCGAACGGCGAATTCTCGAAGAAGGTAGCAAAGATGCATCGATCACAATTCATGAACGCGATGTGGTGACGATCGCCAAGTGGGCTTCGCGGCGCTACAGCCGTCCCTCCGTCCCAAGCGCCTTTATGGACCGAATCAGCAACCCGGTTAAAGACAAGATCTTCAAAAAAATGAAGCGCGATGGAGATGACATTCGTTACGTTGTGCTGGCTTTTGATACCGTTGAAGAGCTTGCCGATGGCAGACCTTACCGAGTCATTCTTGGGGTAGTAGTTGATCCCGAGGTGTGCGAAAATGACGCGCAGGAACAACGCGCAAATGGTGTTGTGAGCGAACTACGCAAGCTTTTGGCGCAGTGCAAGGGGATTGAAATCGAAGATGCTGACCTAAGAAAAACATCTGATATTAGTCTGCTCGACTGGCAACAGCTCATTCGGTGGGATTTCGATTATCTCAGCCCTGACAGTGAGCCAATCTAAAATTAGGCGGGTGGTGGCGTCATTGCTGAAGTCACTCATAAGCCGGGTGCCCCAGGTCTCGCGCTTTTCGAGACCTGGGATTTAACGTGACGTGCCCCCCGAAAACCGCACACAAGCAAGTATGATTTCACACCGAAACGGCACAAAAGAACTGGGCGGGTGGCCGACATCTCCGGCGAGTCTGACGCCAGTCGTTCTTTATTGCTGACAGAGGAAGAGCCGGGGGTGCCCCAGAGCCTGCCCCAGAGCCTGTCGAAGGCTCTCGCGCTTTTCGAGACCTGGGATTCCACAGTCTATGTGGTATTTCCCTGCCCGCCCTGCTACCCTGTTTTCATGCAGGTGACCGTCGAAATCCCCGACCAGTTCGTCGAGCATCTCGTGCCCGCGGGGCGCGATGCGGCTCGCTTTCTACTGGAAGAGTCGGTCGCCGGAGCGTATCGCGACGGCCGGCTGACGATGGAACAGGTTCGCCAGCTTCTCGGCTTCGGCACGCGCATGCAGGTGGATGCCTTCCTTCAGCAGCATCAAATCTACGACTACACCGTCGACGATCTCAATAAGGACATGGCCACGCTGGATCGGCTGGCCACGAAGGCCGGATATTCGCAAGAATGATCGTCGTTGCCGACACCAGCCCGCTCAACTACCTCATCCGCCTCGGCCATCCCGACGTTCTTCGAGAAATCTATGGCCGCGTCTTGGTTCCCCGCGCTGTTTTGATCGAGTTGCAGCACCCGGAAGCTCCTCCCGAGGTCAGTGCTTGGGCAACTGCGCCTCCCGCATGGCTTGAGGCGATGCAAGTGCAGCAATTAGACGAGAGCCTGGCGGCCGAACTGGGGGCCGGAGAACGCGAGGCAATCAGCCTTGCTCTTGAAGTCCACGCCGACGTTCTTCTAATCGATGAGCGCGCTGGCCGGCGAGAGGCCGAAGCGCGGCATATCGAAGTAGCGGGTACGTTGGCCGTTCTGCTGCAAGCCTCCCTGCGCGGATACTTTGATCTTCCCGAAACGATGAAACGACTGCGTCAGTTCGGGTTCCGCGCCTCCCGTCCCATTGAAGCGCTGATGTTGGCCCGGTATGAACAAGCGAAAAAAGTGAAGCCGTAACTGCCGGGTGTCCCTCAACGTTTCGCGCCTTTCGCGACGGAATGCCACGCGGTTTTCAATTTCTGGCGGGTGGTCAACGTCTCAACGCAACGTTTTTAAGCACGGACAGAGGAAAACCGCGGGTGCCCCAGAGCCTGCCCTGAGCCTGTCGAAGGGTCTCGCGCTTTTCGAGACCTGGGATTTAACGGTCGCGTCAATCTCTAGGCTTTAGCCAGCTTGACATGTGCTCCACATGAAAGTATGTTTAACACATGTCAAAGATGATCCAGCTTCGGAATGTGCCGGACGTCCTCCACCGCACTCTGAAAGCCCGTGCCGCAACCGCGGGCATGTCATTATCGGACTATCTGTTAGCTGAAATTCGAGAGATCGCGGAGCGGCCAACTTTGACCGAGTTACGTGCCCGCCTGCATAAGCGCGAGCCGGTTGCCGTCCAGCTCGATACTTCCAGCCTGGTCCAAGAAGAACGTGCAAGAAGAACGCAGGTACGATGACCGGTAATCGCGTGTGATTGTCCTCGACGCGTCCGCCGCGATAGACTGGCTGCTTCAGACCGCTGCGGGACAGCGCATTGAGGATCGGATTTACTCGCATAACGAATCCCTCCATGCTCCTCACCTGCTCGATCTTGAGGTCGGCCAGGTACTGCGGCGTCTGGTGCGGGAAGGCGCGACCTCCGCACATCGCGCGGATCAGGCTATCGAGGACTTGCTCGACTTGCGAATCACTCGCTATCCCCACTTCGTTCTGCTGCCCAGGATTTGGCAGCTGCGTCACAATTTGTCCGCCTATGATGCGGCCTACGTCGTGCTTGCAGAAAAACTCGGGGCTCGATTGGTTACACGTGACGGCCGGCTCGCGTCTGCATCCGGTCACACCGTGCCTATCGAGTTGTTTTGACTCGACAGTGTAAGTCGTGGGCTACCCACCAGTAATCTTTTTGCTTGCAAGAGCAGCGTTCCCTGACGTTCTATTGGCCGGGCGAGAACGAACGACTAACAAAATGATTAACAAAATGAACATCGCCGTCGCATTAGCAATCCTAGTCCTCCTCACCTCGTCGGTTCTGTCTCAGACCCATGGCAGCAGCCTGGGCGATCACTACGCCCGGGCTGCGCTGCCAACCATAATCTACACCAATCAGACTGGCATCTCTGCGGAGCACATCTCCATCCTGCTGGATCAGGCAGACGTGGAAGCAAGCACACCTGCGGAAGAAGCTTCTCTTATGGAACTGAACCGCATCTTGAGTGTTTGGATAAGCAGGCCAAGTTACGATCGACAGCCCTGCTACCTGGCGTTCAAAGCCAACCTCAAGGCACGTAACGGCGCTACACCCGAAGCGTGCAAGTAAAATTGTCGCGGCTTCCCCAGGTCTCGCGCTTTTCGAGACCTGGGATTCCACGGCAATTTGAATTTTGGGACCGCTTGCAGGTAACGGAGCCGTCGTGCCTACTTTGCGGGGATCAAATCAAACTTGCCGGACGACTCCTCATAGAACAGCGCGCCATCTTTCGCATCTCCGCCGCTCCAGTGCTTCTTTCCACCGGGAACGCGCAGGAAACTGCCCGGCCCTACGCGTTTTTCACCGGCGTCGTCCTTGTACAAATAAGCGCCCTTCACCACGACGATCGAAATATCGTTGGTGTGAGTGTGCATCCCCGTGTCGACGCCCGGCCCGAACTTGGTGAATGTGGCGTGCGCCCCTTTATCGGCGTCTCCCCAGATGGCGGCCATAGAGACACCATTGCCATTGTCATGGAAATTCGCCTGGTCGGCCGAGACGAAGAGCACTTTCTCTTGGGCGTTGACCTGCTCTAGCTGGCCCTGAACGCGTCCGATGGACCACGCGATCATTAGCATCGCCGACAATCCAACAACCAACAGTGATCGTTTCATTTTCATCCTCCGTAAATTTTATATTGTGCTTTTCACGACTTCTGACTGCGGAGTCGCATTTTACACCTTTGTCGGACAAGAGGCGGGTGGCGCACATCTCCGGCGCGAGCATAACCGGAGCTTCCCTTCGATTTTGACCAGGGAAAACCCGCGGCTTCCCCAGGTCCCGCGCTTTTCGAGACCTGGGATTCCACGGCCGCGTCAATCCAGGTTTTTGTTTGACGGTGGTACTGAGCCTCCCTGAGTTTTCATCACAATCAGACGGTGTCCGCCATCACAAACGCTCAACCCGCCCGATGCGACTATGATCTCGGATCAACGCAGCCAAGAGGTGTGCCCGTCTCCAAAAACGGTCTTCGAAGCTGATCCGGGGCCCATTCACTAGTTGCTCTTTGATAACTAATTTGTCGCAATAAGCGGGTTTTAAAAAGCCGCCGAAACTATGAATGTTAATAGAATTAGGCAAAGAATCAAGCTAAGTCCTTATTCTGGAATATTTTGAAAATAAGTCCTTTGCGCTCTAGGTTTTGGCGGGATCATGCCTCCTAACCCCATGATTCCATAGACTATGGGGAGGGGGTAGTGGTAACCACCGGTTAATACCTTAAGAGTAATGTGCAAGTTCCAAAGGCCGCACCCCCGAGTCATTCCATGCGGAGCCGAGCCGAGTCGATAGCCAAGCGAATCGCCGACAGGATCTCCAACGGCTCAGGCCGATCAGTGTAATCCTCATTCGCGGAGGCGAACAGGATGGTGCCGTCGCAGTCGATCACAAAGGTTGCGGGGATGGGTAGCTCCCAACTAGGGTCGCCATTGGTGAACGGCAGGTTCACGAAGGTGCTGCGGTAGAGCCCCTGCTGTTCTTCGGGGACGCGGTACACCAGTCCGAACTGGCGCGCGAGCTGATTATGAGCGTCCACCAGCAGCGGGTACGCGAGCTTGTGCTGGTCGTGCATGAAGAAGGCCTGCTTCTCCGTTTGCGGCGAGACGGCGACGAGCGACGCTCCGGCGGCTTCGATCTGCGTCGCGATGTAGTTCATGGCCTCCATCTGGCCGACGCAGAATGGGCACCAGCGCCCGCGGATGAACGAAAGAACAAGGCGTCCTTTCGTAAGAAGATTGGCGGAGGAAACAAGCTTGCCGTTGTGGTCCGGGAGCTCGAACGAAGGAGACTTCAATCCGGCGTTGAGTGCCTTGGCGCCGAGTCCCTGAGCTTTGAGGCCAGCTACAGCGCGGGCATGGACAGCCTGAACGTCAGCCGGAACATACTTGGCGATGCCTTCCTTGCGCTCGGCAAAAATCTCGCGCAGCGGGCGCATGTCGCTATAGGAGCCGGATTCAGAGAGCGAGCGCCACTTCATAAGAACAGTTGCTGTCTAAATGATTCAATGTCTCAATGGTCACATTCCCGGAAACTTCATCCCCGCCATTCGCCGCGCGAAGCTCGGCTTCCCCATCTGCTTGAACATTTTTTTCATCTGGGCGTATTGGCGGAGCAGGTTGTTGACTTCCTGCACGCTGGTGCCGGAGCCGCGGGCAATGCGTTTGCGGCGGCTGCCGTTGATGGCTTCGTGATGGTTGCGCTCGTATCCGGTCATCGAATTGATGATGGCCTCGACCCGGTTGATCTGCTTTTCGTCTACCTTGTCGGCCGCTTTTTGCAACCCGGAAAACGCGCCCACACTCGGCAGCATGCCGATAAGACTTTTCAGCGATCCCATTTTGCGAACCTGCCTCAACTGGTCGCGAAAATCTTCCAGCGAAAAACCGTCGCCACTGAGGACCTTCGAGGCAAGTTCGTTGGCCTTCTTCTTGTCGATCTGCGACTCGGCTTTTTCGATCAGCGACATGATGTCGCCCATGCCGAGAATGCGCGAGACGATGCGATCCGGGTGGAAAGGCTCCAGCGCATCGTATTTTTCACCGACCCCGATGAACTTGATCGGCTGCCCCGTGACCTGCCGAATCGAAAGCGCCGCGCCCCCGCGAGCGTCGCCGTCCATTTTGGTTAGGATGACGCCTGTGAGCGTGAGCCTCTTATGGAATTCGTCGGCCGAGTTGACCGCGTCCTGTCCCGTCATCGAATCGGCGACAAATAAAATTTCCTGCGGATTGAGCAGCCGCTTCAGCGATTGCATCTCCTCCATAAGCTGGTCGTCGATGTGGAGACGTCCAGCCGTATCGACGATGAGCACGTCGCAGCCAGTGTTGATCGCTTCGCGGCGCGCTTCTTTGGCAAGCCGCTCGACGGTCGCGGTGTTGGTCTCCACGCCCGCTTCACCAACCTCGCCTTCGTAAAGGTTGGCCTTGATCGCCGCCGCCACAACTTTAAGTTGCTCGCGCGCCGCCGGGCGATAGATGTCGACCGACACAAGCAGCGGACGGTGTCCGCCATTCTTCAGCCAGTTGGCGAGCTTGCCGGAGGTAGTGGTTTTGCCCGAACCCTGCAACCCAGCCATGAGCACCACGGTCGGAGGTTGCGAGGCGAATTTTAATTTAGCCGTGTCTTGCCCGAGGGTTGCGACCAGTTCGTCGCGCACGATCTTGATGACCTGCTCGCCGGGCGAGAGCGCGGTCAGCACTTCCTGGCCCACGGCCTTGGCCTGGATGCGGTCGATCAGGTCTTTGACAACTTTGAAGTTGACGTCGGCCTCAAGCAAAGCCAGACGGATTTGTTTCATCGCCTCGGCAATGTTCTCTTCCGTGAGGACGGCTTGTCCACGAAGAAACTTGAAGGCGCGCTGAAGTTTTTCCTGGAGATTCTCGAACATAAGCGTAAGCAGCTATTTTAGCAGTCGCGAAGGGGTGCGGAGTTGCTGGTTGTTCGTCGTCGGTCGTTCGCGGTTCGTCGTTCGCAAAATCCTTGCTGTCATCCTGAGCGAAGCGAAGGACCTACGCAGTTTGCGCGGGTCGCCGAGATGAGGCACTTGCACTCTGGCACACGCCTGATCACATTCACTCCACCTTCGGCCGCACCATTTCAAACCGCTCGGTGGTTCGCGTGTACTGCATGCCGCCCATCCGTCCGATCAGATCGAGCGAATTCCGGTCCAGGCGGCCGTCTTTCAGATGCCGCTCGTCGACGTGAATCGAGACGATTTCACCAATCACCAGGCTGCCGCCTTCAGGGCCGGGATTGAAGTCCAGAATCTGATGCAGCTTGCATTCAAAGCTGACGGGAGACTCCGCCACTCGCAGCGGCCGCACCAGTTTTGAAGGCGCCGACGCAAGCTTCGCCACTTCGAATTCATTGATGGACGCGTCATATTCGCCGCTGGTCAGGTTCATCGCCTCGGCAAGTTCGTAGGTGACCACGTTAATCACGAATTCCCCGGTCTCGCGAATATTCCGCAGCGTGTTTTTTGCCTCGCCCGCGGGCTCTCCCGCCGCCGCTGCCGTTTTGGGTGCGCGCATCCCCGGCGCAAATGCCAGTAGCGGAGGGTTGGCACACACGACATTAAAAAACGAAAAGGGCGCCAGGTTGGGCTGTCCGGAAGCGCTGAGGCTCGATACCCACGCGATCGGCCGCGGCCCCACGGCGCTCAGAAGAATGCCATAGAACTCACGGTGCTCAAGTTGAGAAGGAACGACGTCCATAGCGTCGAGTATATCGGGTGCCCCACATCTCGCGGTTTTCGAGATGTGGGCTCTTTATCCGCGAGCGCGGACAGATGGATCTGGCCCTGTCTACAACATTACTTCTTTCGCTGCAATCACCGTATTGCAATGAATCGTGACTGTGTCTTCGAATTTCAAGGCATAGCCGCCGGCGAGTGTGACCATCACAGGGATGCCTCGAGCTTTCGCGACGCGGAAGACCAACTCGTCGCGTTTCTTCAATCCTTCTATGGTTAGCGACAGGCCGCCGAGCTGGTCTTCGCGATAAGGATCGGCTCCGGCGAGATAGCAGAGTAACTCTGGTTGGAACTGTCGCAGGCCGCTGCTGAGCGCGTTGTCGAGCCACGCGAGATAGTCGTCGTCGCCAATCGCGTCGGGGAGATCGATGTCGATCGAAGAGGGAGGTTTTAACGCTGGATAGTTATTTTCCTGGTGGAGCGAGATGGTGAAGACGTCTCCGGCGTGGCCGCTGTGCATTTTTGTTTTAGCCGAGGTCTTAGCCGGGCGCGATGGATTCATCGTGGAGGCGGGCACCGACGGCAGCGGCTCGCTGGACGTACGTGTGCCGGCAAAAATCGCCGCCGTGCCGTTGCCCTGATGCACGTCGCAGTCCACGGTCATGGCGGTGCGAATCTTGCCGTCACGCTGCATGCGGCGGATGGCGATCGCCACGTCGTGGATCAGGCAGAAGCCTTCGCCGTGATCGGGGAACGCGTGATGGAATCCGCCGCCGATGCTGATCGCCACGCCGTCGTTGAGCGCATGATCGGCGGCCAGCATGGAGCCGCCCGCGCCGAGCCAGAAGGCGCGTACTAACTCCGGCGAGTACGGGACTTCGAGTTCTAACTCTTCGCGCGCGCTCAGCGTGCCTGTTTTTAATTTCTCCACGTACTGCGCGGTGTGAACCAGCAGCACGTCCTGGTCGGTCGCCGGACGAGGAACGACAAAATCGGAAGGCACCGCAATTCCAGACGCCAGCAGCCGGTCATGAATGCACTTATATTTTTCGGCGGGAAAAACATGGGAGCCGATGGGCAGGAAATAGTCGTCGCTGTAGACGAGCTTGAAAGGCAGCATGCGGCACTCAGCACTCGGCGAGTCGGAAGCTGAAAACTCCATATCATACGCGATTGCAGGAATCTTGCAGTGCCGGTTCACGGTCGTTTCGCTGTCAAAGAGCTTTCACCACGGGGAGCACAGAGGAACACGGGGGATTCATCCTAAATCTCACGTCCAATTGATTTCGAAACACTCGCTCTCCCCCGTGGTGAAAAATTCGTTAGCTGCTAAACTTGGCTCATTGGCTCCCAAAAAGAAATCGCCGTCGCAAGTGAGTGCCGCGCCCGGGCCTCTGCACACGGCCGCTCCCGCTGCCGGTAAGGGCCGGATTTTCCTGATCGACACGATGTCATTCATTTTTCGCGCCTATCATGCGATGGTGCGGCAGCGGGCGATGTCTACGAAGACGGGGCTGCCGACGGCGGCGACTTTGGTTTTCGTCAACATGCTGCGAAAGCTGCGTGACGATTTTTCGCCTGAATATCTGGCGGCGGTGTTCGATGTGGGCGCGCCAACCGTCCGCAATCGGCAGGCGGAAGCGATTACGACGATCCGCAAGTTCGACATGAAGACACAGACCTTCAAAGAATCGCAGTACGGCGGTTACAAGGCGAACCGCGCTGAGATGCCGGGCGACCTGGCGCAGCAGATCCCCTACATCCGGCGGGTGCTGGAGGGCTATCGCATTCCAATTTTGCAGCTTGAAGGTTACGAGGCCGATGATGTGATCGGAACGCTGGCCCGGAAAGCGGCGGCGGAATCGTATCCGGTGTTTGTGGTGTCGAGCGACAAAGACATGCTGCAGTTGGTCAACGACAAGGTGCAGGTGCTGAATCCGCCGAAGGACAACCTGATTTGCGATGCGGCGAAAGTTGAGGAAATCCTTGGAGTGCCTCCGTCGAAAGTCGTCGATGTAATGGCGCTGCGTGGAGATTCAGTGGACAACATTCCGGGCGCGCCGGGGATCGGCGACAAGGGGTCGGTGGAGCTTATTCAGCGTTTTGGAAGTGTAGAGCAGGCGCTGGAACATGCAGCCGAGGTGGAGAAGAAGACGTATCGGGAATCGCTGCTGAACAATCGCGACAACATTCTGTACAGCAAACAACTGGTGACGATTGATACCGACGTCGCGGTCGATCTGGATGTTGTGGCGATGAAAGTGGGCGAACCGGACGTGGAATCTCTGCGGGCGCTGTTTGCCGAGCTCGAATTTACTTCTTTGCTGAAGGAACTGCTTCCGGTGATTGAAGTGAAGGAAGGCGACTACCGGGAGATCACGTCGAAGGCCGAATTCGAGGAGTATTTGGGGGGATTGGGCGAAAGCGTGGGGCTCGCGTTGGCGATTCCGACGGAACACACCGAGAGTATTGAGGAGGAAGAAGACGAGCCTCAGCCCGCCCAGTCGGGGTTTTTGGCTTTGCAGTATGCGGATGCGGAGGATCGGATTGCCGGAGTGGTAAAGCGCATTGCCGTTTCGAATGCGCCGGGGGATGGGACCACGGTCGCGCTGGAGGACAGAACTCTTGCCGATCGAGTGAAGAGCGTGCTCGAAGATGCGGCGGTGCCGAAGACGGTTCACGATCTCAAGTCGGCGCTGCACTATTTTTCCGAGCTGGGAATTGAGTTGGCTGGAGTGAAGCACGATCCGATGCTGTATTCCTATCTGCTCGATCCGACCTACTCGTCGCATTCCTTGCCGGAGGTTGCGCTGCGGCGATTCAATTTGAAACTGAGCGGCAATCTGGCGGAAGCGGCGGATGTAACCGGGAGGCTGGCGAGCGCGCTTCGCAAAGAAGTCGACGACCAGGGACTGACCTCGGTGTACGAGCAGATTGATGCGCCGCTGGTGCCCGTGCTGGCGCGCATGGAAGATGCGGGAGTGAAGATTGATCCGGCGGCGCTGGGCGAGATGTCGGTGAAATTACAGCGCGAGGCCGCGGCCAAGGCGCGAGATATTTACGAGCGTTGCGGTGTGGAGTTCAACATCAATTCGCCCAAACAACTGGGCGATGTGCTGTTCAATAAGCTCGCCCTGCCGATGCCGTTGAAATTCGGGAAAGGAAAAAAGATTTCGACCGCGGTGGATGTATTGGAAGGCCTGGCGGCGGAGCACGAAGTTCCTCGACTGGTGCTGGATTACCGGCAACTAACGAAGTTGAAGTCGACGTATGTGGATGCCTTGCCGCTGCTGATTCGCAGCCAGAGCGGCCGCGTGCATACGACTTTCGGGCAGACGGGGACCGCGACGGGAAGGCTTTCTTCGACAAATCCGAACCTGCAGAATATTCCGATTCGCACAGAACTCGGGCGAGAGATTCGGGCGGCGTTTATTGCCGAGCCCGGGCATGTTTTGCTGGCCGCGGATTATTCGCAGATCGAACTGCGATTGCTGGCGCATTATTCGAACGACAAGTTGCTGGTGGAGGCGTTTCGGCGCGGCGACGACATTCACACCCTGACCGCGTCGCAGGTGTTCGGTGTGCCGCCGCTGATGGTGACGCCCGAGCACCGGCGGCGGGCCAAGGCGGTGAACTTCGGGATTATCTATGGTTCGTCGCCCTTTGGGTTGTCGCAGCAGTTGGGCATTGAGCCGGGTGAGGCTAAGGAAATTATTGATGCATATTTTAAAAAATATGCGGGAGTGCGAGCGTTCATCGATGCAACGATCGAGCAGACGCGGCGCGATCAGAAAGTGAAAACGCTGTTCGGGCGGATTCGACCGATTCCCGACATCAACAGCAAGAATGCCACCCAGCGTGGATTTGCGGAGCGTACGGCGGTGAACACTCCGCTGCAGGGAACGGCCGCCGACCTGATCAAGCTGGCGATGATCCGGATTGATGAGGAAATCCGGGAGCGCGGGATGAAGTCGCGGATGACTTTGCAGGTGCACGACGAATTACTGTTTGACGTCCTGCCGGAAGAACTGGATACCGCAAGTGAGATGGTCAAGGAAAACATGGAAAAAGTTTATTCGCTGGCCGTCCCGCTCGTCGCCGACATTGGTGTTGGCCCGAATTGGCGCGACCTCGAGTACTAAATCACACTTGGAATATGTAGATCTATCTTCCAGGCGCGGGTGCCTCAAGGAGCTGCGCCGAATCTCCGGCCGGTCTGCGAATGCCTCTGGCTCGTGATCTTTTCCAAGTTTTTTCGAAGTGGGCGATCCGCACGAATACGTATCGTCTCCTCGCAAAATCCCGCCGCAAGAGTTCTTGAGTTTTACAGATGACATCGAGGAACTTCTTTCTGAAATTCGGGACCGCCTAATCGACGCTATCCGCAATGAGGATGTTAAATCCCTGCTAAGCTATCGAGAGATACCCGGAGTCGAGCAAGAGCGCATTTCCGATATACTTAGCAGAACGATTTTCGCAAGTGCCGTGCTGAGTGTTGATTTCAGCCGCATGACAAGGATTTTCGATCCTGCGGAGGCGGTCTGATGAGTGCAGTTCCATTGCCGGTGTTCGAAGAAATGCCGCAGCGCGTTTTTCTCCGTTATCCCATTAACGTACCCCTGGACTTGATTGCATTGCGAGCCGGGGTTCCCGAAAACTTGCCCGGACGTTGCACCGACATTAGCGAAGCCGGTGTGGGTGCGGTCGTGGCCGGAGAACTGGCCGCGGGCCAACAAATCGCGGTCGAACTGCGGCTTCCAAATGTTGGGGTGCCGGTTCGAGCGCGCGCACGGGTTCGTTATCAGTCACGGCTTCGTTGCGGGCTTGAGTTTGTGGGGCTGTCGGTGGAGCAGCGGGAGATGATCCGGTATTGGGTTTACCGCTCCGCTTCACCGCCAACGGAGTTCACGGAAGTGAAAGGCCAGAGGGAATCGCCGGTGGTCGCTGCGGAGCCGGCTGCGGAGCCAAGGCGCGGAATTCGCATTGGGCGCCGCGGATTTCATGTGCTGATCGCCTGCATACTGATGCTGGCCGGTCTCGGATGGTGGCAGTGGCAGAGGTCCTGGAACGAACTGGAAATGCGAGCTCTGGTTGGCGAGTCGGGATTGCGAGTCTCTCCCGAGACCATGGATAAGCGGATTGTAACGAAGGTGGAGCCGGTTTATCCGGAGGCTGCGCGAGCGGCGGGGACGCAAGGGCTGGTCGTTTTGGATGCGGTGATTGCGCCAGATGGCAGCGTGCAACGTTTGCGGCCTGTGTCCGGACCGGATCTGCTGGTGCAGTCGGCAACAAAGGCCGTGCAGTCCTGGAAATTTGAGCCCTACCTATCCAGCGGCAAGGCGGTGGAAGTTAAAACCACGATTGCGGTCGAGTTCCGGCTGAATTGACGGGACGCTACTCGAATGTTTTGAGCCTGCTGGAAAATCACACCACGCCCGTCTTTCGCAGACATGATCGGTGGCTATCGCGGGGCGGATTTTACTGGGTACCGGCCACGGGCAACTTTCTTGGGACGCGATCAACTCTTTCAGATGCTTATTTCACTCAGGCCGCCGGGGCGCGGCGCCAGCGGCGCGACGGGGACAGCAGAAGTACGAATCTGTATTTTATCGCTCGGCATGCGCTCGTCCGGGCTCCAGCCCAGCACGTTGTAATAGGCCGTTTCGATGGAGCGGGCGATTTCGGGCCAGAGATACTGGCCCTGGATCCGCTCGCGTTCCAGGGTTGCGGCCTGACGGCGAAGTTCGGGATTGTGGATGAGCAAGTCGAGCATGCGCTCAAGATCTGCCTGGTTGCCGCGGTGGAAGGTGAACCCGGCGCCCTCGACCACTTCATTATTCTCGGGAATATCACTGGTCAGCACGCACACCCCGGCCGCCATGGCATCGAGAAGAGCCAAAGACAGGCCCTCAAGTTCAGACGGCAGCACGAACAGGGCGGCGTTGGAGAGAAGTTCTTCGAGATTGCTTCCCGAAACCCAGGGAAGAAAGCGGATTTGGTCGGATTCGTGGCGGCGCAGACTCTTAACGTAGGCATCGGAGTGACTTGATCCTCCGGCGAGCACGAGTTTCATGCCGGTGTGGAGGTTTTCAAAGGCGTTGATGAGGAGATGGCAGTTTTTTTCTGGCGAAAACCGGCCTAGGAAAAGGACATAGTTGTCCGGGAGAAGACCCCACTCAATCAGTTGCCGGGGGAGGCGCCGGGGCGCAATCGTGGCTCCGTTCGGGACGTAGATGGTATCGCGCTTGTACTGCTGGCGGTAGTGCTGTTGCAGCGTGCGCGAGACGACCATGGTGGCATCGGGCGAGGACACAGCAGCCGCTTCTCCCCAGCGCAGTACGTGCGACGCGATCCGGCCCCACTTGCCGCGCTGCCAGTCCAGACCCTGCACGGTGACCACCGTCTTCTTACCGGCAAGCCGCGGAAGAAAAGAAAACAGCGCCGGTCCCAGGCAGTGGTAATGAACGACATCGTAGTCCGACATCATGGCATGCGCCGTGCTCAGCAGAGTGTGGACGACAGTTTCCAAATGCTTGGAGCGGATGGTTGGCAACCTTCGCACGCGCATGCCGTTGTGCGTGGTCATGGGAGGAGTGAAATAGGTGCGGCAATATACGGTGACTTCGTGCCCGAGGCGGGCCAGTTCGTGGCCAGCCTGCTCGTAATAGGATTCGATGCCGCTGTACTTGGAGACCAGGCCGCGCCCCCCGATGAATGCGACACGGACGCTGCGGCGCGGGCGAGGGTGCTCCGGTGCGACCGGGAAGGACACCAGCTTTTTGGAGGATGTCAGCCGGTAGTAGAGTTCGAGAAGCTTCTCCATGTGTTGCGCGGGGTCGTGGTTTGCTTTCACACGACTGCGAGCGGCGGTGCCCATCTTCTCGATCAGATCGGGACGTTCAAACAGAAATCCGATGGAATGAGCTAGCTGTTCTCGGTCCCCGTCGGCATAGAGGAGTCCGGTGACGCCATGTTGGACGAGTTCCCGGCGCGACCCCAGATCGGAGGCGATGACGGGCCGTCCCCAGGCATAGGATTCCAGAATGGATTTCCCCAGGGTCTCGTAGGCGTGTGAGGGAAACACGGAGAAGCTGCAACCGGCGATGAGTCTTTGGAGTTTCTCGCCATGGACCATGCCCGCGAACAGGACTTGGCTCAAGTGCAATTCTCGCGCCAGCGCCTCTAGCCGAGGACGCTCGGGACCATCTCCGGCGATGACAAGAGGAGTATGTGGTAGCTGCACCATGGCGCGCAAAAGCTCATAGACGCCTTTCTCTGGAGAGAGTCGGCCGAAGTAGAGCAGGTATCCTTCATCGGTGGTGAGGTGTTCATCGCTGGGCAACGCCTGGAAGTGGGGCAGGACTTCGATGCGTTGCGCGGAGAAGCCGCTGGCAATCAGCTTGTTGCGCACGAATTCGCTGGGAGCCAGAAACATGTCCACGCAGCGTTCGTATGTTCGCAACCATTTGTGCAGGTAGGCTTCGGCGGCAAGAACCACAGCGCTCGAACGCGGGCCGGCATAGCAACCTTTTGTGGCGGCGTGGTGGAAAGCACCCTGACTGCACAGTTCGCAGGGCCGGCCATCGGCAACAAAATTGTAGGTTGGGCACAGAATCTTGAAATCGTTCAGGTGGTAGAGCACGGGGATTCCCTGGTGCTTCAGTTCCCACAGAATCGAGGGTGACAAGTGGTGGTAGATTCCGCGGACGTGCGCCAGATCGGGTGAAAAATCAGTCAGGCAACTGCGCATGGCGCGCCGGGCCGATGTTGAATAGAGAGCGTGAGCCGCCATCTTAACCTTCTTCAGCAAACCGGCGTTTGCATCCTTGAAGTCAACATGCGGAATGCGATAGCTGCGGCCCGTGAATGCTGGAGTACGGCCGTGGTCCATGCTGAACAGGGCGGTTCCATGGCCGCGCTTATCCATCTGCTGGATGAGGTCGAAGAGGTAGGCTTCAGTGCCGCTAAACGGATAGTCGTATTTGTTGCAATACAGGATGCGCATGTTCACCCTCCGATTGTGGAACGCGGGCCAGGAATTGATCCGCGAAAGCGCGCAGATTTCGCTGGCGATTATAGGAAGTGGCGATGCTGGCCGCAGCCGCGCGCTGGATTCCGGCCATGGAATTTTTGTGGCCCTGAATCCAACTGACGGCGCTGACGAAATCGGGCAATGAGTTGGGTTGGTATAGAAATCCAGTGCGCTGGTGCTCGACCAGTTCGGAAATTCCGGTGATGGCGGGAGCCAGTACGAGTTTTTCGTGAGCCATGGCCTCCATCAGGACTACCGGGATTCCTTCGCTCTTGCTGGTCATCACGACCAGGTCGGCGTAGCGGTAATAGCCGGGAAGGTCGATGCGAGGCACGTGACCGATCAGGTAAACAGTCCCTTGAAGCCCCGACGCCATAATCTGGCTTTCGAGAGCCGGGCGCTCCGGCCCCTCACCGACGATCCAGCAGATGAAGTCCAAACCTTGGTCGCGAAGCGTGGCGCAGGCCTGGATGAGGAAGCGATAATCCTTCACCCGATGCAGGCGCCCGACGGAGAGGAGACAGAACCGCCGGTGGTCCGCCTCGGCTGCGGGAGCGGGCGTGGGCCAGGAAAGCACGCGATCGACCCCAAGACGTTGCACGATGATTTTCTCTGCGGGCGTGGAAGGGTAATTGCGCAGAATGTATTGGCGGTTGAACTCGGAGACCGTTACACAGAAATTGCAAGCACGCAGCTTGGCCGAGAGCAGATCCGCGCGCTGCAGCAGATCGGAGCCGTGCAGGGTAAAGCTGAAGCCGATTCCGAGCAGACGGGCAGCGGCCAAGGCCATCCATGATGCGAAGTATCCGTGATGAGCGTGGATGTGCTCGACACTAAGGGGCGCCAGTTGTTCCGCCAGTGCGGCACCCATCACCGTGTGGCCTAGCGCACGAATGCGGCGGATCGGGGAAGCTCCGCGCTCCCACAACAAGGGACGCAACAGCTCCCAAAGGTGGTGACGATCGGAGGCGAGCCGGCGCACCGCCCGTAGGAGCTCATCGTCGGAGAGCGGTTGAAAAAAGCGCGTCTCTTTCCAGAAAGCGCGTTCCGCCAAGCTGAGATCTTTCGGCGAGACGCGTTTACCGCTGCAGCAGATCACTTCCACCCCGCGGCGGCGCAGTTCTGTGATTTCATCCATCACGTAAGGTTCGAGGGACGAAGGGAATTCGTTGGCAATGTATGCGATGGAGGTCATGCGACGGACTCCTCGGACGCGCAGAGCATCCCGGCTACGGTGAACATGAGCCCTATGACGAACTGGTACGCCATGTCTACGAAGAAGGCGTTGAATAGATAAACGCTGAGCAAGATGGGCCAGACTTTGCGCAGGGAAGCGACTGCGCTGGACTCGCCGGGCGGACCGTGCCAGGAAAGGCGGAAGAGGTTGAAGAAAAGAATGCCGTACAGGGCCAACCCAGGCACACCGAACTCAACCAGTAAGGCGAGGTAGGTGTTGTGCACGTAGAAGGTGCGGAGGTGGTAGCCCTCCATGCGGCGGGCAAGCTCCGCGTACATACCGCTGGCGGCCCAACCGGTGAGCGGCCGCTCCTGAAACATCGCCCAGCCGGCGTCGTACACGGCCAGGCGCGCGTCCACCGGACCGCGTTCTCCGGTGCGGTCCCAAAGAGCAGCCTTCAGCGAATGGTTGCCAAGCCCGATTGCCATGCCAAGCAGAAGGCCCGCAACCGCCAACAAGGTGCAAACCGCTTGTAAACGGCGCTTCACAACGCGGAATCCGAGGATGATGGTGGAGACGGCGAACGAGATCCAAACGGCGCGCGTCATGGTGGCGAGCACAGCCAGAGGCAGAACCAGCCACAGCAACCTGACGACGGTTTTGCGCTCTTGCGCAAGCGCAATAACAAGAATCCCAAGCAAATTCAACGAAACGCCGTTGGCCACTGCCTGGAGAAACGGGCCGCGAGCGCGATCGGCGTGAAAACCGAGGCTTTCGTCAAGAATGAAACGCGGGAAGATAAGTGAACGGGCGTCCGCGAGGAAGGCAATGGCAATGAACACGAGGTAGGCGAGCGCAAGGATCGCGAAGACTTCGAAGTGCCTTCGTTGCGATGCGCCTCGGAAAATCAGCGCAGCGAGGTGAAACAGCGCAAAGGGAACGATGAACTTGCTGGCGATAATGCTCCAGGTTTGTGCGTCGTACGGCTCCCGAAGCGCACGGAACACGGCGAGCGCCATGAGACCGGCCATGGGCAAACTGAGTCCGGCAAAGAATGGGATCTTGTCGCGGAGCGCCATAGTACGCAGAGCAACGAAGAAGATCAGGATGCCGAACGCGATTCTGTCGGCGTAAAAAGAGAAAAGGTCAGGTGGTCGAAACAGGAAAATGGCCATCGCGGTCACGTAAAGGATGGAGGGAAAAGCCAATCCCAGGTGAAGGGGGCGAAGCAGCAGACCGGCAGCGCGCCAAAGCGGGTTGTCGTCACTATCCCAGGTTAGGGCGGGGCTGCTCATGGCGAAAGTCAGGCTCCTTCCGGCGCGAACAGCACGCGAACTGTGTTGGCGAGGATGCACAGGTCCAGGCGCAGACTCCAGTTCTCGATGTAGGTGAGATCAAGGTGCATGTTCAGTTCGAACGATGGACAGTTGCGCGCCGTAATCTGCCACAGACCCGTGATGCCGGGTTTTACGTCAAGGCGCCGGAACTGTTGAAGTTCGTAATGGTCGACCTCGTCGACCGGATGAGGCCGCGGTCCAACCAGGCTCATCTCCCCGCGCAGCACGTTCCAGAGCTGGGGAAGCTCGTCGAGGCTATAACGGCGGATGATGCGGCCGACGCGGGTGATTCTGGGGTCGCCGTTAATTTTGAAGATCGGGCCTTGTCTCTGGTTGCGCGCGCGCAATTGTTCCTTGAGGTGTGCGGCGTCGGTTACCATGGAGCGAAACTTGTAGCAACGGAAGCGGCGGCCTTTGGCGCCAGTGCGTTCCGCCGAGTAGACGACCGCACCGGGCGAGTCCAGCCGGATCAGCAAGGCCACGATCGCCATTAGAGGACTGGCCAACACAAGACCCAACGCCGCACCGGCGACATCCAGCAAACGCTTCAGAAATAAGGCGGCGCTAGGTGATGGCTCGCGATGCAGAGTGATGACCGGCACTTCTCCGATGCGATCGATGCCTGAGTCGTGCCACGGACCCGGGGGCAGATCGGGTACGGCACGAATGTCCAGGTGGTTACGGAACGCGACCTCGGCGGCTTTTCGCGTTTGGGCGGGCTGACCTGGAAGAGCCAGGATAACTTCATCGATGAACTCGGCGCGAGCGAGCCAGTCCAGGTCTGCGATGCGACCCAATACCGCTGGGGAAAGAGGCTGGTCGTCATCCACAAAACCGCACACGGTTGCGCGCCGGAGAGGATCGTTGCGTAGCGCCCGAGCGATGGAGCGACCGACCGGACCCCCGCCAACGATGAGGATCTTGCGCGATTCCGTTTCCCGGCGGCGGCGCTTCCATTCGATCTGCCTCAACCGGCGCAACAGCGCAAGGCCGGCTAGGCTGCTGGCAAATATTCTGGAGGCAGCGAGAATACGCATTCCGTCCCACCGAGCGATGAAGACCAGCCCGATCGCGAACAGGGTTGACCTTGCCAGAGCCGAGACGATCCCGGCGGGAGACGGATCCCCGGCACGTTTGTAGATTCCCTCACAGAAGCCAAAGAGCGTCACCAGGACGGCAAAAATAGGCAGAGAAGCCCACGGCAGGCCCCAGGCGGGAGAGAACTGCGATAACGCGCCGCACACTATCACGAGAACGATCGAATCGGCCGCCATCAACTCACAAAGCGTGAATCGGTCCACGGCAGGTTGGGATCGATGTTGTTGAGTAAGCGTTCGCTCCTGAGCGTGTCTGGTGGTGGCTTCGTCGGTCGAGTTGGCTGGACGTGTGTGTGCGGCGGCGGTCGGCGCAAACCTGAGAGACGGCATGGCAGAAGTCCCAAGGATCATGCGGGCAAACTGCGATGCGCAATCTCTGGGTCCGCTGTCCCATAGTCGGTTTGTAATCAATTCGCCCATAGGATTCACAGACTTCGGTACAAGCCTTGCGGCACGGGAAAGCGACGCTCCGCGAGGACGGTCCCGAGCAGGGGAACTTGCGCCTTGCTCAGCTGATCCTTGATTTGTGCGGCGACGAGGCGTCTTGTTTTGTTGGCGGTCAGCACCAGCACCAGGCCGTCGCAGGCCCGGCCAATGCTCGACGTGAGCCAGGAGACCGAATCACACCACAGAATGGAAAAGTCGAACTCGGCGGTGAGTTCGCGGAGACGCGATAAGTTCTGGTCGGTGATCCGCTGCCCGCTGGCGTCCGGCAGCCAGCTCTGGCGAGGAACCATCCAGAGACGTGGTGCGATTGGCCAGGCGGCCTCCGCACGGTTGTGGGACGGAATCTGCAGTTCGGTTTGCAGGAGGACCGAGTCGGGGTGGGCGTCGATCAGCCCGACGTCGTACCGGCCTTCTTTAGCCAGAGCTGCGGCGATCTCGAAGCATAGTGTTGCAGTCGCCGTGGATGCTTCGACCGTGGCAAATCCGACGTGCCGAACCGGTCGCGATTCCTGCCGGAAGAAAAGTTGCTGAATCAGCGCATGGATCTGATCATCGTGAACCGAAGCCGTCGGAGAATCTGCTCTGCGTCGCACTTGCTCGCGAATCGGAGTTGTGCGCGGCTGCTCACGGGCAGATGGTGCTTCGGCAAGAAACTCACGGAGCGAGTTCACTGGATCACCACCTTGGGCCGGTCGATCCAGGGAATAGAAGCTCGCAGAATCGCAGGCTGAGGTGCCGGCAACCAGGCCAGCACCGGTACTTCCAGCAGGCCGTAAGCTTCGTCGGGCGTGCGAATCGTGGGGTCAAAGTACTCTGTCGTAAAGGCGGTGCCAACACTGAACGCCATGGCCAGTCCGAAACCGAGCAGGGAATAAAGGAGCACGGAATGCGCGGGCAGGGCCGGGGCTACGGGCGGTTCCACAATGGCCACATTGAGGATGCGACGCTCGTCGAGCGCGTCGCCAATGCGCGCTTCCTCGCGTTTGCGACGGTAAAGAAGGTAGTTGTCTTCCTCGGCTTTGGCGGTACGCATCAAGTCCTGCTGATCCACGGAGTCGGATTGCATCTGCTGGGCAAGCGTGCGCAAGGATGCGACCTGGGTGGAAGCAGCGGATTGCCGCGCCCGCAGGCCGTCCCACTGCACTTGGGCCTTCTCCATTTCCATCCGAGCCCACTCGTAGTTGGGGTCCTTGTCGGTGGTTTCGTCGCGAACTGGGGTGAGCGCTTCGGCCGCAATCGACGCGCCAGTTTCCGCGATTTCTTGCTCAACTTCTTGCACCAGCCGGTAGGACGGTGCGAAGCGGGTAAGAAGCTCGGTGCGCTTGAGCCGAAGCTCCAGCCGGTGCGTTTTCATTTTTTCGAGAACCTGCGGATTGTCGGCCCAGCGCTTCTGGGTTACCGACCGGGAAGGAAACGACTTGAGCTGTTCACGCAGCGATAAAATCCGGCGCTCGGTCTCGACGCGATCCTGGTCAATCTGGCGATATGCCGCGCCCGCTTCGCCTAACTTCTGCAGCGCAATATCGCGTTCCAGTGCCGCCGAAACCACGCCCCGGGCACGAGTAAAGCGCACAAGTTCCCCTTCGGACTGATGCAGTCTCTTTTCGTATTCCGCAGCCTGCTGGTCGAAAAACTGGATTTCTCCCGGTGGCCGCTGGAGATTCGTGTGCCTCCGCACGTAGAGCGTAGAGAGCGCTGACAGTATGCGGGCGGCCCGTTCCGGATTGGTGTCCTTGTAGCTGACCTGGATAAGGTTCGACTTTTTCAGAGCCTCGACATCCAAACGGCGCGCCAGCTTGCGAACGGCGCGTTCGATCTCAGCTGGGCGCTCTAAATCACGGGTGTTAGTTGGAACAAGTCCCGCCATTTCCACAACTTGCTTCAGGAGATCCTCGTCGCGCAGCAGGTCGACTTCGGAATTGAGTTCTTCTTCAGTAATGTCGGGGCGGGTGAAATCCATGGCGCTGGCGGGCTGGGAAGAGACGATTGGGTCAAAGCGGCTCCGGCGCAGCAGTACCTTGAAGTGCGATTCATAGCGCGCCGAAAAGACCACGAAGAGCATCGTTGCCACCAATACGGCCCCAAAAGAAGTGGCTACCAGTCGCGGACGCCGGAACAGCGTGGCCGCAAGATCACGGGGCGTGGGAGAAAGAGTGGTGCGCGAGTTCCCGTTCAATTCCGCGGACATGGATCGTACAGCAGGGCCGATCACACCAAGCAAGCTTTATGGAAACTCGCCAGATTTCTGGAGACGCAATCAGTGAATGCTGCCACTCCTGTCTGCTAAAACTGCAATGGATTCATGTACCAACTCATGGAGTTGGTTGGAACAAACTTGCGGATCTTTGAAATTCGGCTCTGTGGCACAAAGATAAAATCGCCGGGCTGAAGGTGGAAATCTTCGCCAAGATCGCGAGAATCCAGCATCCGCTTAAGGTTAATCACGTGGGATTCGGCTACGTACGCGGAAATCCGGCGAAACAGAACGACCTGCGAATGACGCGCCTGCTGCGTGAAGCCGCCGGCTATGGCCACGCCTTCGTTTACGGTCAGATCTCCGCGCAGCTCATACTTTCCAGGCCGCGCTACCTCACCCGAAGCCAAAAAGTAAGGCTTGTCAAAATCTTTTAAGGTCACGGTGACCTCGGGTTCGCGCAGAAAGCCGCGGTAGGCACTGGCAACCGCCTGCTGCATCTCGGGGACCGTGAGTCCTTCCGCCAACAGCGTACCCGTGCCTTTTAGTGCCACGTAGCCATCGGGCTGCACGGTCAAAGTCTGATTGAAGTCGGGAGAAAACGTGAAATTTACCTCTACGGTGTCCGATTTCGAAAGCCGATAAAGCGGGTGGCGTTGCCCTCCGAGTGCAGGATCTCCCAAGCCACCCGCTCTTCCGGGTTGTGTGATCGCTCCGTGGGTGGAACCGTCCGTGCCCGTCCGGTCCTGGCTCTGCGAGCTCTCCGCCGCCGCGATCTTGCCGGTTGGCGGAGCAGAGGACACAGGTGCCAAAAGAGGCGACAGGACAGTCTCCTGAGCGGAGCTGACCACGGCTAGCTGAAGGATGAGCATGCCCGCAGCCCCCAAAACGACGTGTTTAGTCAATACATTCATCTCCGGACTCTCACCGTTGCTCCGAACGGCGAACCAAGCAGCTCGGTCGTTTGAGCTGTTGCAGCGAAGGTATCGTTGCGTGCCGAACACAACAAGACTTGGAAAGTATTGTCCACCGCGGTACAGGGCACGTTTCAGCCATTGGAAAGGTGATGAAATCAGCTACTGGGCCGCCAGGGCTGGGTTTATGGCCTGGGGACGCACGCCGGGTGGGAGAGTGCTGCTGCGAAAGTTGTGCACAATAGTAGCCCCTCGAAAGTAGCCATGGAGCGCCGGATTCATCACCAACGCGGTGTGATGGGGCCTACATCCAGTCCATGCGCTTTGGGGCATGATGGAAGAGTGAAAACCATTTGCTCTGCTAAACAGGCTATGCCCACGGAACCCACTCCGGTCGCAACCGAAACAGTACAAGTTCTGGTTGCCGATTCCGGTCCCATTCAGTCTCAACTCTTGACGCGGGCCTTGAAAAGCCGGCGGGACTTTAAGGTCTCCTCTGTTGCTTTAGAGACGTCTGCTCTCCGCAACTACATGCAATCGAATCACGCCGACGTGGTTTTGATTGCGGGGAACCACCTGCCGGACTTGAGCCTGCTGCACTGGTTGCGAGTTTCGTATCCGAAGGTCGCTCCCGTGCTGCTGGCCGAAAGCGATGACCGCGAGCTGGTGGTGAATGCCTTTCGCGCGGGAGCGAAGGGAATTTTCCTTTTCTCCCACACTCCTTTTCCCATGCTGTGCAAGTGCATCCACTGCGTTTTCCAGGGAGAGGTTTGGATGAACAGCCAACACATGAATTATGTCCTGGATGCTTTATCCGAGGTGCCCACGTTGCGTGTGGTCAATTCCAATGGGAGGTTTTTGCTGACGCCTCGCGAAGAACAGGTGGTCGCGCTGGTAGCCGACGGCTTGACCAACCGCGGAGTCGCGGTCGAACTTGGGCTCAGCGAACACACCATCAAGAAGTATCTGCTGCGCATCTTCGATAAAGTGGGGATTTCAAGCCGGGTGGAACTGGTGCTCTACGCCATGTCGCACGGCGAGCATCGCCCGTCGGAATGGATGCCGAGCAACGCCTGAGCGCGGAAGCAAAGGCCGACGGAATACAATGGCAATATGCGAAAAGGCGAGGAGATCGCTCGGTGACGAGTTCCGGGTCCGGGTCCGGCTTAGCACGCCGATGGACGGTAATTGCTTCCGGTCTGCTCCTTCTGGCGCTCGCGCTGGTCGTGATCTATACCGGGCCGAATGCTTTTTACAGTCCCATTGCTTTGGTAGTGGTGGCCGCAATCGGGCTGGCCGCGCTGCTGCTCCAGGTTTGGTTTCGCCGGGATCTTCCAAATATTCATTCTCCTCTCTGGCTTAACGTCCTCGGTATTTTCTGTGCCATGGCATCGCTGTTCGCGGATTACCTCCGCATGACGCGCCGAATGCTCGATCTGGTGGCCTTTGCCGCCGTCGTCTGCTTCGGAATCAGCGGATCACTCATCCTGCACGCCCTGCGACGGCGGGTGCGAACGCCGCAACCCGCTGCGACCGAGTAGAGAGAAGAAGATCGAGTCCGCGGCCTTCCCATTTACAATGCCGCTATGCGCGTCACCGTGTTCGGTGCATCCGGACTGCTTGGCCAGGAACTGGTCCAGGAACTGAGCATTGAACAAGACCAATTGACCGCGCTCTCTTCCAAAGACGCCGACCTGCGAGACCCCGCCCGCGTTCGCGACGTGATTCGCGATTCCCCTCCCGACTGGATTCTCCTGTCCGCCGCCTACACCGACGTGGATGGCTGCGAGTCCAACCGCGACCGGGCCTTCGCGGTGAATTGCGAGGGTGCCGTCAATGTGGCGCAGGCTGCCCGCGAAGCCGGATCGCGATTGATGTTCCTGAGCACGGACTACGTTTTCGATGGCAGCAAACGATCGCCTTACCAAACCAGCGATGCCAGAAACCCGACCAGCGTTTATGGCGAGAGTAAAGCCCGAGCCGAGGAACGCCTGCTCGATATCCTGCCCGAGGTCTGCATCGCCCGGACTTCGTGGCTGTTTGGGCACGCAGGCAAATGTTTCCCCGCAACGATTCTGAAGCTGGCCTCAACCCGTCCTGAAATTTCCGTGGTGAACGATCAGCGTGGCAGCCCGACCTTTACCCGCGATCTCGCATCCGCTCTCGTGCAACTTTGCCGTGCGTCCGCTAGCGGCATCGTGCACGTCACCAATTCCGGCGACTGCACATGGTACGAGTTTGCCACCGAAATAGTGCGCGTGTCCGGGATGACCACCGCGGTCAAGCCCGTGACCACCGCCGAATTCCCCCGTCCAGCGCGGCGGCCCGCCTACTCGGTTCTCTCGCCTGACAGTCTGCGCGCTTACAACGTCCACATGCCGGAATGGCAGGATGCGTTGCGGCGCTATCTTGAGGGACAAGCCGGCGCCGCTCGATGATATGCAAGACCTCAAAGTGTTTCACGTGGAACACCGGGAAATGGGAAATCACGGTATCTGCCGATGATAGAGTCCGGGTCGGTCAGCCCGCTCATTCGCAAAGAACGCAAATGAGCGGGGCGCCGGGCTGCGAACAGCCGGGAGCTTCGCATGACCCCATGGCTCATTACTGATCGGATCGTTGGGCGGGATTGAGACCCTCGCCTGTACGTTGCTAGTTTGCTTTCGCCGACGGCCGTGCAGCGCTGCCGTCAGCTTTGACATAGTGCCCGTACCAACTGAGGTGGCGTTCGAGCCGGTCTTTGATATGTGAGGGCTTCTTGAGGCCGTGGTACTCGCCGGGATACACCACCAGTTCAGTTTCGCGGCCCAGACTCTTCATCGCCTGGTACATCTGCTCGCCCCCGAGGATGGGCACGTTCCAGTCGATGTCGCCGCCCATGAACAGCGTCGGTGTGGTGATGTTTGCGACTCTGTAATACGGCGAGACCCTGTCCCACGTCGCGCGGTTCGCCCATGGGTACCCCAGCTCAACATCGTAGTCGAGGATGTACTG
Source organism: Acidobacteriaceae bacterium (assembly GCA_025355505.1). GTDB lineage: Bacteria > Acidobacteriota > Terriglobia > Terriglobales > Acidobacteriaceae > Acidiflorens. The sequence continues at coordinate 5,526 of JANXZM010000005.1, read as the reverse complement.
GTCATGTCCGTACAGCGCCGCCAGGAACGCCGAGCCCGCACCGGAGATCGCCGCCTTGAAGCGCGTGGTCTGCGTAATAATGAAGTCCGTCGAAATGCCGCCATAGGACCAGCCGCCCACGCCCAGCTTGTCCGGATCGGCCACGCCCTGCGCGACGGCATAGTCGACCATGGCCATGTCGTCCTGATAGTCCTTGTTCCCCCAGTCGGCGAAGATGGCTTTGCAGAAATCCTGCCCGTAGCCCGACGAGCCGCGCGGATTCGGCTCCAACACGACGTATCCGTTGGCCGCCATGAGCTGCGAGAAATGGTCAAACTCACCGTAATAAGAACCCACCGGACCGCCGTGCGGGTGTAGAAGCGTGGGATACTTTTTCCCCTCCACGTAATCCAGCGGCTTAAAGAGATAGCCCGCAACCGTGGTGCCGTCGTTGCTCTTGAACTTGACGTACTCCGGCGCGACGACCTTGATCCTTGCCATAAACGCATCGTTCACGTGCGTGATGCGTGTCAGTGAACCGCCGGAGGTAGTGGTGAAGATTTCGTCTGGCCGGTCCATGCTCGAGATCTGCGCCGCAAGGCCACCCGACTTGGCGATGGTGTAGCTGGAGACCACAACGCGCCCAGAGATTGGTCGCGTGATTTCCCCGCCCGCTGCCGGAACCCGGCACAGGTTCTGCGTTCCGTCATCATCGGCGATGAAGTACACGAACTTGCCGTCGGGCGAGAAATGTGGCGACTGCGACATTCGGTCGTAGGCCTGGGTCAGCACCCTCGCCTCGCCTCCCGCAGCCGGAGAAACCGCTATGTGTTTGGTGGCATAAACAAGCAGCTTCGGATCAAGCTGCGTGACGTAGGTGATCCACTTGCCATCGGGTGACCACGCTGGAGCCTCGTCTGCGCCCGGGTTGGTCGTGACTTGGGTCAGGTGCCCGCCCTTGTCGGTGTTATCGGCAGCGACCGCCCAGATGTTTGTGTCGTATGTGCGGTCGGGATCCGGAGTCGAGCGGTTGCTGCGGAACGCCAGCAACTTGCCGTCGGGAGACCACGCCGGTTCGCTGTCGTCAAAGTCGCCCGAAGTTATCTGCACCACCGTCTTGCTGGCGCCATCAAACACGTATAAATGTGTGCGTCGCCGGTCGAGATATCCCACCGTGTCGGTCTTGAATCGATAGCGGTCCACCACGGATGGAGGCGGAGTTTTCGTTTTTTTCGGCTTCGCGTCCTTACTTTTATCTTTATCGCTACTCCCAGGCATTTCCTTTTCTTTAGTTTTGGCCTCGTCCAATTCTTCCGGCGAGGGATCGCGCAGGATGAGAATAAGCCGCTTGCTGTCGGGTGACCAGTCAAAATCGTCCACATCTTGAATCGCATCCGTCAGCCGCTGCGCCTCGCCCCCCATTCGGTTGAGTAGCCAGACCTGCGTCTTGCCTTCGTTGCGCTTGGAGAGAAATGCGAGATACTTTCCGTCCGGGCTCCAGCGCGGATGCGAAGACGAAACGTCTTCTGCAGTCATCACGATGGCATCGCCGCCGCCAGCCGCCGCCATCCAGATGCGCGTCTCCGTCTTGTCCTCCTTCAACGAGGCCGTCGCGACCGTGTACGCCACCCACTTGCCATCCTCCGCGATCTGGGGATCGCTCACTTCATGGATTTCAATGACATCGTCGACCGTGATAGCCCGCGGTGCCGGTGGCGTAGATGGAGCAGACTGAGCGGCCACAAATGGCGCCAAAAAGTACAAGGCACAAGCCAGTGCACAAACCGGCAATGCAAGTGATCGGAATCTCATAATTGGCTGCTTCCCCATGCTAAAGTTTGAATCCAGCCGCGGAGCGGCTGGTTTTCATTCACGCGAAACTATCACTTCTATCATTTCATTCTACAAACCACAATCCCGATTCTATCGGTACGCTCCCCGTTCTGAGTTTGCCATGGGGCGGAAGAGTGTTTCCTGTCGCGGCACCCAAGTGTAGGCCAACTCAAAAACTGGACCACCGTCATCAAGCTCCCGCCCTGTCCAATTCCCGCTGCCGTGGTTTATCCTTACCTCTCTTCGAGGAACAACCGTGAATAAGCGACTCTTCTGGACTCCGTTCGCCGCGCTGTGTGTTTTTCTTTTTCCTTTCGCCCTTTCCGCCCAGCCGTACGACCCGGCGATGTACCAGGACCTTCACTGGCGCATGATCGGCCCCTTCCGCGGCGGCCGCACGGTGTCGATCTCCGGCGTTCCGGCCCAGCCCAACGTTTTCTACATGGCTCCCAACAACGGAGGAGTCTGGAAAACGACCGACTACGGTCGCACCTGGAATCCGATCTTCGATGATCAGCCCACCGGTTCGATCGGATCGCTTGCAATCGCCCCGTCGAATCCCGACATCATTTACGTCGGCAGCGGGGAAGGCCTGCGCCGTCCCGATCTTTCCGTCGGCGACGGCATTTACAAATCCACCGACGCGGGCCGCACCTGGCAGCATCTCGGGCTGCGTGACGCGCAGCAGATCGCATCCATCATCGTCGATCCCAAAGATCCCAATCGCCTCTTCGTCGCAGCCCAGGGACATCCCTACGGCCCGAACCCAGAGCGTGGTGTCTTCCGTTCGCTCGACGGCGGGCAAACCTGGCAGAAGGTTCTCTACAAAGACGAAAACGCCGGAGGCATGGACCTGGTCTTCGATTCCCGCAACTCGCAAACAATCTTCGCCAGCATGTGGGCGTCGCGCCGTCCTCCATGGACCATCGGCGGTGGCTACGACGGCCCCGGCAGCGGACTCTACAAATCCACCGACGGTGGCAACACTTGGCGGCAACTCACCAAAGGATTGCCCGGAGCAGCCGAAGGCATCGGCCGCATCGGCCCTGCCATATCGCCCAGCGATCCCGATCGCATGTATGCCTGGGTGAACGCGAAGAAAAACAGTGGCATCTACCGTTCCGACGACGCCGGCGAAAACTGGCTACAGGTGAATGACGAAGAACGTGTCTGGGGACGGGGCGACGACTTTGGCTGTGTGCGCGTCGATCCAAACAACAAAGATGTGATCTACGTGGCCAACACTTCGACCTACAAGTCCATCGACGGCGGCAAGAATTTCACGGCCATCAAAGGTGCGCCTGGCGGCGACGACTACCACACCATCTGGATCAATCCCGACCTGCCAGACATCATCGCGATAGCCGTGGACCAGGGCGCGACCATCAGCGTGAATGGCGGCCAGAGCTGGAGTTCCTGGTACAACCAGCCGACGGCGCAGTTCTATCACGTCATCACCGACAACGAGTTTCCTTACTGGGTGTATGGCGGCCAGCAGGAAAGCGGCTCGATTGGCACCGCCAGCCGCAGCGACTTTGGCGAAATTACTTTTCGCGACTGGACCACCATCGGGGTAGAAGAATACGGCTACGTCGCGCCCGATCCGCTGCATCCCAATCTGATTTACGGCGGCAAGGCGACTGTGTTCGATCGCAACACGGGACAAACGCGTGACGTTTCGCCTGTGGTGCTGCGCACCGGACAGTATCGCTTCAATCGCACCGCGCCGCTGATCTTCTCGCCAGCCGATCCGCACCTGCTGTATCTCGGATCGAACGTCCTGTTCGCCACCCGCGACGGCGGCAACAGTTGGCAGATCGTCAGCCCCGACCTGACCCGCGATGATCCCGGCGTTCCCGCGACGCTAGGCCCGTTTGTCGAGGCCGATCCCGCGAAAGGCAAGCATCGCGGCGTGATCTATTCGATTGCTCCCTCACCGAAAGACGCAAACCTGATCTGGGCTGGCACCGACGATGGCCTGGTTCACGTGACCCACGACGGCGGCAAGAACTGGCAGAACGTGACCCCGAAAGAACTAACGCCCTGGAGCAAACTCGCCCAGATGGACGCCTCGCACTTCGACACCGTGACCGCCTATGCCGCGGTGAACCGCTTCCGGCTCGATGACCTGCATCCTTATATCTACCGCACCCACGACGGCGGCAAGACGTGGCAGAAGATCGTCAACGGCCTGCCCGAAAACGAGCCCGTCAACACCGTGAGAGAAGACCCGGAACGTAAGGGCCTGCTCTTCGCCGGCACCGAACGTACCGTCTATGTCTCTTGGGACGATGGCGATCATTGGCAATCGCTGAAGATCAATCTGCCCCCGACTTCGATCCGCGACCTCGTCATTCATCATGACGATGTTGTCGTCGGAACCCATGGGCGCTCCTTCTGGATCCTCGACAACATCACGGCGCTGCGGCAGTTCAGCCCGGAAGTGGAAAACGCGACTGCACATCTCTTCGCCCCCCAGCTTACCTATCGTGTGCGCCGCAACAATAACACCGACACGCCGCTGCCGCCGGAAGAACCTGCCGGACAGAATCCGCCAGACGGCGCGATGATTGACTACTGGCTGAAAACCGCAACCTCCGGTTCAGTCACGTTGGAGATTGTGGATGCCTCGTCCGGAAAAATCGTGCGCCACTTTTCGAGCGCCGACAAGACTGTACCCGTCAATGCAAAGGAACTCAACGTGCCAACTTACTGGGTGCGTCCCGCGCGAACCTTGTCAGCCGCGCTAGGGATGCATCGCTTCATTTGGGATCTGACGTATCCTGCGCCTGATGTTCTTGAGCACGCTTATCCCATCTCAGCGATCTACCATGACACGCCGCGCGTTCCCCTCGGCGCGGCGGTGCTGCCTGGACAGTACAAACTCGCGCTCACAGTTGGTGGCAAAAGCTACACCCAGCCGCTCGACATTCGCATGGATCCGCGGGTAAAGACTCCGCCAGAAGATCTGCGGCGGCAATTCGAACTCGACCGGAAAATTGCCGACGCTCTTCATAAAGATTACGAAGCCCTGCAACAAGTGCGAAGTCTGCGATGGCAGTTGAAATCTTTGGCGAGCGCGCCCGATGCGATCAAAAAAACGGTCACCGAGTTAGAAGCGAAAGCCGCGCCCATCGAAGGCGGAGAAGGCGACTACGGTGCGAGCTACCTGAGCACGCCCGAAGGCCGCAGCCTGGCTCGTCTGAACAGCGGCTTCAGTGCCGTCGTCAGTGCTCTCGATACCGCCGACGCCGCGCCGACGACACAGCAGGCCGCGATGTTCGGAGAACTGGACAAAGCCCTCGCCGAGCAGTTGTCGGCCTGGGCCCAACTCAAGTCGAAAGACATTCCAGAACTAAACGAGCAACTAAAGAAAGCAGGATTGCCGCCGATCGATCTGCAAAAGCCCGTCCCAGGCGCAGCCGACGCGGCCCAGACCACTTCACAGAACCGGGACAAAAACGAGGAATAACGTGTAGCGCGGGCGCCCTCGCCCGCGTAAAGCCAGCGCCAAAGATTAAAGACTGACCTGCCCCCTATTTCCGCACACGGGATCATACGACGTTTTGGTCTTTGATCGGTCCCCTTATTCTGTAACACTCCCAGGGTTAGTCTCCGGCAGTTGTTGAGCAAGTCAGATCGCGGCTAGCCGCGATCTGACTTGCAAATTCGTGGGGCGTCCTCTCCCCCAATGATCGGTGAGGACGACTCTCA
>JANXZM010000042.1 GCA_025355505.1 Acidobacteriaceae bacterium | reverse complement strand
GTAGACCACACCCATCCCACCACCACCCAACTTCTCGACGATCCGGTAGTGCGAGACGGTTTGACCAATCATTCGGGAGATCCCTGGCTTACGAGTCGCTTCATCTTACGGACGTGGCATCCGCTAGTCAACGAACGACGGCTCTGGCCGGAACGTATCAAACTCAGAAAACTTGCTTTGTGAACGGCGTCACCGTGAAAGTCGCCGTACCCGATATTCTCAATTCGGGTCGCCGAGCGATAACTCGCGGTTGGTCGGCAAGCCGGAAACTATCGTTCATTGCTGCTTGGTTGCGAGGCCGGCTTAGGGGAAACCGGCTCACTACCGGCTTGCGGCTATAATGGCAGCCCTCGAACAAAAGGAGCTGCATGCGACCATTCTCCGCGATTGTGTTGATCTTTACCCTGATTTTTCCATCTTTGTCTTTCGGCGCAGACCAAATCGGCGCGAATCAGGCTGCGCTGGTGGGATACTCGCCACGCGCCAGTCAGAGCGAGCGCGAGTGGGAGGCGAAGTTTCGCGCGATCCCCGATCCGGCAAACTTGCGTGAATATATGCGGCGGCTGAGCGCTCGGCCGCATCATGTGGCATCGCCTTACGATAAGGACAACGCGGAATGGATTCTTGCCCACTTCCAGCAATGGGGATTGGACGCGCACATCGAAAGATTCGACGTTCTGTTTCCGACGCCCAAGGTTCGGGTGGTGGAGATGCTTGCGCCTACGAAGTTCACGGCCAAGCTCGAAGAGCCTGCGCTGGCGGTGGATCCAACCTCGAATCAGAAGTCGGAACAGTTGCCGACGTATAACGCCTACTCCATTGACGGCGATGTCACCGGGCCGCTGGTGTTTGTGAACTACGGCTTGCCCGAGGACTACGAAAAGCTTGACCGGCTGGGCATTTCGGTGAAGGGCGCGATTGTGATCGCGAAGTACCTGCACTCCTGGCGCGGGATCAAGCCAAAGGTTGCGGCGGAGCACGGAGCCATTGGCTGCCTCATCTACTCGGAGCCGCAGGACGATGGTTACACGCGCGACAATGTGTTTCCGCTGGGGCCGATGCGTCCCGCGGATGGAGTGCAGCGTGGCAGCGTCATGGATTTTGCTTCGGCCAGCCCGGGTGACCCACTGACTCCGGGGATTGGCGCAACTCCCGACGCCAAGCGGCTGACGTTGAAGGAGGCTAAGAGCATTACGAAAATTCCGGTGCTCCCGATTTCTTACGGCGACGCACAGCCTTTGCTGGCGGCGCTGGCGGGGCCGATGGCGCCGGATGGGTGGCGCGGCTCGCTTCCGATTCCTTATCACGTTGGACCGGGGCCGGCGCAGGTTCATTTGAAGGTCGCATTTAATTGGGACATCAAGCCGGTCTATGACGTGATCGCGAAAATTCCTGGGAGTGTGGCTCCGGATGAGTGGATCGTACGCGGCAATCATCATGATGCCTGGGTGAACGGGGCGGAGGATCCAATTTCAGGACAAAGTTCTCTGCTGGAAGAAGCACGGGCGCTGAGTCTGTTGCTGAAGCAAGGGTGGAAGCCGCGGCGCACGATCATTTATGCGGCGTGGGATGGCGAAGAGCCCATGCTGCTGGGCTCGACCGAATGGGTGGAAGCTCATGCCGAAGAGTTGCGGGAACATGCCGCCGTCTATATCAATACCGACGGGAACGGCCGCGGCGTTCTGAATATGAATGGGTCGCATAGTTTGGAGCAGTTCATCAATGGAGTGGCGCGCGACATCGAAGATCCGGAAACGAAGATGACGGTGTGGCAGCGAGTACAGCTGAGCAAGATTGCCGAAGCGAAATCCGCGGACGATCGGAAGGAATTGCGGCAGCGGGCCGATTTGCGGATCGGAGCTTTGGGCTCGGGGACGGATTTTACGGCGTTTATCGATCACGTGGGCATCGCCACGCTGGACATGGGATACGGCGGCGAGGACGAAGGGGGGATCTATCACTCCATTTACGATGACTTTTACTGGTACACACATTTCTCCGACATGGATTTCGTCTATGGGCGAGCGCTGGCGCAGACTGTGGGAACTTCGGTGATGCGGCTGGCGGATGCGGAAGTGCTGCCTTTCGACTTTGTGAATTTCGCCGATACGGTGGAGATGTACAGGAAGAATCTGGAGAAGTTGCTGTCCGACAAGCAGGAGGAGATTCGCGAGCGCAATCGGGAGTTGGATGAAGGAATGTTCAAAGCGACGTTGGATCCTCGGCGTCCTACGGTCGCGCCGGTGCGGGAAGAGGTTCCGCCGCATTTGAATTTTGCGCCGATGCAGAACGCGGTGGACTCACTTACTCGCAGCGCCAAGCATTATCACGAGGCGTTGTCGCAGAAACAGGCGAGTTGGGGGGAGGACGGGGTTGCGGGAAAGCTTGGGGCTTTGAATCGAGAGCTGATGGAGACGGAGCGGCGGCTGACCAATGCCGACGGATTGCCGCGGCGTCCGTGGTACAAGCATTTGCTGTACGCTCCGGGCGTTTACTCGGGGTATGAAGTGAAAACGGTTCCGGGAGTGCGTGAAGGGATTGAACAGAAGAGGTATGCGGAAGCGGAGTCGGAGATTGCGCGGGTGGCTAAGGCGCTGGAGGACGAGTCCTCGTTGATCGAGTCGGCGGCTCGGCAGTTGGAGGGGGCGGGGAAATAGGGGTTTGCGGCGAGCAGTGGCGAAGGCTCCCAGGTCTCGAAAAGCGCGAGGCCTGAGGAACTTGTTTGTGGTGGTGTTTATAAAGCGACCGATTGTTCTCTTGCCTTCCGCAGATACACCGGCGCAAAAGCGAAATCTCTCGACGACCTGCTGAAGAAACAGAGCCAGGGGAAGCGCAAAGAGGACGCCCTTGCAGTTGCGCTATTGCATTTTTCAAACGGCGGTTTCGTCTAGACCTGGAGCACATCGCCCTCACGGGCAACCATCTCGTACAGCACGGGATTGACAAAGAAGCCAATGAAGAGCCTGGAGATCAGGCCGGCCACGATGACGATGGCGAACGGCCTTTGGGTATCCGATCCAATGCCGGTGGAAAGGGCGGCTGGCAGCAATCCGAGGCAAGCTACCAGTGCCGTCATCATGATCGGACGGAGCCGAAGGAGCGAAGCTTCCCGAGTGGCCGCGCGAATGCCCATACCCTCCAGGCGCAATTTGTTGATGTAGGAGACGAGAATGACGGCCGTCTCCACGGAAACTCCAAGCAACGCCAGAAGACCCAGCACTGAGGAAACGCTAAAGGGAGTGTGAGTAAGTTTCAGGGCAACCAGCGCTCCCACAGGTTCCGTCATAAGTACGCCGAGAGCGATAGTGACCGGGAATTTGAAATTTCCGTAGAGCGCAAACAAGATCATGAAGATCAGCACGATGGCAAGCGGGCCAATAAAGTACATCTGCGACTTAGCCTCGAGAAACTGGCTGTATTCGCCGCCCCACGACATCGTGTAACCCTGTGGCAGGGTTATCGCCTTGTTCACGGCCGCCTGGCCGTCTCGCACCGCACGCTGTAAGTCGCGCCCCTCAATACTGTATTGCACTCCGATGTAGCGGGAGTTGTTTTCATGATAAATAAAGGACGCGCCGTTCCCCTGAGTAATGTTGGCAAGCTGACTTAGCGGAATCTGCTGCCCATCGGGCGTGCCCACTAATAAATTTCCAATCTCATGAGCGTTGCTGCGGAATTGGGGCTGCATTCGGACTACCAGATCGAACAGTTTTTCCCCTTGAACGACCTGGGTGACGGCCTGTCCACCGACTGCGGCCGAAATCACAGCTTCCACATCGGCAACATTGATTCCATATCGCGCGATCTTGTCTCGATCGACATCGACCAGCAGGCTGGGCTGGCCCAGTTCACGCACCACGGTGATCTGGGTAAAGCCGGGCACATTCGACAGCGCATTCTTGACCTGGATCGCTTTGTCCTGAAGTACGCTCAGATCTCCGCCGTATATCTTGACCGCCAAAGAACTCTTGAGCCCAGTTAGTGCTTCGTCCACGGCATCTTCCGCTGGCTGGGTATAGTTGAAAATGATTCCCGGAAAAGCGCTGAGTTTCTTGTTGATCGATTCGGTAAGTTGTTTTTTCTCACTAATCTCACCGGTCCACGATTTGTCCTTATACGGCTTCAGGCCAACATAGAACTCGCAGTTAAAAAACCCCGTGGCATTAGTGCCGTCGTCCGGCCGTCCTAACTCAGAAGCCACGACAGTAACTTGCGGATAAGACATCAAGATATCGCGTATCTGAGGAGCGACCTTGCCAGCCTCCTCGAAAGAAATAGTGTACGGCATCGTAGCCCGGACCCAGAGTGCGCCTTCGTCGAGGTGAGGCATGAACTCGCCGCCGATAAAAGGCACCAGCAGGAGGGTCGCTCCGAAGATCAGGGTCGCGATGAACATGGTTGTCTTGGGCCGGTTGAGCGCCCAATCCAGCTGAACGGCGTATTTCCGTTTCATCCATTCGAATGCGCGATTCGGTTTCTCGTGTACGCCTTTCTTGAACCAGTAAGAGGCGAGCACGGGTATCAACGTGAGCGTGAGGATGAGGGCGCCGACCAGCGCAAACGACATGGTCTCAGCCATGGGGTGGAACAGTTTGCCCGAGGCTCCGGTAAGAGCGTAAATCGGCAGATAACCGGCGAGGGTCACAGCCACGGAATAGAAAATCGGGCGATCCACATCTTTCGCCGCCGCAAGAATCACTTCGTTCAGGTTGTACTGCTGCCCCTCGCGCAGCGCCAGTTCGCGATAGATGTTTTCAATCATGACCACGGTGCCATCGATGACAATTCCGAAATCAATGGCGCCGATGGAGAGCAGATTTGCGGCCACATCGTGCGCATGGAGCACGATAAAAGCAAACAGAAGCGAAAGCGGGATGGTGATGGCAACAATGACCGCGGCGCGGAAGCTGACCAGGAAGAAAATCAGCACGATTAAAACCAGCACCATGCCGCGAAGAAGGTTCGCTTCCACCGTGTCCGTTGTGAGGTCTACAAGTTCACTGCGGTCGTAGTAAGGATGAATCTTCACATCAGGCGGCAGAATGCGGCGGTTCAGTTCCTCCGTCTTTGCCTCCACCGCTTTCAGCACATTCTGCGTTTGCTCCCCCCGGAGCATGAGAATGACACCCTCGACCGCGTCGTCATTCTTCTTGAAGCCGAATTCGCCGAGGCGTGGCGCGTGCCCGATGGTTACATCTCCTATGTCGCGTACTCTGATCGGCACACCCTTGTTGGCACCAACCACGATATTTCCAATGTCGTCCGTGTTGCTCACCAGTCCGATGCCGCGCACATAGTAGAACTGGCCGCCCTGAGAATAGAATCCACCGCCAGCATTCGCGTTATTGGCGGCGAGCGCGGTCACGACTTGCGGAATGGTCAGGTGATATCCATAGATGCGCGCCGGGTCGAGCAGCACCTGGTATTGCATCACCGTTCCACCAAAGCCCGAGTCGTCGGCGACGCCGGGCACTGAGCGATAAGCCCGCTGCACCACCCAGTCCTCAATCGTCTTTAACTCTTGCGGTGAGCGGTCGGGACTTTCCAGCACATAGCGATACACCAGACCACTGGGGCTGAACAGAGGCGCCATGGTCGGGATAACTCCCGGCGGCAGGGTGGCTTTCGCGAGTCGCTCAAATACGATTTGCCGTGCAAAATAGCTATCGGTGCTTTCGTCGAAAGTGAGGATCAGATCGGACAAACCGTAGAGCGATTTGGAACGCATCACCACCATGCGCGGAACGCCGTTCATCTGGAGTTCAAGAGGAAGCGTAACCAGCCGTTCGACCTCTTCGGCGGCATGGTCCGGCCACTGCGTGATGATTTCGACCTGCGGCGGCGAGAGGTCGGGATAGGCGTCGACGGGCATCCGCTCAAAAGACAGGATTCCGCCGACCGTGATGAAAGCGGTCAGCATCAGCACCAGAAACCTTTGACGGAGCGCCGCTTGAACTATTCGGTGAATCATTCGGTTGTGGTAGACACTATCCTTAGATTCTTATTTTTCTCTGCTAGTGGAGAGCCGGGCGTCCCGCCCGGCCGCCTTGCCCACGGCTCCGGCCAAATCCAGCCGGACGGGCGAGACGCCCGTCCCTCCACTGTGTGCCACTAGCGCTGCAGCGAGTTCGCAAACTGCAGGAACAAGCTGCCATTTCCGATGACCTGGTCCCCAGCCTTCAGCCCGCTGGTAATTTGCGTCTGTCCGTTCAAACTCTCTCCGAGAGTAATCGCGCGCCTGCCAAACTGGTTCGAACCTGCCGCCGCATAAACAAAAGGCTGGTTCTCGCTATCGCGCAGGACGGCGGCATCCGGGAGGGCAATGGCATTGGGGATCGTGCCGGCGTTTACAGTCGCAACCACGTACATATCTTTCTTCAGCTTCTCGCCGGGATTGTTGGTCTCGATACGAGCCTGCAGCGTACGCGTGTTCGGGTCGAGCGATGCCGCGACGTAGGAGATGCGGCCGTGGAAGACTTCAGGATAAGTATCGGTCTGAATGGTGACCGTATCTCCAACGCGCACGTGGGGCAAATCCTTCTGATAGACATTGACCAGCACCCAGACGCTTCCAGTGTCCGAAATTATGAAACATTGCGTGGTTCCGGGTTGAATGAGTTGCCCCGCGGACACATCCTGCTCGACGATCTGGCCGCTGATCGGCGCTTTCACGGGAACTTCAAAAGAAGGCGGACCTTGCATGAGTGCGTCGGGATCGGTAATTCCCATCACTTTCAATGCGGCTTGCGCCGATGCCATGTCACCGCTCGCCTGTATCTCGGCCGACTGCGCCTGCTCCAGGTTTTGCTCGGCAATCGCTTTGTGCTCAAACAAGTCCCGAGCGCGGGCATAGGCCTTTTGTGCCAGCGCGTAGGCTTCCTTGGCCTTCAGATAATTCGTGCGGAGTTGCGAATAGTCCGGACTCGCCACGTACAACATGGGCTCGCCCTTGTGTATCTGCTGACCGGGCGCGACCACCACCCGGCTGACCGGCCCGCTCACCTGCGTGATGACGGGCGTGGTGCGAAAACTGTTGTAAGCCACGGCCCCGGTCAGCCGGAGGGTTCGAGGCAGCGTCGTGGGCTGAACCGTCAGCACCTGCACGTGCGCCATCTGCTCTTGCGGGATGGTGAACAGTTCCGCGTTGTCGGACCTCTTGGCGCTGTTGGAATCAGCGGAGGCTTTCGACCCAGACTCTCCGCAGCCTGCAAATACCAGCATGATGGCCGACGCGGCAACGAGTGCAGCCCACCAGCAACAGCGATCAGAGCGAACATTCATGGCAGGTCCCTGGTTCCTTCCGCTTCCTTCAATTGCTCGAGCGCCGTCATATAGGAAGCCAAGGCCTGGCGATAGGCCAGTTGCACCGACCGGTAGCTGCGCTCGGCATCCAGATAATCCAGGAGGCTGGTGGCGCCGCGCTTGTAAGCATACTCACTGATGTCGCGCGAGTCCCGCGCCTGCTTGAGGTAGCCGGAGGTATAAAGTTGAACCACTTCTTCGTTGCTGCTGACCGCCTCAAAGGCATTGGCAACGTCGGAGAGAACCGTATCGCTGGCGGATTGCTGCTGCTCCTGTGCCTGGGTGAGCGCATAGCCGGTACGCGCGATTTCTCCTTGATTACGGTTAAAAAACGGCAACTCAAAGCTAGCGAAGAGTGAAGCCGTGCTCTCCCCGGAGACGTGGGAGAAATCGTAGGTACCGTTTACATCGACCTTAGCGTTCGCTTTGGCCAGAAGGATTTGACTTTGTGCGGCGGCGATCCCCAATTCAGCGGCGCGGAAGTCGGGCCGCTCCCGCAGCGCCCTCGCCTGCAAGTCTTCCAAATTCCCTTTGAGCGGCTGAAACGCCAGATCGCCCACCACGTCGAGGTCGGCCGACACCGCGTTGTAGCCCAGGAACCCACGCAGGCCGACCAGCGCCTGCTTTCTCGCGAGGCGGGCAGAAGAGACGTCGGTCTGAAACTGGAGAAGCTGGAGCTTGATCTTCAGATAATCGCCTTCCCCAATGAATCCCGCTTTGAGTTGCGCCTCGCCGATATCTACCGTCTGCTGAAAACCTTTCAGAGCATCGAGCGCAAACTGCAGAGTCGATTCCGCCAGCAAAACGCCGACGAACTGCTGGCCTACATTAAATGCCAGCGTGCGCTCGGCATCGGCAACCTGAGCGCGCGTGACGGCCGTCAGGTCACGGGCAGCCTGCAGCCGCCGCTGCCGCTTGTGACCGCGTTCGAAGAGGTATCCGAGCCCCACATCGAACTGCTGAACGTTGTTCAGATTTTCGCCGGAAAAGTCTTGTGGACTAAAGAATGGGAGAAACTGCGAATCAACCCCCAACGTCGGATTGGGGCGCAGGTTCGCAGTGATCTCCTGGGCCTGATTCTGAAGAATCAGGGTTCGAGCAGCCTTGAGCGAATGGTTGTGCGCCAGCGCCAGATCAATGGCCTGATCAAGACTAATCCGCGTTGTATTCTGCCCAATGCCTGCCCCCTCCAGCAGAAAAACCATCGCCGCCAAGGCAACCATTCGACAGAACATCCGAGAGTACATGGACCGCATAAGGGCTGAAATCAAAGTGCACTCACGGTAGCCGACAGAGCCCACGCGGCCTGCTCGAACCCACCGAGCCCAACGCCGAGTTCCGTCGTCCGTATTGACCTTCTGTCTCTAAGACGGCAACTGACGGCTTAATGGATGCACTGTAATTTACCACGTCCACGATTCCCTCCGTATTTGTGATCCGCTCCCAGAGGCGCCTTCCATCTGCTGCCGGCAGTTTGCAGTGGCTCATCAATTCGCGTTGCTACCGCCAGGCGCTCGCTTCGCCACGGCCGGAGAGCTTGTGGCTCGACGCAAAGGGGCCGGCGGCCCGGCTGCATCGGCCGTGGGGAACCCAGCTTCGCTATACACAACAGCGCGGGAGAATTGATCAGCCGCCTCAGCGCCGGCGCCAAGTGACAGCAGAACCACGCTATATATAAGGAACGAGATTTATCTCCTAAAGCCTGCGATGGTATGATTCTTGCCCAACGGGATCGCCCTGCTCAACCGCGCTCCCCTGGCATAGCCGAGAAGAATGGATGCCGATGCCGCCTATTCCTGGTAAGACTTTGTCGCCGCAATCCCTTGACTCTACCCCCACCACCGCCAATCGAGCCGCACTGCCGGTTGTAACAACACTGTTCTTCATGTGGGGGTTCCTCACGTGTTTGAACGACATTCTGATTCCGCATCTGAAGGCAATTTTCGACTTGAACTATGCCCAGGTGATGCTGGTCCAGTTTGCCTTTTTTTCCGCCTATTTTATTTTCTCGATTCCTTCGGCCAAGGTGATCGACTGGATCGGCTACAAGAAAACAATGGTGGTGGGGCTGCTCACGATGGGCTTGGGAGCGTTCCTTTTTATTCCCGCCGCAAGTTTGCCTTCTTATCCCCTGTTCCTGGGCGCACTGATGGTTCTTGCGGCTGGGATCACCGCATTGCAGGTAGCTGCGAACCCTTACGTGGCAGTACTTGGTCCGCCCGAGACAGCGTCTAGCCGACTCAATCTGGCGCAGGCCTTCAATTCACTGGGAACCACAATCGCACCTTACCTCGGCGGCGTGCTGATTCTAACCGCGGTGCCACAGGGCATGGATGTGGTGCGGCAAATGTCGGTTGACGCTCTGCAAGCCTATCGAGTTCATGAAGCCTCATCGGTTAAATTGCCCTATTTAATCATCGGACTAACGCTGGTTGTGCTCGGTTTCTTAATCTCGCTGTTCAAACTCCCGGCGATTCCAGGGGCGGTGCACCACAAGGGCGAAAGAGTGGCTGGAAAGGGCCTGTGGTCCCACCGTCATCTGGTGCTCGGGATGGTTGCAATTTTCGTTTATGTCGGCGGCGAGGTTTCTATTGGCAGCTTCCTGATTAACTACTTCAGCCAGACCGAAATCGGCAACCTTTCGGCGGTGGTCGCGGCTGGGTATGTGGCGTTTTACTGGGGAGGAGCCATGATCGGCCGATTCATAGGATCGGCGCTCTTACACGGAGTAAAAACGGTGCACATGGTCGTCTGCTCCGCCATTGCTGGCGTGCTCCTGATTTTGTCTTACCTGTCAAGCGGTCCCTTGGCTGTGAGTACCTCGCCGCGGATTGCTTCCTTGCTGTCGGCTGTTTTCGGGGTTCTGGTCCACGGGCGTCCTCTGGTTGCCCTGTGTTTCATAGCACTAACTCTGCTGGCTTTGACGTCAGTTTTCAACAATGGCCGGGTTTCTATGAAAACCGGCCATCTGCTGGGACTGGCGGGGCTTTCCGCGGCAACGCTGGTGACGGTCTCGATGCTCACGTCTGGGCACCTAGCCATGTGGAGCATCATCCTCGTTGGCTTTTTCAATTCGATCATGTTCCCCAGCATCTTCACGCTGGGCATCGCTGAACTGGGGCCGCTTACGGGCGATGGATCGGGATTGCTGGTTATGGCGATTGTGGGCGGCGCAATTATTCCGGTGGTGCAGGGCGTGCTGGCGGATCGCATCGGAATTCACCACGCTTTTATTCTTCCGGTGATTTGCTATTTCTACATTGTGTTTTACGCGTTCAAGGGCTCAAAGCCAGTACCCGTGCTGGCGAGTTAGACGCGCGAAAGGTAAGGCATGTCTTCCGTTGCAGTGCGCGACGACCTGGTGATCGGAGTGGACATTGGCGGGACCAAGGTCGCGGCAGGGCTGGTGGACCCGAGCGGGGAGATTTTATGCCACACCCGCAATCCCATGGTTCCGAATGATGGCGCGGCCAGCGGACTGGCCGCAGTAATCCAGGCGATTGAGGCCGCATCGGACTACGCGGCACGTGTAGCGGGCGCGCATAACCTGATCCGCGGAGTTGGAATCTGCTCTCCGGGCCCGCTCGACCCGAAGACGGGAATAATCATCAATCCTCCCAACCTGCCATGCTGGCGAAATTTTCCGCTGGCGGCGGAAGTCGCGCAAGTCTATCGGGTGCGAGTGAAAGTTGATAATGACGCCAATGCCGCCGGGCTTGCCGAAACGTTATGGGGATCGGGACGCGGCTATCGCAATGTGTTTTACGTGACGATTGGAACGGGAATCGGCACGGCAATCCTATTTGACGGCCGAATCTATCATGGCCGCACCGGTGCCGCCGCCGAGGGCGGGCACATGAGCATTGACTATAACGGACCGCGCTGCGGCTGTGGCAAGCCGGGCTGCATTGAAGTTCTCGCGTCGGGCCCGGCGATTGCCCGCAGAGCGCGCGCCAAACTCGAAAGTGGCCGCGCTTCCAGCCTTCTCGATCTGGCCGGAGGGAAGCTGGATCGTGTTACGAGCAAAATGGTCGGCCAAGCTGTTTCGGCGGGAGATGCGGTCGCACGCGAAGTATTGCAGGAGACGTTGGAACTGTTGTCGTTTTGGTTCGGCAACATCGTTGACCTGCTGGAACCGGATGTGATGATTGTGGGCGGTGGTGTTTCTTCCATGCTCCAACCGTTTCTTGGCGAAATCCGGGATCGGCTGCCCAATTGCTGCGTGAACCAGCGCTGCAAGGAAATTCCGCTGGTCTCGGCCCGTTTTGGTGAAGACGCCGGGGTTGCCGGAGGGGCAGCACTCTGCTTCGATGCCGCAAAAAACGACAACCGCACTGCACCTGTTGTTGGTTCTTCCTAGATTCTGCTGAAACAGTAACGGCAAACGCACGCCCACCGATCGCCTAAGGGGCGGCCTTCGACGTCGGCCTGATCTGTTCCGCTGAGACAATTCCCTTCCCGTAAGACTGCCCGCATTCCCTGTGCGAAAAAGCGAGTCAAAAAATATTTCGGACTGAGAATTCTGGCACCCACACTCTGGGCGCTGACGGAAAATCAAACAGGGCCATGAGCAGCACGCCAAAACGTGAGCGCCATTGACCCTGTTTCTGGCTGTCTCCGCGCGGTCGGTTCCTATTTTTGCCCACGGCGATTACGACAAATAAATTCCGCAACGGTGCGGGTCGCCCTCGCGGATTTTCCGCACTTGGTTTCGGCGCTGGACTATAAGCCGCCAGCACCGCAAGCTATCTTGCCGAAGCAACAGGGGTGTGGGGATGTGGAAAACGCTCCGCGTTTCCCACATCCCCACACCCCCGGCGGCTACGGCGGACAAATGTTCTAACTAAGGAGTTACACTAACACTCCACTTGGTACAAAAGACCGGTCTGGTCAAGCCCTTGCTCGTTCGCCATG
>JANXZM010000086.1 GCA_025355505.1 Acidobacteriaceae bacterium | reverse complement strand
TAGCCCACGCCGCTGCTTAAAGCTCAGGAAGGTGCCCGGCCACGTGCCCCGGCACCTCACCGAGTCACGAAACCATTCACAAAACAACGATCAAGGCAAGGGGATCAAGCCCTCAGACTGGTTTTTCCGCATCCTGCTAGGGCTTGGAAGAGGAGATCAAGCGAAGATTCTTGGTTAAGCACTGACTTAAGTATATATCACCGCACTTAGAGGCGTCTCTGGCGGATGGGCAAAATCCGTGGTGGCGTATAAAGCTGGAATCGTCTCAGTGAGTGTGCGTCAAAGTCTGGGATTACTTCATGCCGTCGGGGGTCCATCCACATGATTAACCAAATATGGCCGTCGAGATCATCGAAGTGGCGTGCGCACAATACCTTCGTACTTGTTTCCTCCTCGGCCTTAGTTTCGCTGCCGGTAAGTATGAGGGGCTCGCCAGTCATAGTCGAGCACTTGCTGTGAAGTCGGGTTGCCGCGATTTCACAAAACCGTTCTTCGATTTCGATGCCGATCGCGCTAACGCCAGCACCTCTGCGCTGCAACCAGAGTTGTTCCGCTGCCGAAGAAGGGATCAAGGGCAAAGCTGTTATCGTCCGAGAACGTTGCTTGCTAGAAGTTTGGTGATTGCCGGAAGTGGCTTTTGGTTTGGGCGGAAGAGGGAAGGGGTCAGCTGCCAGTCGACGACATCGCTGACAGCAGGAGAGGGCTTCTTCGGTTGCCGTATTCCTCCCACAGTCAGTTGCAAGGTCACGTACTTGCCCGTCCGTAACTGCTCGTGGATCGCGGCAAAGTCGGGTGGCGTGCGCACCGGGTTCTTCTCCGGAGCGGTTGGTCCGGTGCGCGGGAACAGCGTTGCCTCCAGCCCTTCGGCGCGGAAGCGTGTCCAAACGACTTATCGAGGTCGACTTTAACCTTCCAAAAACCCTCCATTAAGCAACATGTCGAAACGAGATCCTGTTTTGTTGGCGTTTTTCATACCCTGAATCAACGCCATGCGCATTTATACTACTGAAAATAAAACATTGCCCATTTTCCGACCCTGGCAAGCCGAGCGCTGCGGCGGCGCAGGTGTGGACTCGCCCTAGGCTAGTTCAATCTGCGCGTCCGGCAGAGCTCGCGAAAGGTCATGAAAATCAGCGTTTCCTTTGCCACACTGGTGATGACCGGGAGCGGCGAGATCGAACGTCCAGTGGAGAGGTCGAGGCCGACAAGTTGGCTGGTCCAGCGCATGCGTTGTTGAGCGAATAAGTGGGCGCTGCAGTTGCGATGGCACGGCAGTAGCCTGAGACCCTGAATAATTCTATTGGTGGCATGCGCTCTGCTCCTGGCAGGAGGCGCAAATGAAGTACCGAATTGCCGGGATCGATGTGCACAAGAGAATGCTGGCAGTGGTGATCGCGGACATTGCGGCGGATGGGGAGTTCCAGTTTGAGCGGAGGAAGGTGGGAACCAGTCCAAGTGAACTGTGCCAGCTGGCGGATTGGCTGGCCGCGGAACAAGTCGAGGAAGTGGTCATGGAATCGACGGCGCAATATTGGCGGCCAGTATGGGCGGCGCTGGAGCGGCAGTGGAGGCCCAAACGGCTTCAGGAAGGAACCGGGTCGGGTCAACTGCATCTGGCGCAGGCGCAGTCGAATCGAGGGGCGGCTGGACGGAAGAAAGATTTCCCAGATGCGGAACGTTTGGTAAAGCGTTTGGCCGCTCAGGAACTCAGATTGAGTTTCGTACCGGATGTCGAGCAGCGGTTGTGGCGAACGATCATGAGGCGCAAGCATCAATTAACGCGGAATCGGGTACAGTTTCAGAACCGCCTGGAGTGTTTGTTGGAGGAGGCGCACATTAAGTTGTCCAGCCTGGTTTCCGACCTGCTGGGAAAGAGTGCCCGGCGCATGTTGCAAGCGATAGCTGAAGGCGCCGCTAGCCCGGAAGCGATCGCGGCACTGGCCGATCGGCGGTTACGGGCCACAGCGCAGCAACTGAGCGATGCGCTCGGAGCATGCCGCGATATCCATCCCGTCTACCGGCAGCTTCTGAAGATGGCGCTCGAAGAGCTGAAATTGATCGAAGAGCAAATCGATAAACTCGACCAGGAGATGGCGCAGTTGTTGAGTGCTCAACGAGACGTGGTGCAGCGGCTGGCGGAAGTGCCCGGACTCGGTGCGGACTCCGCCCAGCAGATCATCGCGGAAGTTGGACCGGCGGCAGCAGCATTCCCCTCAGCCAAGCACCTGGCTTCGTGGGTGGGCGTCTGCCCTGGTGAACAAGAAAGTGCTGGTGTCAATTACAGCCACCGCTCACCCAAAGGGAACAGGCAGATGAAGGGCCTTCTGAATCAGGCGGCGAACGCGGCTGTCAGAACCAAAGGCAGTATCTTTGAATTTGTTTATCGTCGGCTTGTGCCCCGGCTCGGTCATGCTCAGGCCATTGGAGCCATCGCGCACCGTCTGTGTCGTCTCATCTGGATGATTCTCCATCAAGCCATCCGCTATGAAGAGCGCGGTCCCGCCGTCAGTCGTTCAAAGACAGAGCGCCGGGCCAAACTGATGATCCGGGAATTGCGTCGTCTCGGCTACCGAGTTGAACCCATGGGGGCCCAAGCAGGAGTTTCGGCATGACTGACAGGGATTTTCGACCCTGGA
>JANXZM010000041.1 GCA_025355505.1 Acidobacteriaceae bacterium | reverse complement strand
AACGTCCGCGCGCCTGCTTCTCCAGTTTCCGCCGGACGTCTTCTTGCAAAAAAATGGGCTGAGCTACGCGCATTTCGAGGTCTCCTCATCATAAGATGACCCTCGATACATAAACGACTCTAATAATGAGACACTACACTAGTGCTTGCACAGAGTTAGGACTTTTTCCCCAAGACAAGCAGAAAGTAATCCCCACAGATTACCGAGGATGTGGGTAATAAATTTCCCATTTGTCCGCAACGTGGTAGCGTATGAGTAGAGTCGGGATAGAGGGCTAAAGTCGTAAGTAATTGATAAATAAGAGCATATTGTTTCGGAGGCTCTGAGTCATCTTGGCCGGATTGGCAGTGCGTGTGCTCTAGACTGTATAAGCCTTTGTCCGAGACGTCCCCCCACTGTCTTGGCTGCGGAAAAGTAAAGCGGAAAAGTATGGACCTCGACAGAACCGAAATCCAGGAAACAGCCGCAGGCTCGCAGAATGGCGGGTCCCGTGTCTGGCTGGAGAGCGTCAGCGCCGGCATGCGCACCGTCGAAGCGGTGATCCGTGAACTGTCGCAGAATGACGTTCCTGTGCTGGTGGTAGCTGAGCGCGGTTCCGGCAAGGCAGCAGCGGCGGGCCGCATTCATGCTCTTTCCAGCCGCGCCTCGGAGTCGTTTCAGGTCGATCAGGGTCGGGAAGCCAGCGAAGCAATTCTGGTTGCTCGCGACGGTCAAGGTGGAACCGTCTATCTTCAGGAAGTGGGAGACCTCAGCGCGGCGGCCCAGAAGGAACTGGTTCGCCAGATCGGGTTGACTGGCGCCGAGCAACGTCGCGTGCCTCGTTTCATCTGCGGAACCTCGCGCGAGTTGGAACCCGAGGTCAAGGCCGGCAAGTTCCGCGAAGACCTCTATTATGGAATCAGCGGAGTTTGTTTGCGGCTGCCTCCTTTACGGCAGCGGAAAGAAGATATTCCCGTGCTGCGCGACTGGTTTCTCTCGGCCGCTGCCCGTGATTTTTGCCGGGCGGTACCGGTGCTCAGTCTCGAGACCCAGAATTTTTTCCTGGAATACAACTGGCCGGGAAACATTCGCGAACTGAAAGACGCCGCTCGAGCCATTGTTGCGCTCGGCGATGAAACGCTGGCCATGGGAGGATTGCGGTCTTTGTTGCGGCGGGTCGATCGCAACGGCAACGGCGAAAGAATATCTCTCAAGGATGCGGCGCGCGCCGCCTCCCGCGAAGCCGAAAGGGAAATCATCCTTCAGGTGTTGACGCGAACCCGTTGGAACCGGCGGCGGGCCGCCCAGGAGTTGCAGATCAGCTATAAGGCCCTGCTTTACAAGCTAAAGCAGATCGGTTACGAAGAGTACGGGGCCTGATCGCAGCGCTCAGGGCGCTGAGAGGAGTTAGAGGTTTAGAGGAGAAAATATGAAATCAGCATGGAAAGCGGCGGTCGCGGCACTAATCCTGATCAGCAGCATCGCGTTGGCGCAGGATGCGCCCGCCCAGCCCGCCGCCAGTCCCGCTTCCGACAAGGCCGTTTCCGATAAGACGACAAATGAGGCTTCGAACAACCAAGCCGGACCCGAGTATGTCATCGGACCCCAGGATGTGCTCCACATTGCAGTGTGGAAGGAAGCCGACCTCACCGCTACCTTGCCGGTGCGTCCCGATGGCAAGATCTCTCTTCCCTTGCTGAACGATGTGCAGGCCTCAGGGCTGACGCCCAAGCAGTTGGCCGACTCGGTGACGGAGAAGCTGAAAAAGTACATTGCCGACCCCCGGGTCACCGTGGTTGTGACCGAGATCAACAGCAAGCGGATATACCTGGTGGGCGAGGTGTTGCATTCCGGGGCCGCGCCGATGCTGCCCAACATGACCGTTCTGCAAGCATTGTCCAGCGCCGGAATTAGCCAGTTTGCCAACACCAAACGCATTTACGTTCTGCGCACCGAGAACGGTAAACAGCAGAAACTGCCGGTGAACTATCGCAAGCTAGTCAAGGGTGAGCAGATCGAACAGAATTATCTGTTGCAGCCGGGGGATACAATTGTCGTCCCGTAAGGGATATGCGGTCCCCAAGGGATCTGCGTGGTGAAAAATATGGTAGGAATGCGAACAATCCGGTTGACGCTGCTGGTTCTCGGCATGAGCCTGTGCGCCGCCGCCCAGACTAGTTCCCAGTCCCAGCCCGGGCCGGCTCCGGCCTTCGGGCAGAACTCGCCGGTGCTGAACCCAGAGAACCCGCCGGTAACTGGCCTGGACGAACCTAGCCTCGAACTGCACACCGCCACCCGGAGCTTCATCGCGCCAGCTTTGCAGGTGAGTCAGTCGGTGGACACAAACGGGGGCAACCGGTTGGGCGCCACTGGCCTGGAATCTGTCACGCGTGTTCTCGGAGCTGTCGACCTCCAGCAATTCTGGCCCAAGAGCGATCTATTTCTCGAGTACCTCGGTGGCGGAGCATTCTACTCCAGTCCTTATGACGCGAAGCAATTGCAAGCCGCTGGCCTCGAGGCCGTGACGCGCTGGCGTACTGGCCAAGCCACGGTGCGCGACTCCTTCAGTTACTTGCCGGACGGCTCCTTCGCTATCGGCACCTTTGGTGGTGTCCCAGGGTTGGGTCTTGCCACCGGCGGGGGCGCGACGCTGGGCGGCGGTTTGCCCGGCATGCACCTCACCGGTCAGCTAGGCTCGGTTGGAAATATTCCCCGGCTCGGGAACACGGCCATTCTCGATGCTGTGCAAGCGCTAAATCCCGTCTCCGCCATCACGGTGGCGGGCGGATTCAGCAATGCGCATTTCTACGACCCCTCGAACCCTCCTCTTTTGCTCAACAGCGACCAGATCACGGCTCAGGGCGGATACAGCCATCTGCTTTCCCGTCACGATCAGATCGGCGCAGTCTACGGTTTTCAGCTATTTCAATTTCCGCAAAACACGGGCGGCGAGGTTTTTAACCACGTCATCAATGTGCGCTGGAGCCACACCATCAGCAACCGGATGAGCTTGATTGCCGGAGCCGGTCCGCAATACACCGACCTGCAACAGGGTGGCAACCTCAAGCATTGGTCGGTAAGCGCTCGGGTTCAGTTGCGCTACAAGTTCGCTCATTCCTCGCTGGTTGCCACCTACGAAAAATTCACGTCCGAAGGATCGGGCTTCTTCGCGGGCGCCGATACCCAGGCTGCACGGCTCGGGTACAAACGCCTACTGGCACGCACGATTGATTTCTATGGCGACCTGGGCTACTCCCATAACAAGAAACTGCAGAGCGTAGCGTTCGGCGGCGTGGCCGCGGGCACCTTCGACGAAGGTTATGCCGCAGCCGTCATCCGCAAACACCTGGGACGGTATTACGACTTGTTTGTCGCTTATCGCTTCAGCGAGGTGGGCTTCGATATTCCTACTGCGGATTGTCAAAGCGCGCTCGGCTGCGGCCAGATTGCGCAGCGGCACGTCGGTAGCATTGGGGTGGAATGGCACCCCAGGCCGACTCGTATCGAATAATTTGTTGGCCGCCTCGGGCGGCCGGATTGGTGAACAGTATGAGTGAGAATCGCGAACTGACGATGGACGATTACCTGGCGATGTTGCGGCGGCGCTTTAAAGTCATTTTGATCCCGGCCCTGCTCGCCCCCCTGGCGGGCTTCCTGGTCTCCTACGTCTTCCCGCCAAAATTCACTTCCCAGTCCACGGTTCTGGTGGAAGGCCAGAAGGTCCCCGACAGCTTGGTCCAGTCGGTAATTACTTCCGACTTTACCCAGCGTATCCAGACTCTCAGCCAGCAGGTTCTGAGCCCCAGCCGCCTGCGTCCCGTAATTCAGAGTCTTGCGATTGTTAAGCTTGGTGAAGAGAACAAGCTTATCGAAGACATCCAGCAGAATATGTCGGTCGAGCCCGTGATTACCTCGATGAGCATGGCCGCCAGCGGAGCGGGAATTTCGGGCGCCAAGAAAAAGAAGCCCTCGGCCTCGCAAGAGCCGGTGCCCGGTTTCAATGTCAACTACACGGACAGCAACGCCGTCCGCGCGCAAAAAATCTGCAATGCCATGACCTCGCTCATCGTGGATGAAAACCTGCGTTCTCGCGCCGAGGTTGCACAGGGTACCACCGAGTTTCTCAGCCGCCAGGTCGAAGACGCCAAGCGCGCCATTGACGAGCAGGATGCCAAGCTCGCCAACTTCAAAAGACAATACATGGGTCAGTTGCCCGGTGACGCCGACAACAACATGCGCACGTTGATGGCGCTGAACTCGCAACTCGATGCCACCACCCAGACCCTGAGCCGCGCCCAACAGGATAAGGCCTACACCGAAAGCATGCTGGCGCAGCAGATTGCCACGTGGAAAAGTTCGCAGTCCAGTACCAATCCGCAGACCCTGGAACAACAGTTGAGCCAGTTGCAGTCGCAATTGATGACACTGCAGGCGCGCTATACCGGAGACCACCCCGACGTGATCAAAACCAAGGCCGACATCGCCGGGGTCCAGAAGAAGCTGAAAGAGGTTAACTCCGCTGCCGCCAATGCCACCGACAGCAGCGATAAGGCCAGCTCCGCCGAACCACCTGAAGTTCGCCAGCTCCGTCTCCAGATTCACCAGTACCAAAACGTGATTGAGCAAGCCGCCCTCGATCAGAAAAGGCTGCAAAGCCAGATTGGCGTCTACCAGAGTCGCACCGCCAGGAGCCCCAACGTCGAGGAGCAATACAAGCTGCTTACCCGCGACAACGATAACGCCCAGGCCTTCTACAAAGATCTACTGGCCAAGAAAAGTTCCGCCGAACTGGGCACCAGCATGGAGAACCAGCAGCAGGGCGAACAGATGCACATTCTGGCCGCGGCGGGCCTGCCAGAATCTCCCAGCTTCCCCAGCCGACTGTTATTTGCCGGAGCCGGCCTGGGCGCCGGCCTGGCGCTGGGCATGATCATCGCCATCTTTCTGGAGTTTAGTGACAAGTCCATCCGCACCGAAAAAGATGCTGCCGCCATCATGGATCTGCCCCTCCTGATTTCCGTGCCGTGGCTGGGTGACGACGCGGACGATGCCGCTGCCAACGGCAACACCCGTCGCCGATTTTGGGGCCGCAGTGATCCCGCCTCGCCTAAAGATCACGAGAACGTCGAGGTCTAGCGCAAGACTATGTATAAGGAATTTTTCGGACTTCGCGCCAACCCGTTTAACGTCAATCCGGACCCGCGTTACCTGTTCCTCACGCGGCATACCGAAGAGGCGCTGGCCTGCCTTACCTACGGCATACAAAGCCGGAAAGGCTTCGTGTTGCTTACCGGGGAGGTCGGTACCGGCAAAACCACGCTGATCAATAAATTGATGGAGTGGCTCCGCCTTCAGCAGGTGGCCACCGCCTTCATCTTCAACTCCCGCATGGATGTGCCTCAGCTCCTCGATTTCATGATGGCCGATTTCGGCATTCCCTGCGATACCAAGTCCAAGAGCCAGCTCCTGCAGCGTCTCTACAACTGGCTGCTTGATCGCTATCGCGCTGGGGAGACTGCGGTTCTCATCATCGACGAGGCTCAAAATCTTTCCGACGAAGTGCTCGAAGAGATTCGCATGCTCACCAATCTTGAGACCTTCACCGAAAAGCTCCTGCAGATCGTTCTCGTCGGGCAGCCGGAACTCGAACAGCGCTTGAAGCAGCCCCAGTTACGCCAGTTGCGTCAGCGCTTGACCCTGCGCGCCAAGACTCATCCTTTCAATCTCGAGGAAACCAAATCTTATATCACCCAGCGTCTCCGCATCGCGGGGTCGAACGGCGACCCGATTTTCGATGCCGACGCCACCGTTGCCCTTTTTCGCTACTCGCTGGGCATTCCGCGCATCATCAACCTGCTCTGCGAGCATTGCCTGGTCAGCGCCTTCGTTGATCAGAAAAAGACGGTCGCTTCCGAAGTCGTCGATTCGGTTGCCCGCGATTTCGATCTGGCCGATGGCAACGCCGCCGCAGCCATGACTGCGCCCGCTCCACCCTCTTCCGAAAAATTTGATCTGGTCGAAGCCTTACGCACCTTGGCGACACTGGCTGACCGGCTGCGCCAATCGGAACAACAGGATCTCCCCAAGGAAAGGAAACTATGAGCCGCATCCATGACGCTTTAAAACGCGCCGAGCAGGAAAGAGCAACCTCCATGGGGACGCACTTCGAGCCCGCCTTCGACCAACCCCAATTACAAAACGACGGGCCACTCGAAAGCATGCCTTCGCTGCAACCATCGGGAGCCACCGCCATCCCAGCCATGGCCTCCGGGTTCAATTACGAATCGCTGCTCGCCCGCTGCCCCCAGGCCGAATGGACTCCCGATCCGCTCACTATGCTCTTCTTCCAGGAAGACGACAGTCGCATCGGCGCGGAAGAGTTCCGCACCCTGCGCTCCCGCCTTTACCAGATCCGCGAGAAGATGCAGCTCAAGCGCCTCATGGTAACCAGCGCGCTTCCCAAAGAGGGGAAGTCTTTCGTGGCTGCCAATCTCGCTCAGGTCATGGTGCGGCAGCACGGCCGCCGCGCCCTTGTGATCGACGCCGATCTGCGCAACCCCGGCATGCACCGCCACCTCGGTGCGGCCCAGTCGCCTGGATTGACCGACTACTTATTGGGCGAATGCGACGAGTTCGCCGCCCTGCAACGCGGCCCCATGGAAAACCTGTTCTTCATGCCCGCCGGAAAAATCGCTGGCAGCGCTCCCGAACTGCTCTCCAACGGCCGTCTGAAGCTCTTATTACAGCGCGTCGAGCCTTTGTTTGACTGGATCATTATCGACACGTCGCCCGTCATCCCCGTGTCCGATGCCACACTGATCGCCAGTTCCTGCGACGGCATTCTCTTGGTCGTGCGCTCCAATGTAACGCCTTCCGATTTGGCTCGCCGGGCCCGCGCGGAATTTCCCGACAAGTTGTTGCTCGGAGTTGTGCTTAACGGAACCCCATCCGGAAAGTTGGCACAGTCGAAGTACTACTATGGCGCGGCCGTGAACAGCCAAGTCTAGTATCGAGAGGAATTGGAACTGAGGCCAAGTTGATCCGGCTCTTCAATGTCTATTACCCAGTCCGTACTCTGGTCCTGTTGATCGGAGAGGCCCTGATCGTCTGGACCTCGTTCCTGCTCGGCACAATATACGAATTTCGAGAAGACAGTTACCTGGCGCTCAACGTCGACGGTGGCTACTACAAGATATTAGGACTCACCGTGCTGGTATTGCTCTGTTCGCACGGGCTCGACTTGTACGACACCGCGCGCCTCAATACCAAAGGTGAGCTCTATTTCCGCTTGCTGATGGTTCCCGGCGTGATGGCCTTTATTCTGGCGGGCGTAGCCTACGTAAAGCCCAATTACTTGTTGGGGGGCGGGTCTTCGACCGTCGGGCTACTCATCCTCACGGTCGCTCTGATCGGATGGCGGCTCGGCTTCACCTGGCTCGTCCAGATGCCAATTCTGGTCGAGCGCGTCTATGTCCTCGGTACCGGCGACCGCGCCCAGCGCGTGGTGCAGGGCCTGCGTCAGAACCCTGAACTCGGAGTCGAGATTGCCAGTTGGACGGGCAAGATGGAAGGCGCGATCACCCTCGAGTCCGTGGGGGCGCACTTGATGGAAATCGTCCACAAACAGAAAGTCCATCGTGTCATCGTGGCCATGCCCGATCGCCGCGGTACCATCCCCATGCAGGAACTGCTTGAACTCCGCGTGGAGGGCGTCAAGATCGAGGAAGCCACCTCGTGGCTGGAAAAAATCTCTGGCAAAATCGAGGTCGAGAATCTCTATCCCAGTTGGCTGGTGTATGGCGAGGGCTTTCGCCGCAGCACTATTTTCATCGTGGTTCGCCGCGTGATTTCCATCGTCATCTCGCTCATTGGTCTCATCCTCGCTCTGCCGTTGCTTCCGTTGATCGTGCTCGCCATCGCCATCGATTCCAAGGGTCCCGTGTTCTATACCCAGACGCGAGTGGGTAAGGCCGGGCACATCTTCAGGGTCGTGAAATTCCGCACCATGCGCCAGGATGCGGAAGCGGCGAGCGGTCCCCAGTGGGCGGGCGATAACGATCCCCGCGTTACCCGCGTCGGCAGGTTTCTCCGCTCCTCGCGCCTGGATGAAATTCCCCAGTTGTGGTGCGTGCTCAAAGGCGATATGGCATTTGTCGGCCCGCGTCCCGAGCGTCCGGAATTCATCGCGCTGCTCTCCAAAGAGATCCCCTATTACGGCGTGCGGCACATGGTGCGGCCCGGCCTCACCGGATGGGCGCAGGTAAAGTACAAGTACGGCAGCACCGTCGAAGATTCGCGCGAAAAACTTCAATATGACCTCTTCTACATCAAGAATGCTTCGATTGGCCTGGATCTCCTGATCATGTTCCAGACGGTCAAGACCGTTCTGTTGCGCCGAGGTGCGCAATAATGGGCGCGCAATGATGAAGATGAAATATGTTTTCTGGCTCGCGGCTGCGCTCGTCGGCTACTCCTACTTAGGCTATCCGGCGTGGTTGTGGCTGCGCAGCCGGTGGTCGCCGCGTCCCGTGCGCCGGGGTTTTGTGGACAGCCCCGCCGTCTCGGCGGTAATGGTCGTGCGCAATGAAGAAGCCGTCATCGCTCGCAAGCTCGAAAACCTGCTGACGCTTGACTATCCCCAGGCCAAGCTGGACGTCGTCGTGGTCTCCGACGGTTCCAGCGATCGCACAGCCGCCATTCTTGCCGACTACGCCCGCGATTCCGAGGTGCGAACTAGAGTGAGAATTTTGACGAAGCCGGTGTCCCAGGGCAAAGCTGCGGGCCTCAACGATGCGATCAAACTGGCGACCGGGGAAGTGCTGCTATTCACCGATGCCCGCCAGCAGATCGAATCCGGCGCCCTGCGTTTTCTCATCGAAAATTTTGCCGATCCCGATGTCGGCGCCGTCAGTGGCGAATTGATGCTCGGTGATCCCACCAGCGGCGAGACCGGGAAGGGAATGGGGTTGTACTGGCGCGTCGAAAAAATTATTCGCGAACTGGAGTCCGCCTCCGGTTCTGTCGTCGGCGCCACCGGCGCCATCTACTGCGCCCGCCGCAGATTGCTCGATGCGTCGCCATTGCCCGAGGGCGCCATCCTCGACGACGTCCTCTTGCCCATGCAGATCGTGCGCCAGGGATCTCGCGTCATCTTCGACTCTCGCGCCCGCGCCTGGGACTCGCCCGACTTGGGCGAAGGCCGCGAATTTTCCCGCAAAGTGCGCACCCTGAGCGGCAACTATCAGCTCCTGCAACTTGCCCCATGGCTGTTGAGCTCGCAAAACACCATTCGATTTGAATTCGTGAGCCACAAACTCTCAAGATTGGCCGTGCCCTTTGCTTTGCTGGCGCTCCTGATCGCCTCCATATTCCTGCCCCAGCCGCTCTATCGCGCGGCGCTTGGGGCCCAGCTTGCGTTTTACGCGCTTAGCTTGGCCGCGCTTACCGGAGTCAAGATTGGCCCGCTCTCGCGCCTGGCCGATCCCGCCTGCACTTTCGTTATCCTTAATTCCGCCGCGATCGTCGCCTTCATCAACTTTGTCACCGGCAGAAAGGCAGTCTGGGTTCGCTGAATAATGTTCGCTGATGCTGCCATGAGAATCGTTTGGGTCAAAGCCGATAAGCTCCTCCCCGTGCAGAACGGCGGCAATATCCGCACGTACCACGTCTTGCGATATCTGTCTGCACGTCATCAGCTTACGTTCTACTCTTACTATGGAGGAACGTCCGACCCAGACTACGAGCGCGAGTTGCAGCGCCAGTTGCCCGGTGCGGTGGCCGTCTGCACCGGCAAGCGCGCACTCTCGGGAGCCGCGCGCGGCCTCGACTACCTGTCTCAGCTCAGAGCCCATCCGCCGTATGCGGTCAGCCGCTTCGCCGACGCTAAAGTCCAGAAGCAGCTCCAGACCTGGTTCCGCGAGCAGCGCTTCGATGTCGCCGTTTGCGATTTCCTCGATGCCGCCGTCAACTTTCCCGGAAGCCTCAATCTGCCAAGTGTCCTGTTCCAGCACAACGTGGAAAGCGAAATCTGGCGCCGCCATGCCGCCACCGCAGCTAACCCGGCAAAAACCATGATGTATCGCATGGAGTTTCAGAAGATGCTTCGCTACGAGCGCGCCGCAGTCTGCAAGTTCCACCATGTGATTGCCGTCTCTGAAAACGATCGCTCTCTCATGACGCAGTGGGTGGATGGAGATCGCGTTACCGTCGTCCCCACTGGAGTCGATCTCGCGGAGTATCGCCCCGATCCGGTCGCATCCGATGCGAACCCATCCGCGCCCCTCATTACCTTCGTCGGCGCCATGGACTGGGAGCCGAACGTCGACGGCGTCGAATACTTCTGCAGTGAAATCTGGCCCTTGATCAAGGCCCAAGTGCCGCAGGCTCGCTTCCGCATTGTCGGTCGCAACCCCGACCGCCGCGTCCAAAAATGGGCCTCCGATGCCAGCAAAGATTCGATCGAAGTTACCGGCCGTGTGCCTTCGGTGGTCGAGCATCTGCACCAGTCCGCCGTAGTCATCGTGCCCTTGCGCATCGGAGGCGGAACGCGTCTGAAGATCTACGAGGCCATGGCCACCGCCAAAGCTGTCGTCTCCACCACCGTCGGCGCCGAAGGATTGGATGTTCATCACGGCCGCGACATTGTGCTGGCCGACGATGCCCGTTCCTTTGCCCAGGCAGTGATCATGCTCTTGCGCGATCCGGACCTCCGGCTCCGCTACCAAAAAGCTGCCGTCGAGACCGCCGCCCGCTACGACTGGCCCGCGATCGGCGAGCGCTTCAGCGAAATCTTGCAGTCGGTGGCGGAAAATAAATCTCTAGCAGCCCGTGGCGGAAGTGGCATGCGTGTCAGGGCATCGCTTTAGCGATGCCGTAAGTTTTTTAGAATTAGACGCCTCTTTAGCGGCTGGAGCATGAAAACCGACCGCACTTAGCGGCAAAGAAAGCGTAAAAGAAAAAGAGGATTTTGTGGCCATCGGCGAAAACGGCAATCCAGTTCCGGCGGAAGTCTCTGGAAGGCCCACATCCTTCCGAGTCGCGGACCCGACTAGGAGCGCGTTCTTCTGGCTCAGCGCTTTCTTCGTGGTCTATTGCGCCCGCCCGGAAGACTGGATTCCCGGTCTCAAGTATCTGCCGCTCGCCAAGCTTACCGCCATCCCGGCCATGTGGGGGCTGTTCACTACCTTAGGTAAAACCAAACGCACCTTCAAGGATCTGCCCAAGGAAGCAAAACTCCTCCTGACCATGATCGGCCTTCTCTATGTCGGAGCTTTTCTGTCTCCCGTCTGGAGGGGTGGCGCCCTTACTCGCACCACTGATTTTTCCAAGATATACATTGCATGGGTAATGGTTTTTCTGCTGGTTACCACCTTCGACCGCTTGCGGCGAATCATCTTTATCCAGGTGTTTTCAGTGATGCTCGTTTGTGCCGCCGCCATCATCAAGGGCCACGGCACGCACCGCCTCGAAGGTGTGCTGGGCGGCATCTATTCGAACCCGAACGATCTTGCATTCGCCATCGTGTTATCGTTGCCGTTTGCGCTGGCCTTTATGATCACGGCCAGAAATTCTTTCACCAAAGTGCTTTGGCTCAGCGGAATGCTGGTGATGGCCGTCGCCATTTTTATGACCGCATCCCGCGCCGGTTTCATCGACCTCATCATCTCCGGCGGTGTCACTCTCTACTACTTCGCCATCAAGGGAAAGCGCCCTTACCTGATCGTGGCCACTGGCCTCGTCGGCATCGTGGTGATGACCGCCGCCGGCGGAAGACTCTATGATCGCTTTGCCGCCTTGTCGGGCGACAGCACTACCGATCAGTCCGCCTACGGATCCTACGAGGATCGCAAGTACCTCATGGTGCGCGCCCTCGATGCCATCGAACACTACCCCATCCTTGGCCTTGGCGTTCGCAACTTCTCCACCTACTCGCTGATCTGGCATGACGTGCACATGACCTACCTCCAGATCTGCGCCGAAGGCGGAATCGCCGTCCTGATTCTCTATCTCATGTTTTTCTATCGCGGTTTTAAGAATCTGAAAACCCTGCGCCAAACGAAGAATCTCGATCCGGACATCGTCTTGTTCATCGGAGCATTGCAAAGTTCGCTGGTAGGTTTCGTCGTGGGTGCTTGCTTCGCCCCCGAGGGTTACCAGTTCTTCCCCTATTTTGCCGTGGCGTTTACGGCAACATTGCTGCAGATAGTCAAAGAGCAACAACAACCCGGTACGGCGCCGGCGCCGGCGAATAAGCCGCACTATTTCCTGGATGTTTATGCCGATCGCGGCACGACCGGCGCTGTCTTTCCGGTCCGCTGACTTGCGGGTTTCGTATCGGGGTATCGCTTTAGCGATACTGTAGTTCTTGAAAATCGGGTGCTCTTTTAGGGCTGGGCATCGAAAACTGACATGCGTCTCAAAAAACAAATCGCCTATGCAAGAAAGATCCTGCCAGCCGCGACCTGGCGCGCACTCAACCCGCCTGCCCGCGGCCCCGTGCACCTGATTCTTGCCCTGGCCGATCATTTCGAACCGTCCATCGTTCCCGAAGACGGCCAGAAGCGCGCCTCCCGCCCTGAGCAGGAGCGCCGCCTGGAACACTGGGCGCGCGAGTATCCCAAAATCGTCGACCCCTGGCGAGATCACGATGGCCGCCCGCTTCTCCACACCTACTTCTATCCCGCCGAGCAGTACGACCAGGGCTTGCTCGATATGCTCGCCGATCACTGCCATGCCGGCTGGGGAGAAGTTGAGATCCACTTGCACCATGGAATTTCGCATCCCGACACCGCCGAAAACACACGCCGTGCGCTCGTTGAATTCCGCGACCAGCTCGCCTTTCGCCATCGTTGTCTCGCCCTCGAGGAAGGTTCCACTCGCCCCGCCTACGCCTTTGTGCACGGAAATTTCGCGCTGGCCAACTCCGCCGCCGGACGTTTCTGCGGCGTCGATTCGGAAATGCAGATTCTTGCCGAGACCGGCTGCTACGCCGACTTGACCATGCCCACCGGTTTCTGGCATCCCGCGCAGATTGAAAAACTTAATTCCGTATACGAATGCGCCCTTGCTCTCGATCAGGCAGCGCCGCACCGCAAAGGCCGCGATTTGGTTGCCGGACGCGCACCCATCACTTTTCCTCTCATCGTCCAAGGTCCGCTCCTGACCGACCTCCGGCGCACGTTACGTTCTGCCCGGCCGGCGTTCGAAAACGGCGCGATTACCGGAGCCCAGCCCGCAACCTTGCATCGGCTTTCCCTTTGGAAGCAGGCGCAAGTCCGCGTCCTGGGACGGCCCGACTGGCTGTTCATTAAACTGCATTGTCATAGCATGGACCCGACCCAGAAAGATGCCGTGATCGGCGACAGCTTCCGCAACTTTCTTGCTGCCCTGGTGGGAGGTGCGGCTGACAGGAAGGAAACGCTGCACTTCGTCGCCGCCCGCGAGATGGCCAACATCCTGCTCGCCGCCTGCGACGGTCGCGATGGCAATCCGGGCGACTATCGCGATTATCGCTTCAAGAGGATTGCCGGCTTACCGCTATCAGCGGAGAAATCCACTTCTGTTCCCGTGAGTTTGAAAGGATAGAAAAGAGACCATGTGTGGAATCGCTGGAGTGGTAAGCGCAACTCGCGAGAGCAACATCACTGAAGCTCTCGTGCACCATATGTGCCAACAAATCGTGTACCGCGGTCCCGACGATGAAGGACTTTACGTCGCCGACGGTGCTGGTCTCGGCATGCGCCGCCTCAGCATCATCGACCTCTCCGGCGGCCATCAGCCCGTCTTCAACGAAGACCGCAGCGCATGGATCGTTTTCAACGGCGAGATTTACAATTTCCCCGAACTCCGCCCGGAGCTCGAAAGCCGCGGCCATCGCTTCTACACCAACACCGACACCGAAGTCATCATTCATCTCTACGAAGAAATGGGCGCCGATTGCGTCAAGAAGCTGCGTGGCATGTTCGCCCTCGCCATCTACGATAAGGGCAAACGCAAATTGATCCTCGCCCGCGACCGTATGGGCAAGAAGCCGCTTCACTATGCGCTGCACAAAGGCAATCTCTACTTCGCTTCCGAAATCAAATCGATCCTCGCCGTAGCTCCTGAACTCGCCGAAGTCAACTCCCAGGGCTTGCTCGAATATCTTTATTATGGGTACGTCCCCGATCCCATCACCGCTTTTACCGGAATTCATAAACTCCCGCCCGGGCACCTGCTCGAATTTCAGGACGGCAAGGTCCGCATTCGTCAGTACTGGGATATTCCCGAATACAACACGCACCCTCCCAAGAACGAAGAAGAATGTCTGGAAGAATTAGAGCAGCGTCTGTTTGAGGCGACCAAGATTCGCTTGATCTCCGACGTGCCCCTCGGCGCGTTTCTCAGCGGTGGCACCGATTCCTCCACCATCGTTGCCTTGATGGCGCGCGCCAGTTCCGGCCCCGTAAAAACTTTTTCCATCGGATTTAAGAAAGACGATTTCAACGAAGCCAACTACGCGCGCATCGTCGCCAAGAAATTTGGCACCGATCATCACGAAATGATTCTTGAGCCCGACGTCGTCCAGACCGTCGAGCATCTCACCAGTTCGCTCGAAGAGCCTTTCGGCGACTCCTCCATGCTGCCCACCTACTACGTTTCGCAGATGGCGCGCCAGCACGTCACCGTCGCTCTTTCCGGCGATGGCGGCGATGAAATGTTCGCAGGATACGATCGCTACCGCATTCACGCCGACCGCCGCTTTTTCGAACACATTCCCGGATGGGCCCGCAAGTTCTTTCGCGACCAGGTCTTCCCGCGTCTGCCCAACAGCATGCAGGGCCGTAAATTCAGCTACAACGTTTCGCTGCCCTGGCAGGAACGCTACATCGACGGCATTTCTTTCCTCCCTGCCTTCGAGCGTGATACTCCGCTCCTTTCGCCTGAGTTTCGCCAGATACTGGACCGCAGCGACGATCCCGCCAATGTTATGCGCCGGTACTTTGCGCAAGCGCCCGCCAAAGATCCCGTCGACCAACTCCTCTACGTCGACACCAAAACCTACATGGTGGCCGACATCCTCACCAAGGTTGATCGCATGAGCATGTTGAATTCGCTCGAAGTCCGCGTCCCCATGCTCGATCATGTTTTCGTCGAGTGGGTTGCCGGCCTGCCACCGCAGTGGAAGCTGCGCGGCAACCAGCAAAAATATATTCTCCGAAAACTGGCGGAGCGCGTAGGCGTGCCCCGCGAAGTGCTCTATCGCCAGAAGCAGGGATTCTCCCTCCCGCTCGTCCACTGGATGCGCAACGAACTCAAAGACATGCTGATGATCCTGCTCGAACCTCGCACCCTCGATCGCGGATACTTTGCCGCCGACGGTGTTCGCAAATTAATGGACGACCACCTCCTCCGCGGCCGCACCATGACTGGACGCATATGGCGTCTGCTAATGTTCGAGCTCTGGCATCGCAACTTCCTGGAAAAATACATCAAGCCCGCTGGCCTGTTCTCTCTTCCCGTGGTAGCCGACTCGCGCCGCCATGCGCCTAATTTGGCCGCCGCGCTAACCTCCGCGCCGGTTGGAGGATGATCGGGTGCACCCCATCTATCCTTCCAGCAGGACCACACATCCTCGATCAGATGTTTCCGATCCGGCGATTAGCCTGTTTCTGATGATCAACACTTTTGAAACGGGAGGATCCGAGCGCCAGTTCACGGTCCTCGCGCAGAATCTCACGCCTCCACAATTCCAAACTCATGTCGGCTGCGTCAGCCGCCGTGGACCGCTCGCCCACAACTTTCCAGACGCGACCCAATTTCCCCTGGGCGGCAGCCTCTTCGGATGGCAATCGCTGCGCACGCGCCTCAACCTGAGCCGTTATCTGCGCCAGCTTCATGTGCAAGTTGCCCACGCCTTCGACTTCTACACCAATCTCACACTGATTCCCGCCGCCAGGTTGGCCCGCGTGCCCGTCGTCATTGGCAGCCATCGCCAACTTGGAGACCTGATGACCTCCGCGCAGTTCCGCGCGCAGGCCGCCGCTTTTCGCTGGTGCGACGTGGTTGTCTGCAACTCGCAAGCCGCCGCCGATCGCCTCATCGTCACCGGTCTCTCGCCCAATAAAATCGCAGTCATCGGAAACGCCCTCCCATCCGAGGCTTTCACCGCACCGCCCCCAGCTCTGCCCAAGCGTCCCGGTGTCACCCGTGTCGGCATGGTCGCGCGCATGAATCATCGCTACAAAAATCACTCGGGATTTCTACGCATCGCCGCGCAGATCCATCAGCGCATGCCGGATGTAGAATTTCTTCTCGTCGGCGATGGCTCGCTGCGTCAGGAACTGGAAAGGGAAGCGTTGAGCCTCGGCCTCGGCGCCGCTGCCATATTTCTAGGCGATCGCCAGGATATGCCCGCCGTCCTGACTTCGCTCGACGTCGCGGTCAATACTTCCGACTCCGAAAGCTTGTCCAACGTCATTCTGGAAGCCATGGCCGCCGGTTTGCCCGTAGTCGCC
Source organism: Acidobacteriaceae bacterium (assembly GCA_025355505.1). GTDB lineage: Bacteria > Acidobacteriota > Terriglobia > Terriglobales > Acidobacteriaceae > Acidiflorens. The sequence continues at coordinate 31,104 of JANXZM010000041.1, read as the reverse complement.
TATGACGTAGGCGGAAATTCCGAACTCCTCAGCCAACTACCCGAAGCCCTGATTCCCGCGGGAAACGAATCCAGCTTTGCCGATGGCGTCGTGAAATTGTTAGCGGACTCCGCACTTCGCCGGCAAGTCGGCCGCAACGCCCAGCGGTTCGCCCAGGATAACTTCAGCCTCGATCGCGTGCACCAGCGTTACGTGGAACTCTACGTTAGCCTTCTCCAGAAAAAGCGCCGAAGGAATTCCGTCGCATGAGCAAGCCTGCTAAGCAAAGCGTTACCCCGCTCCAGGGTGCCCCGTCCAATCAAAGCCTTGCGAAGCGCCTGCGAGTTTGCATAGTTGCGCCCAGCCTGCGTTATGTCGGCGGACAATCCGTCCAGGCCGACTTACTCCTGCGGCATTGGCAAAACGATTCTGACATCGATATCCGCTTTCTCGCCGTCGATCCACCCTTGCCCCGTGTTCTCGCCTGGGCGGAAAGCATTCCCGGCCTGCGCACAATTCTGCGCGAGCCTATCTTCCTCTGGCACCTCTGGCGCGGCCTCAAAGATGTCGACATCGTTCACATCTTTTCCGCAGCTTACTGGTCCTTCCTGCTCGCTCCAGGACCCGCTTGGTTGTTGGCAAAAATAAAAATGAAGACGCCGGGCAGCAAGACGCTGATCAACTACCACAGTGGCGAAGCCCGCGACCACCTCCAGCGCTTCCGCTCGGCCAAGTTCGTTCTCTCTCGCGTCGATAAGATTGTCGTTCCATCCGGCTACCTGGTGGATGTCTTCCGCGAAGTCCACTTGCCCGCATCTGCTGTGCCCAACATAGTCGACCTTTTGCAGTTCCACTATCGAGAACGCACTCCGTTGCGCCCGCACCTTGTCTGCACCCGGGGCTTCTCCACTTACTACAGCGTGGATGTAGTAGTTCGGGCATTTGCCGAAATAAAAAAACAATATCCAAAAGCGCATCTCGATTTGGTAGGAGGCGGCCCGCTAGAGGCCGATATCCGCAAGCTGGTTGCGGACTTAAATCTCACCGGCGTCGACTTTACCGGCGTAGCCTCCCGTCAGGAAATCGGCAAGTACTACGACCAGGCAGACATCTTCATCAACGCCTCGTGGCTGGATAATATGCCGCTCTCAGTCATCGAAGCCTTTGCGGCGGGCACCCCCGTTGTCACCACCTCGCCGGAGTGCATGCCCTATCTGGTCGAGCACGAGCGCACTGGATTGCTCTCGCCCGTAGGTGACGAAAAAGCGCTGGCCGCAAATGTGATCCGTTTGTTGCGCGACCCCGCGCTCGCCGCAAGCCTGGCACAGAACGCACACCATGAATCGCGAAAGTACACATGGGAAGCCGTCCGCGAACAGTGGGTGAACACCTATCGCGGATTACTATGACGATGCGGTCGTGGGTCAGTTCCACCATAAGACAAAAATCGAATTAACCACCAATAACGCGAGGTATCACGGAAGCTTTGACGCCAGAGGTTTTCTTTGTGGACCTTCGTGCCCTTGGTGTTTAGTGTCCTGGAAACAGACCGACCACTGCCGGCATCGGCGCAAGGCTGACTCTCTACATGGAAGTAGACAGCCTTCAGTCCGTCCTCGATCGCGTCCAAAAAGCGCGACAGGAAGGAGCGGCAAGTTGAGCGGATTTCCACTTCCGACTTCACGCGGACAAGAGTATCCATGCCACACAAACAAAAGCCCCGCTCTCGCGAGCGGGGCTTTTAATCCAACTAAAAGCTGATAGCTGAAAGCTTTCAACTACCTTAGTACATGCCGTCCATGCCGCCGCCGCCATGTCCACCGCCAGAGGGAGCACCCTTCTTCTCTTCCGGGATATCCGCCACCAGCGCTTCGGTCGTCAACATCAACGCCGCAATCGAGCCCGCGTTGGTCAGTGCCGTGCGCACCACCTTCGTAGGATCGAGCACGCCCGCCTTCACCAGGTCTTCGTAATCGCCCGTCAACGCGTTGTACCCGAAATTGTTGTCCTTCGAGTCGTTGATCCTGCCAATTACGATCGCACCTTCCTCGCCCGCGTTCACAGCAATCTGACGCAACGGCTCGGTGATGGCGCGCTTCACGATGTTCACACCGATCTGCTCGTCACCCTCCAGCTTCAGCTTGTCGAGAGCTGCAACGCAACGCGCCAGGGCCACGCCGCCGCCGGGGACAATACCTTCCTCGACCGCTGCACGCGTAGCGTGCATAGCGTCTTCCACACGCGCCTTCTTCTCTTTCATTTCGGTTTCGGTAGCGGCTCCAACTTTGATCACCGCCACGCCACCGACCAGCTTCGCCAACCGCTCCTGCAACTTCTCGCGGTCGTAGTCGCTGGTGGTCTTATCGATCTGGCTGCGAATTTCTTTCACGCGCCCCTGCACATCACCCGGCTTGCCTTTGCCTTCGACAATCGTGGTGTTGTCCTTGTCGATGGTGATTTTCTTGGCCTGTCCGAGATCGGCAAGCTGCACGTTCTCCAGCTTGATGCCCAGATCTTCCGTGATCGCCTTGCCGCCGGTCAAAGTTGCGATGTCCTGCAGCATTGCCTTGCGCCGATCGCCGAAGCCCGGAGCCTTAACGGCCGAGACCTGCAGCGTGCCACGAAGTTTGTTCACGACCAGAGTCGCAAGCGCTTCGCCTTCCACGTCCTCTGCGATGATCAAAAGCGGCTTGCCGCCCTTGGCGATCTGCTCCAGCAGCGGCAGCAGGTCTTTCATCGAGCTAATTTTCTTTTCGTGGATCAGAATGTACGCATTCTCCTGCACCGACTCCATCCGCTCCGGATCGGTAACAAAGTAAGGAGACAGATAGCCGCGATCAAACTGCATGCCTTCGACTACATCCAACTGCGTTTCCAGCGTCTTCGACTCTTCCACCGTGATCACGCCATCCTTGCCGACCTTCTTCATCGCTTCGGCAATGATCTTCCCAATGGTCTCGTCGTTGTTAGCGGAAATGGTGCCCACTTGCGCGATCATTTCGCCGGTAACGGGCTTGGAGAACTTGTCCAGTTCACCCTTGATGCGGTTGCCTTCCTTGTCGAGGCTGCCGCAAATAGCGATGACGGCCTTCTCGATGCCACGCTTCATGGCCATCGGATTGGCGCCAGCAGCGACGGTCTTAACGCCCTCGCGATAAATTGCCTGGGCCAGAACGGTAGCGGTGGTGGTGCCATCGCCGGCGACGTCGGACGTCTTCGAAGCAACTTCGCGGACCATCTGGGCGCCCATGTTCTCGATGCCGTTGGGCAGTTCAATTTCCTTGGCTACGGTGACGCCGTCTTTGGTGATGGTCGGCGAACCGAACTTCTTCTCAATAACAACGTTGCGGCCCTTGGGGCCGAGTGTAACCTTCACAGCATCAGCCAGCAGGTTGACGCCGCGGAGAATCGCCTGTCGCGACTCTTCTCCGTGCACAATTTGTTTTGCCATGATTGTTTGCTCCTTTAGATGTTTGCAGGCGGACAGCCTGTGAAATTTGAAAACCAGGTCTCAGGTGTAAGCCCTCAGGGTTTTAACTGAAAGCTGATCGCTGACGACTGAGAGCTACCGGCGCGATCCGGCGTGTTCCTTCTTTGCCGAAGTGGTGGCGCCGCTGAGGATGCCCAGTACTTCTTCTTCGCGCATGATGATGAAGTCTTCACCATCGATTTTGATCTCCGTGCCGGAATACTTGCCGAACAAGATGCGGTCGCCTTCTTTTACATCCAGCGGACGAACCTTGCCTTCTTCGCTGATCTTGCCTTTGCCGGCGGAGATGACTTCTCCCTCCATCGGTTTGTCTTTCGCGGAGTCGGGAATAATGATCCCGCCGCGGGTGGTATCGGCTTCTTCCACCCGACGGACCAGGATGCGGTCATGCAGCGGGGTAAACTTGGTTGCCATAGTTGCGTACTCCTTTCAAGAGTTGTAAATAGGTTCAGTCGAATGCAGAACTGCCCGGAAATCCAGGACTGTTAGCACTTGAGGCTTACGAGTGCTAATTATAGAAATGTGAGCGGGTGGTTGTCAAGCGCCCAACTGTTAACGTAAGTAAGTCACTTATAATCAATGCAGTAGCTGGGTACCCACTCACCGCACTTTTTGCGATGAGTGGGTTTGTCACAACCATGGCCCCGAGTAGTGGGAATGGAGTAGCCTTCGTTCTCACCTTCTTGGAGAGACGCGACTGGTGCGTGTGAAATTTTAGGAGTGGACGCTGGAGATCAAAGGCCGGCCAGTCGAGACGCTTAGTGACAGGAGGGGTATGAGGCACCCGGCGCGAGAATGGAGGCTGCTCGCTCTGTGACCCTGCGGAGACGCGGCAAGCCGCGTCTCTACGGGAGAATAGACACGTTCTTTAGGGACTGGGCGCCGATGCCATCGCGTCACTGACCACTAACTACTGCCGTTTCTGCTCCGGCGCTTTCTTCTCGTCAGCCTTCTTCGCGTCCCCATGATTCTCGTACACCGAGTACTGCCCCCCCGGACGCTTCAGCTTCACCGTAATCTCCATCTCCGCCTTGTTGATCTGGTAGTCTTCCCCAAAAGTCTGGTAGCCAGGCGCCAGCACCTGCACCCGCAGCGGTCCATACGGAATCCCGTCAATATTGGTCCGCCCCTCCCCATTCGTCTTCAACTCCAACCCACCGCGCGACTGCTTCCCATTTTTATTCACCGGATGCAGTACGACCGCCGCGTTCCTCACTGGCTTGCCGTTGTAATCCCGCACCACCACAAATCGCAAATCCGACATCGGCCCATCGTCGTCCTGAGCCCACGCCAACCCAATCATGCCAAACCCAAGCAAGATCACCGCCGCACTCAAGACCCAAACGCGCTTCTTCATATCGTCCATTCTAGTGTGGCTGGATTATATCGCTTCGAAACCCACCTTCCATCAAGGTGCCCGCGTCTCGCGCCTGTTTGGGGACGTGAGCCCCTCGGACAAAACCCAGGGACAGACGGAACGTTTTCCGAGCTTTCTGCAACTACCGTCTTAATTAAAATCGCCAAAGACAAGAAGCTGAAGCACCGGGAGCTGAGAGGTACACATAGGAACCCCTATGCTTTCCTCGGTGAGTTCCTGTGACCCCTGTGCTCCCTGTGGTAAAAAACTTTGCCGCGATCGTCCTATTTTCGTTTTTTGCGCTTCACGTATTCCTCGACTTCGGCGACGGTTTTGCGGTGGTCGTCGGCGCTGGAGTCGACGGTATCGAGAACGTCGGCCAGCAGGAATTCGTACTGGTTCGATTCAGCGGCATTGGTGTTCGCCGAGTTCTTGAGCGCGCGCAGCTTGGACTGAAATTCGGTGTCAGCTTCGATGATGACCTTCAGCGGCTTGCGGATATCGTCCTTGCGACCGACGTACATGTCAATGTTGTGGTTGAGTTCGTCGTAGACGGCGAGGAAATCTTCCAGCAGGTCATGAGTCTGCCGGGCGCGCTCGGTGGTCTTCGGATCGCTGCGCATTTGCTCAAGTTTTGTCATGCGATCCCGCGAAAACCGGACGTAAAGCTTTAAGCGCTGGTCGGGATCGAGCATGGCGTCGCGGAGCTGGTCGATCTCCAGCGGATTCAGCGGATCGTGGCGGCGCTGGGCCCAAAGCGGAGAGAACAGCGGGAGGGCAAGCAACCAGGCCAGCCCGAGCGCCGTGGGCCAGCGCTGCTTCATTTCTTCTCCTTCTTGTTGTCCTTGGCGAACATTTCTTTGAGCAACGTGGTGCGAACATCTTCGAGGCGCCGGATGGCGTGTTCGACCGGGGGCTGGTCGTCGAAGGCGAGAGTGCGCTTGATGTCACGCAGCTTCTCCGCGATTTTTCGCACATCGATCTCCACATTCTTGAGGTGCTTCCTGGTGTGCGTTGCCGCGTCGCGGGCTTTCTCGCAGTAGCTAACGATGTCCTCGACGGCGGCGCTGGCCTGCTCGACCTTGCCATCGCTGTAGAGCTTGTCAGCATTGCGAAGCTGATGCCGTGCGATCTGGATGCCGAGTTCGGGGCGGTCCTCGGGATGCGCGCTTTCGAAGCGTGATTTCAGTCCGTCTACGGTCTCGTCCCTGGCGGCGCCGTAGGCGGACACGATTGCGAGGAAAAGCATGGTAAAGGCAAGTCGGCGCATGGCGGTCAACGATTCTTCGGTTCAATGGCGATCAGGCGGTGTGTAGCCTGCCACTCCTGATCGGGATACTTCCCGTTAGCAACATCCAGAAAGCGATGATAATCGAGTGAGGCATGTTTGTAGTCGCGTAAGTGGTCATAAGCGGAGGCCCGAAGAAAAAAACAGATTGCAGGCATCTCCGCATTTAACATGGTGCGCCCATTGAGCGCTCGGATCGCGAGTTCGTAGTTCTTGTTCTCGCTCGCCGCAAACGCCAGATCGATGTAGACATCGGGCCAATCGCGCTTCAGCCGCACCGCCACCAGAAACTCCTGTTGCGCTTCCGGGAATTTCTTCTGCAGCAGCAGAGCCTTCCCCAGCCCACGATGTAATTCCGCGTCTTTCGGCTGGGCAGTGACCAGGGCGCGATACGCGCTTTCTGCGAGATCATTTTTCCCGGCACTTGCATAAAGGTCGGCAATTTCCCGCTGCGCCTCGGCGTCCGCTGGAGCGAGTTTCAGCGCCGTCTGGATTTCCGCGATGGCATCGTCTCTGTTGCCTTGCGCAGCGAGTACGCGCCCCAGTTGGAGATGAATGCCGGCATCGTCGGGGCGCTCGGCGGCCAGTCGGTGCAGCAGCGGTTCGGCGTCGCCGAGGCGGCCGGACTTCATGTACAGATTGGTAAGGCCGATTGCGGCTTCCTTGGTGTGCGGATCAATCGAGCGCGGATCGAGCGTCAGCACCTGTTTGTATTCAGCTTCGGCATCGGAGAATTCTTTTTGCCGTTCGTGCAGCAGACCGGCGGAGAGATGGGGCTCGGGATCCTTCGGCGTGAGCTCGGAGGCTTTGCGGTAAGCCTGGAGTGCGTCTTGCGGCTTTCTACCTTCGAGCAGATGCGCGAGTGCGAGCCAGGCCCGGGCCTGACCTTCTTCAACTTGAGCCGTGGGCTTGAGGCCAGTGGCAGCGCGCAGGAATTGCTCAGCCTCGGGACTATTGGCGCGGACGAGCATCAGGCCCAGGTTGAGGTTCGATTCAAAAACGTCGGGCTTGGCGGCGACGGACTTGCGATACGCGGCGATAGATTCGTCGGCGCGGCTGAGGCGGTTCAGTACGAATCCAAGATCGAACCATGCCTGATAATTGTTGGCATCGTGATCGATCGCTTTTTTCAGCAGCGTCTCTGCGCCGGGCAAATCGTTCTTCTGGATGGCATCTTCGGCCTGTGCAATTTCTGGGGGCTGCTCGGTGACGATTTCCCTGTGATGACGGATGGTGGTGTGGGTTTGCGCGAAGGCGGCGGCGCAGGCGGTCACCGCGACGACCATGACCAGCACCGCTTTGCTGATCGGGCGGTTCATGCGGTTGCCGGGCGAGGGCGCCCTGCGCTCCACGAGTATTTTAATGGTTGTCATTGCGCACGCCGTTTCCGTTCAAGACCCGCTTCAGGTAATGTCCAGTGTAAGAGTTTTCCAGTTCCGCGATCGCTTCGGGCGTGCCGACGCCGACGAGGTTCCCACCGCGATCGCCGCCTTCCGGACCGAGATCGATGACCCAGTCAGCCGTTTTGATCACTTCGAGATTGTGCTCGATGACGACGATGGAGCCTCCCGCTTCGATTAGACGCCGAAAAGCGGAAAGTAGTTTGCTGACATCGTCGAAGTGCAGGCCGGTAGTAGGTTCGTCGAAAATGTAAAGCATGCGGCGCTTGCGCTTGGGCCCATCACCGTCCTCCGCGGGGCGACTGGCCGAACGGGCGCCGGGCTGGAGGTGCGCAGCCAGCTTCATGCGCTGCGCTTCGCCTCCCGAGAGCGTGGTCGCCGACTGCCCGAGGCGTAGGTAGCCGAGCCCAACTTCGTCCATCACCCGCAATTTTTCCGTGAGCCGCGGAAAGTCGGCGAAAAACTTGAGCGCTTCGCGAATCGTGAGGTTCAAAACTTCGTGAATGCTCTTGCCTTTGTAGTGTATTTCGAGCACCTGCGGCTTGTAGCGTGAGCCTTTGCATTCGTCGCAGATCAGTTCCACGTCGGCCAGAAACTGCATCTCGACGGTGACGGTGCCGTCACCCTGGCAGTTTTCGCAGCGGCCTCCGGGGACGTTGAAGGAGAAATGTCCGGCAGGGAAGCCGCGCTTCTGCGCTTCCGGCAGCGACGCAAACAGTTCGCGGATGATGTCGAAAGCCTTGATATAGGTGACCGGATTCGAGCGCGGAGTGCGGCCGATGGGCGATTGATCGACCAGGATGACCTCGTCGAGATACTCGTCGCCTTCGATGTCGTCCCACAAAATAGCGGATGCGCCGCCGGTAGTCTGCCGCTTGGCTATGGCCAACGCCTGGTAGAGCACATCATGCAGCAGCGAAGATTTTCCCGAGCCCGAGACACCGGTAATTGCAACCAGCATGTCCAGCGGGATTTCCAGATCAATGTGCTTCAGGTTGTGCGCACGGGCGCCGGTGATGCGAAGTTTATGTGACCCAGGCTGCCGCCGCTTCGAAGGAATCTGGATGTGAATTTCGTCGGCGAGGTAACGGCCGGTGAGCGAGTGCGGCATCTTTATGATCTCGCTATAGGTGCCGGCGCCAACGACTTTTCCGCCATTCTCTCCGGCGCCCGGCCCGAGGTCGAGAATGCGGTCGGCGGCGCGCATGATATCGGGATCGTGCTCAACCACGAGGATCGTATTTCCCAGATCGCGCAGGTCGTGGAGGATCTTGATGAGCCGGTGCGTATCGCGGCTGTGCAGCCCGATCGAAGGCTCGTCGAGAACGTACAGTGTGCCGACCAGACGCGAACCGAGAGAAGTTGCGAGCTGAATGCGCTGCGCTTCGCCGCCCGATAGTGTGGAAGCGAGACGGTCAAGCGTCAGATACTCAAGCCCGACTTCGTTGAGAAAACGCAGGCGTTCCTGAAGTTCGATCAGAAGCTTTTCGGCAATCGCGGCTTGCTCGGTCGAGAGCGTGAGTTGACCGAAGAAGCGGGCTGCCCCTTCGACTGTCATACTGCACACCTCGCAAATATTCTTGCCATCGATCTTTACCTGGCGCGCTTCCACCCGCAGGCGCGTTCCCCCGCAAGCGGAGCAAAGCGAGTATCCGCGATAACGGCTGAGAAACACGCGCACGTGCAGCTTGTACTTCTTGCGCTCAAGAAGATGAAAGAAGCCACGGACGCCGCTGAAACTGCCGTCACCATCGACGATCGACTTCTGCTGCCCCGCATCCAGCTCATACCAGGGCACGTCCAGCGGAATTTCGGCTTGGCGCGCGAAGCGCTTAAGCTCCGTGAACAGCGGCCTGTACTTTGGCTTAGTCCAGGGTTCGATGGCGCCTTCATTCAGCGTCTTGCTTTTGTCCGGGATGACGAGGTTGAGATCGAAATCGATGGTGTTGCCGAAGCCCTGGCAACGCGGGCAGGCGCCGTAAGGATTGTTGAATGAAAACAGGCGCGGTTCGGGCTCTTCGTAGCGGCTACCGTCGTTCTTGCACTCGAAGCGATGGGAAAATCGCAGCCGCTGAGGAGTTTCGCCATCGCCGCCCCCATCCCCAACCCGACGCGCGGTTTCGAATATGACTTCACCCGCCTCGCGATAGCCAATCTCGACCGCATCGACAATCCGCGAGCGCTGGTCGGCGGAGACCGCCAGACGATCCACCAAGCCGAAAACAGGTTCTGAAAACTTAATGTCGAGCAGCGATTCCGGAGTCGAAAACTCGAAGATCTGTCCGTTCTGAAAGATGCGGTTGAAGCCGCGTTTACGCAGATCGAACAGGCGCGCCTTAATCGCGTCCGAGGGCAGATTCGACTCGGCTGGCTTTTTCTTTCCGCGAGGCTTCTTAATATTTGTTTCTACGGCAGCGGGCAGGTGTACCTGAATCGGAAAGAACACATTCAGCCGAGTACCGTCGCCCAAAGCGAGCAGACGGTCGATGACTTCGTCCACCGTATCTTTTTTCACTTCCTGCCCGCATAGCAGACAGTAAGTACGTCCGACCCTGGCGAAGAGCAGCCGCAGGTAATCGAAAATCTCGGTGGCGGTAGCGACAGTAGATCGCGGATTGCGCGTAGAGTTCTTCTGCTTGATAGCAACGGCAGGCGCGATGCCGTCAATCAGATCGACGTCGGGCTTCTCAATCCGCTCCAGAAACTGGCGCGCGTATGCGGAGAGCGACTCGACGTAGCGGCGCTGACCTTCGGCATAGATTGTATCGAAAGCAAGCGATGACTTGCCCGAACCGGACACACCTGTGACCACGGTCAGAGCGTTGTGCTCGATCTCAAAATCAATGTTTTTGAGGTTATGAACCCGGGCCCCGCGAACCACAATGCTATCTGTCGACATCTTCCCCTGGCACTACAGACGGATCAAAACTCGCGACCGAACCTATCTATTATAAAGCGTGGTTTATAAAGCGGGGTCGGCCAGAAGACGCCCCCGCCCCTCCACCGCATGAATCAGTTCGTAGTGTAGGGCGGACACTGCTGTCTGCCGCCCCTACCTCTAGAGACGTGGCAAGCCCGCTCTCCAGAGTGCAGTCCCATGTGGTTCCAAGGCATGGCAACATCAGCGTCGCCTAAGACCGGATTGCTTCCGAGTGACGCGGTCGCAGTCCTCGTCTCGATCGCCGGACGGATCACGTACTTACCGGCGCGCACGGCTTGTTCGCGATAATTTCCGAATCAAATTCTGAAAATCGGCGGGCACTTTGCAGTCAATCGAGACGCTCTTTCCCGAGCGGGGATGGACAAACTGAAGGTACGCGGCATGAAGAGCAACGCGAGCAATGAGCGGCTCCGACGATTCCGCCGGGTGGTATTTTCTGTCGCCGATAACCGGGTGGCCCATCGCCGAAAATTGCACTCGAATCTGATTCTGCAATCCCGTCACCAGCTCAACCCGCACCAGCGAAGCATCCGCAAAAAGGCGTTCGACGGAATATCGAAGTTCGGCACGAGTCGCGCGGGGGTCTCTCGCCGTGCGCAACTGTTGAAACATTCCTTCCCGTCGAAAATAGTGCACCAGCGTCCCTGCCTCAACCTCGATGCGGCCGCGCACTACCGCGAGATACTGCCTTACGGGAGTATGGTCGAGAAACTGTCGCACCAGCGCGTTTCGATCTGGGCCGGTCTTAGCAAACAGCAGAGCCCCGGAGGCAAAACGGTCGATGCGGTGCACGATCAAGGCTTGTTGTCTCTTCAGCTTGAGTTTTGCGGACAGCAGAGACAACGCCGACGGAGTATCGGAGCCCTCAACCGGCACAGCCAGAAGTCCGGCCGCTTTGTCGAGAACCACCACGGCATCGTCTTCGTAAAGCACGGAAAGTTCACGGGAGAAACGAGGCCGGCGCCGGTCTTCTTTTGCCGACTTCGTGGGGGCCGAAACCCGATCCGGCTTTCCCGTACGGCTCCGAGCCTTTCGTGGAAGTTTCTTCATTGGATAGGTGCCTGACGATCAGTCCATTATCAAACCATTCCGCTGACATCGCAAACGCAAAGATCGCGTCCGAGTGCCCCGTGATTCGGAGGGTGCCCCGCTCAAGCTCCGCTTGGGCGGGAATTTTCTGCCGATGGAAGCGCGCGCACAGCCGGAAGACCGCTCATCCCTCCGCATGATGCGCTGGATTGCGATTCCCACTGAGCTGACCTTTTTCATCACACCCAGCCGGTGACCGCCGTCACAGACATCCAATCCGGCCTGTACGAAATAACCGCTTGAGTAAAAACCTTAGATCGCAGAAGCCGAAACCATGATTTTGGACAAGACCGATACCTGTGCGAAAGTACGAAAGTGAACAGGCAGACGGCGCTGTCTGTGCTTTTTTTGTCGGGCGATGAGAAGGGACCTGAAGGGTTACGAATCCGCCCTGAGCGGGCGACGACAGGCTTCGATCCCTACTAACTCCACCAATCCATTCTTTAATCCCATCCGTACTAGGGTTGTAGACGGAGCCCATTGCCTATCTGCACCAGTCGCGTCGCCGCGCTTGGGGCAGCTCCGTTCCAAGGGGACATCGTCCACAAATTCAATACCAAGAGGTCAATCCCATGAAGAATTTTAAGTCTTGTGTGACCCTCGCCATGGCGCTTTTCATTCTGGCTCCGGCCAGTATGTTGGCATCCAGTCATCGCGAGGCCCCCGTTACCGCGCTCGACCGTACTGCGGACATTACTGACTGGTACGCCTTTGTCAGTTACAACCATCCCGACCGGGTCACCATGATCCTCAATGTGGACCCGTTCCTCGAACCGGCCAACGGTCCCAACTACTTTCCCTTCGATCCCAACGTGCTTTACGAAATGAAGGTCGACAACAATCAGGATGGAGTAGAGGATGTCACCTTTCAGTTCCGCTTCAAGACCGAGATCCGGCTGCCCGGCTTGTTTACCGGCTTTGTCGGTGGCATCGCGGGCATTCCACCCATTACTTCGCTGAGTGGTCCAGGTTCCAAGGGACTAAGCCTCCGCCAGACCTACACCGTGACCATGGTGAAAAATGGAGTCTCGACCTGCCTGAGCTGTGATCAGACACTCTACGCGGTGCCTTCGAATGTCGGCCCGCGGACCATGCCGAATTACCAGGCGTTATTCAACCAGGGAATCTATACCCTGAACAACAACTTGAGCGTGTGGGCGGGTACGGCCGATGATCCTTTCTTCATCGACCTGGGCGCGGCCTTTGATTCGCTCAATTTCCGTATGGGAGTCGGTGGCGTGCTTCCTGCCGCCGAGGATGCCGACGACACTCACAACTACTCTCCCGACGCGGTCGCCGGGTTCAACGTCAACTCCATTGTGCTGGAAGTCCCGACCTCCATGCTGACGGTGGACGGCAAAATCCATCCTGCCGGCGAGAAGCAAGCCGTTATCGGAACCTATGGCGCGACCTCGCGGCCCAGACTCACCGTGCGCCAGTCCCCATTCAAAGATTTGAATTCTGGCGCATTCCAGCAGGTACAACGCGAAGGCAATCCCCTGATCAACGAACTGATCATTGGAACCGGATCAAAAGACCGCTTCAGTAGGGACGACCCCAAAAACGACTCGCAGTTCGCGAGCTTCGTTCTTAATCCTGTGCTGGCCGCGGTTTTTGGATCGCTTGGGATTCCAGTGGCTCCGCCGCCCCGCACCGACTTGCTGCTCCTGGTTCAATATGAGGCGCCGATCTGTCCCGGTTGCGGACCCAACGACGCCGGGCCAGTTGCCGACCTGCTTCGGCTCAACACCGGCATTCCTCCGACCCCCGTTGGGAGCCAGAAACGTCTCGGCTTCCTCGTCGGTGACAACGCCGGCTTCCCTAACGGACGCCGCCCCATCGACGATGTCGTAGATATCGCTTCGCGGGCAGTGGCGGGAATCCTTGTGGATGGAACGAAGTACGGGACGCGCATTGGCGACGGCGTCCAGTTCAATCCGGAAGGCTATGGCGCTACCTTTCCCTATGTGATGCCCGCCAACAACGGGCGCAACTCAGTTCACATAGGCCCCGGACAAGCAGGCTGCTCCGGACAACCCAACGGCATTTGCCCCGTTCAGTAGCTAACTTGCGCGCCGCCGTTACCAAAACCGTAACGGCGGCCGCGTTTTTCCCTTAAGGACGCGGCTTGCCGCGTGCGCCGCAGGCAGGGAACCCGTGCCTACGGGGAATGCGATGATCTGGTTGTAATCGAAATGAGGAACATCATGAAAGCGAAAGTTGCTCTTCTGACCTTCAGTTTTGCCCTCTACGCGCCGGCGCAAAACTCTCCCATGCCCGCCTTGCAACTCTCCCCCGCTGAGCAAAGCATGGCCGCCGCCAGAAAGGAAATCGAGAATAAGCCCGGCCAGTTTGCGGGCTACAACCAGCTCGCCATCGCCCTCTCGCGCCGCGCTCGGGAAACCTCCGACTCCAGTTGCTACAGTCAGGCCGAAGATGCATTGAAAAAATCCCTCGAACTTGCTCCTGGCAACTTGGAGAGCGGGAAAATCCACGTCTGGCTGTTGCTCGGCCGCCACGAATTTCCCTCTGCCCTCGAAGCCGCGAAAGCTTTGAACAAAAAAAATCCAGACGACGTTCTGGTCTATGGCTTCATGAGCGACGCGAATGCCGAACTGGGCAAATACGAAGAAGCAGAAAACGCCGTCCAATGGATGCTAAATCTGCGCCCGGGTAACCTGCCCGGCTTGACGCGCGCCGCTTACTTGCGCGAACTGTTCGGCGACGTAGACGGCGCATACGAATTACTGGACATCGCTTATAAAGCCACTCCGCCCACCGAAACCGAAGACCGCGCCTGGATTCTCAGCCAGATGGGCCATCTGCGTTTCGTAGCGGGAAAAACGGACGAGGCAGACAACATTCTGAAGCAGGCGCTGATCATTTTTCCCGGCTATTACTACGCCCAGGGAAATCTGGCCAAGGTTCGCATCGCGCAGAAGCGCTATGAAGACGCCGTGGTGTTGATGCAACAGCGCTATCAGGCCACCCCGCACGCCGAGAATCTTTACGATCTCGCCGAAGCGCTAAAACTCGCAGGTCGCGAAGACGAGGCGAAAAAGACTTTCGCCGAGTTTGAGGCCCAGTCGTTGGCAGAATCAATCCGTAAGGATAACTCCAATCACGACCTGGTCTTCTACTATGCCGATCACGCGCAACAGCCAGCCCAAGCACTGAAAGTCGCGCAACAGGAATACGCATGGCGTCACGACGTGTACACGCTTGACGCTTATGCCTGGGCGCTGCACGTCAACGGTCAGGACACGGAAGCTCGCAAGCAAATCGAAACCGCCCTGGCAATCGGTATCCGCGACGCCAGCCTCCTGGATCACGCCGGCGAAATCGCGTTGAAGCTTGGCGACCAAACCGCCGCCGAGCGCTATCTGAAAGACTCCGCTGCGCTCCACGCCAATGGTTCGGAGCAGGCACGCCTGCGTCTTGCCAGTCTCGGACAGGCTGCCGCGGTCAATCGCTAAATCCAAAGTTGCGCTCGTCACCGTACATATTGCAGGGCAGAAGTCGCGGCAACCGATCCGATTCCGATTAAACGCAGTTCAACAATTAGGCTTTCCAAAGAAAGGAGCTCCGAAATGGCGAGAATTCAGAACCGGATAGTCTTGTTTCTTGGTCTTTCGTTCTCCTCTGTCGCGATGGCCCAACAGGGCGCTACAGACCGCAGCATCGCCTTGTACCAGGTGCGGGCGGCCGCATCGAACAACGCCACCGATTACGACAAGCTGGGCGCCGCCTACGTTCAAAAAGGACGTGAAACCTCCGACTTCGCCTACTACGACCTGGCGGAGAAGGCCCTGACCAAATCGCTGGCGCTCACCTCCTCAATGGACATGTCGGCGGCCGCGCCCTTGACCCACATGGCTGCTACTTATATGGCCGAACATCGGTTCGCGGAGGCCGCGGACTACGCTCAACGCGCGCTGGCTCTGGGGTCTGGAGATTTATCGCCCTTTGGTTTGCTGGGAGACGCCCACGCCGATATGGGCGACTACGACCAGGCGGCGCAGGATTACGAAAAACTCCTCCTTCATCTCACGTCGCAGGAACCTTCGCGGGGCCTCGTCTTCATGCACGACAGCAGGGTGTCGTACCTTAAATTTATTCATGGTGACAATGCGGGTGCGATTGAGCTGGCGAAGAAAGCGACGAATGCGGCTACCGCACTGCACCTGCCGGCTGAGAACGTAGGCTGGACCTACTTTCAATTGGGAGAATATCTCTTTCAAGCCGGGGATATCTCTGGCGCGGAGGCGGCCTATCAAGAGGCTCTGACCGCCCTCCCCGGTTATTATCGTGGTCTCAGCGGCTTGGCCAAAGTGCGCGTGGCGCAGCAGAAATATCCAGAGGCAATTGATTTTTATAAAAAGGCGATTGAAGAAATCCCTTTCCCTGATTACATCGCCGCCTTGGGCGACATCTACACCAAGATCGGAGAAAAAGAAGAAGCTAAAAAGCAACACGACCTGGTGGAATACATCGGATACCTGAGCAGCCTCAACCAGCGCGCGTACAACCGCGAACTGGCCGTTTTCTATGCTGACCGCGACGTCAAGCTGCCCGAATCAATGGCGTTAGCGCAAAGAGAACTGGAACTGCGCCGCGACGTCTACACCCAGGATGTCCTCGCCTGGTCGCTCTACAAGAACGGAAAACTCAAAGAAGCTGCCGCGACGATGGACAAAGCCTTAAGTATGGGAACTAAAGACGCCATGTTTGATTTTCATGCTGGAATGATCCATCGGGACATGGGCGACACGGACGGAGCTCGTGATTATCTGCGGCGAGCGCTCGCGATCAATCCGCACTTCCACATTTTCTATGCCGACGCGGCGCGGCGCGCGCTTGAAGAAATGCAGACCAATGGGGCCGCCAAATTGGAAGGCGCCAGCCGATGAAGGACCGCATAATCTCGACCCTCGATCATTCCCGTTTGCGCTGGCCATTCCTCTTGGCCTTGTGTCTGCTCCTGATTTCATCAACGAGTTTTGCCCATCCGATGGGCAACTTTAGCACCAGTCACTATTCTGGCCTTCGCATCGAGCGAGACTTTGTCGAAATTCATTACTTGATCGATATGGCCGAGATTCCCGCCTTCCAGGAGATCCAGCAAAGTGCTTTGGCTGCTAACCCCGAAAACGCTGGCACTCGCAGCTACCTTGCGAAACAAGCCGAGAGGTTGAAGGCAGGCCTGGTTCTGACTCTCAATGGCCAGCCACTGACGCTGCGAACGGAGTCGGCGGAAGTGATCTTTCCACCGGGTGCCGGCGGCCTTCCCACCATGAAGATGGTTTTTAAGTACCGCGCACCCATTCTCCGATCGGACCAGGAGAAGGCGGGGCGCGGCCAATACGCTCTGTATTATCGAGACAACAATTTTCCCAATCGAGCCGGATGGAAAGAAGTCGTGGCGAACGCCGGACCGGGTGTAAGCATCGTGAACGCAACCGTCCCTAACAGAGATCGCAGTTCCCAGCTTTCCAATTATCCAACCGATCTTCTCAACAGTCCGCCTCTCAATCTTGAAGCGAGCGTGAGTCTGCGCTGGGAGCCAGTCGCCGCCGAACTGACCACAGCGAGCCGAGCGGCGTCGAAAGCGGCGTCTTCTGAAGCGTTGAAGTCCAGCCAAGCAAACCAGATTGCACATCAGACGTTGATCCCGTCCTCGCCACCAGCGGCAGAGAATACTGCACGGACTATCGAGCAAAATCCCGGTGCGGCAAAATCCGACGCGGAGAGTTCCAGCCCGGCAAGACCCGGAGACTTTCTCACTCTACCGCTCCGAGCGAACCAGCAATCTACTCCCAAGAACAGATTCACCGAGCTGATGACCACGAAGCAGTTCAGCATCTGGTTCCTGGTTGTGGCAGCTGCCATCGCAGCCGGCCTCGGAGCCATGCACGCGTTGGAACCCGGACACGGAAAGACAATTGTCGCCGCCTACTTAGTAGGATCGAAGGGAACGGCCTATCACGCTTTTCTGCTCGGGCTGATTGTGACCGTGTCTCACACCGCGAGCGTCTACGCGTTGGGGTTCGTAACGCTCTACGCCTCGAAGTACATTGTTCCGGAACAACTGTATCCGTGGCTGGGCGCCATCTCCGGACTATTGATTGCGGCCGTCGGTTCTTACTTGTTTCTCCAACGCTACGTAGGCAACGAAGTGGGCCACTCCCATGGCCCGGGTGGACACCATCACCACGGCCTCGACCACGCGCACGCCGATGGACACGTTCATTCTCACGACGGCCAAGAACATAGCCACGACGAACTCGACGTTAAAGGCCATCGTCATGACGAGATTCGCAGCGGCGTCCCTTACCGGCAGCTCCTCGCCTTGGGCATCACTGGTGGTATTGTTCCGTGTCCCGCCGCGCTCGTAGTGCTTCTCAGCGCGGTCGCGCTCAACCGGGTCGGTTTTGGATTGTTCTTGATTGTCGCTTTCAGCGTTGGCCTCGCCGGCGTGTTGATTGCTGTAGGGGTGCTGATGGTTTACGCTCGCAAATTCATGACCAAATTCCGCAGCGAAGGACTGCTGATCACCCGCTGGCTGCCCCTAACCTCCGCTGCGGTGATTACGTTTTTAGGGTTGGGAATTGCGATTCGGGCTTTGATCACGGGTGGGATTGTGCAGATCCGCCTATGAACGATCCTCGCATGAATCTGGACTCGATTCGAATGAAGGGATTTCAAGGTAACTTCGTATGGTGAGCTTACTAACCGTGATCGGCGTCGGGTTTCTGCTCGGGATGCGCCATGCGACCGACCCTGACCATGTCATCGCCGTGACCACCATCGTCAGCCGCCAGCAAAGCATCCGGCGCGCCGGACTTATTGGAATTCTCTGGGGCATTGGACACACGCTAACGATTTTGTTTGTCGGCGCGGCCATCATTCTCTTCAATCTGGCGATTCCGCCTCGCGTCGGTCTCACTATGGAATTTGCTGTCGGCCTAATGCTGATTTTTCTTGGCATCCTCAATCTCACTGGTGTCACACAGTGGATCACCAACCGCTTCACTCCCGCTCACACCCATGCGGGAGCCGTCCATGCGCACCCGCACAAGCATGGTGTGGATGCACACGCCCATATCCATGGGCACAACCCCGAGGTGCACATGCACTTCGAACAGAAGCCTGAGGGCAATTTGCAGAAAGCCCTAGCGCGGATCGGGCTCTACCAGTTGCTTCGCCCCCTGGTCGTCGGACTCGTCCACGGACTAGCCGGATCTGCTGCCGTCGCCCTGCTGGTTCTAGCCACCATCCGCGATCCACGATGGGCCATCATTTACCTCCTTATTTTCGGCGTCGGGACAATTGCCGGAATGATGCTGATTACCATGATTATCGCCGCGCCGTTCGCCTACACCGGCAAGCGCTTCATAAATTTCAACCGCGGCCTCACCGTGGCCTCCGGACTCATCAGCGTCGCTTTCGGTCTGTTCATCACCGTCCATATCGGTTTTATCGACGGTCTCTTTACCGCGAATCCGCATTGGATACCGAGTTGACGCAGGCGGCGGTCGCTGGCTGGCTTAAAGATAAAGTTTTGTTCGTGCAGCTCCGGCTCCTGTCCCACAACCGTGGCGCGTTCCACCGCATTCTCGAGCTCACGAACGTTCCCCAGCCAGTGCTGCTGTTGCAATTGGTTCATGGCCGCGGGTGAAACCCGGGTGATGCGTTTGTTCATGGCCAGCGAGAACTTTTGCACGAAGTGGCTCATCAGCACGGGGATATCTTTCCGTCGCTCGCGCAGCGGCGGCAATTCGAAACGGTAAACGCGCCTTTTGTTATGCTCGAAGAGTTCGCTTTCGAGAAGCGTCTCTGTCAGAGCACCGCAGGGCGCACAACGCTGTGCAGGCGCTTGACGTTGAACAAGTGCACCGCGCCAATCACGCAGAAGCCGCCAGCATGACCCCCTGACCTGCTCCCCAAAAACCGCACGCACCTAAATATGATTTGATATTGGGGAAAGGGGGAAGGGTATGTCGAAGAGCCAGCAGAGCACGGTGCGATCAGACTGCCACCCACAGTTGTGTGATTGGAAAGGGAACCAAACCCGAAGCGTGGGCCATCCGCCGGGGCGCGGTAGTAACTGATGAGATATTAACGCTGTTTACTGCGCCCCTCCCCCCCTGTATTGTGGAATCATGGGTTTAGAGAGAAAAATCCGCTGGGTCTTTGAATCTAAAGGACTTACATAGGAAGTATTCCGGAATAAGGAGTTAGCTGTGTTTTCGGCCCAATTCTATGAAACTCCATAGAATTGGGCGAGAACTGGCACCTCTCATCGGACGAAGTTTGATTATCAAAGAGTACCTATCCCCGTATGGGGCTGGAGCAGGTTCGAGGGCCGTCCCAGTGGATGGCACACGTCGCCACTGCTACAGGTTCGATGACATTGTCGCGCGGGTTGGGTTGGATGTCAGTGATGGCGGTCACGGGTTGGGTGTGATGAAAAAACCGGGTCGAGGGAGATGGGGTTTTGCTGCACTTGTTTTCTTGCGATTCCAGATCGAACCAATCCACGTCAACGTCAACGGCAGCGGACAGGAGTGTCCGCTCTACACGTGCGGAACGGTTCGCCTGGGGTATCTGAGGCCGAACGAGTATGCGGAGCGGGAAACAACAGCCAATAACTACTTCTGCAGGCTGCGAACGTACGTCACAACGGTTTTCACCCGATCAGGCGTCAGACTCTTGGCCACGCCCGCATGCCTTGGTTTCTCCGTAACGGCCTTGGCCAGGTCGTCATCCGACATCTTCTTTGCCTCGTCCGAAATCAGACTCGGAATTTTGGCTGCGGGCTTGCCAGCCGCATCCGGCCCGTGGCACATTGCACATTTTGCTTTGTAGAGAGTGGCTCCGTCATCGGCGGCCCAGGACAGATTTGGAATCAGGATGAACAGGGCTACCGCGATTGTCATTACCAGCATAACCAGCTTCGTCGTCTTCATGATTTCGTTTCTTCTCCTTGTAGAGTTTTGCAACTCGATAAGACTGGCGGATCGTCTCGCAGTCGTGCCTATGTTGGGAAAGTAACCACCGATACAATCTTTCAGGAACAGGATGTAACAGAACTCAGTAACTCCTTCGCCGCCTATTGTGAGTTTCAACGTTTGGAGAGAACAGCCGCAGTGATCCAGGTCACCCTAGATCGTGACCATGGTTGAGATGGACGCGCTAAAACCAGCGGGCCTTTGGAAGCAAGGATCACCTCGATAGGTGACTGGGGTCACAGCGTGTCGCGCAATCAGGAAGGATAATCCATGGCAGCAGCGAGGTGTAGCTATGCCGATTCTTATGATGGCGCTGCTCGCGTTGTTAGTATTTGGCCTTATTGGGATTCTGCTGACAGTCGCGGTGGTTTTGGAGCAGTCCAAGCTCAAACGTGCAGCCAAAGGTGACGCCGCACACCCTCGACGTCGACCGTGACTTTACCGCGAGCTTGGCCTGCCCTGGTTCACCTGGTTACCACTGTCTCCTCAGCTAGCGATCGCTGCAGCCACTTGGTTTTCTCGCAAAATTGATAAAGTTCTTCCCGGAAGTTGGGATGTGCAATGTCGATCAAGGCCTGCGCCCGTTGCCGGATGGTCTTGCCGTGCAGATAGGCTATCCCGTATTCGGTGACTACATACCGGATGAGCCCGCGCGAAGTAACCACTCCCGCGCCGGGACTCAGCATGGGCACAATCCGCGAGATTGCGCCATCTTTTGCGGTTGACGAAATGGCGATGATCGGCTTGCCATGCTTGGAGCGCGAAGCCCCGCGAATGAAGTCCACTTGCCCGCCAATGCCGCTATAGAACTGGTTGCCGATCGAATCAGAGCAGACCTGGCCGGTGAGATCGATCTGCAACGCGGAGTTGATGGCCACCATGTTGTCGTTTCGGGCGATGAGCGCGGGATCGTTGGTGTAGGCGGTAGGGTGGAACTCGAATATCGGATTGTTGTCTACGAAGTCGAACAACTGTTTCGTGCCAATGGCAAATCCCAGGATGATCTTCCGCGGCTTGAAGTTCTTGCGCGCACCCGTGATCACGCCGGCATTGATCAAAGGAATCACGCCGTCGGAAACCAATTCGCTGTGGATCGCGAGATCCTTGCGATCCATGAGAAATGGCAGCACGGCATCCGGGATTCCGCCGATGCCAGTCTGCAGCACGGCTCCGTCCTCAATCAAATCTGCGACGTTGCGGGCGATGGCCTTATGCATGTGAGTGACTTGCGGTTGCTTCATGGCGCACAGAGGCCGGGAGGAATGCACAACGACATCAAGGTCATTTACATGGATAAAGCTGTCTCCGAAGGTGCGCGGCATTTGATCATTGATCTGCGCCACCACGTAGCGGGCACATTTGGCCGCGGTGAGCGACGTGTCCACACCCACGCCGAAGCTGCAAAAGCCGTGCGGGTCGGGGGGAGAGAGTTCCAGCAGGGCCACATCGATGGGCATGGCGCCGCTCTCGAAAAGTCCTTCAATCTCACTCAGGTAAATGGGCGTGTAGTCGGCCCGGCCATCGTTGATGGCCTCGCGCACATTGCCGCCGATAAACATTGCGTTGTGCCGGAAGTGTCCTGCCATCTCTGGAGCCACATAAGGGGCCGCTCCCATGGTCATCATGTGAACGATTTCCACGTTCTGCACAAAGGGACCCCGGCGCAGCAGCGCCTCTACAAGAGTCTCAGGTTCGGCACAACCCGGCTGAATGTAGACACGCATTCCGGACTGCACACACCGCAGCGCCTCATCTGCCGTTCGCAACTTGTTATTGTAATCAAGCTCCCAGGACATTTTTCTTCCCCTTGTCTGTGCTCTTCAGGGGTGGTCATCCTCGGCACGGACTTACTTCCGGCGCGAGATTCCTGTCACTACGGCTGCCGTGCACCCCGCCAAATTCCATTAGAAGGCCTCTTTGTTCCTGAGGCGGTGACCTCCCGCACGCGTCATAGTGAGGCGCGTCACATCAGGCTTTAACCCCTCTTTAGAGGTTGGCAAATACGCAGGGATGGATTTCGCAGGTTGTGTGAGGCAACGTTTTTCTGCCACGAGCAGGCGAGACTTTGCGGCATGTTTAGGCCCATTCGCCGCCGAAGATCCTCGTGCTTAGGTCCATGAATGGTTCCTCTTCGTAATGTCTGTCGCTGTAAATGCGTGTCGCTATCTAATCGTAAACGGTTATTTTACGGTTTCTACTGGCACCGGCGGATCGGGGCGCTTTTCAACCGGGGCCGCCGGGCCTGACTTGCGCTGCGCCAGATACTCATACATGCGATAGCGAGTCTCAGCATCCTGCTGTGCCTCTTGCCACAGGTGCTTGGCGTGTTCAGGATTGCTCTTGACCAGCATTTTGAAGCGCGTCTGCTGCTGCATGAAGTCTCGAACCTTGCGCGTGGGCGCGCGGGAATCAAGGGTTAGTGGATTCTCCCCGGCGAGGGTGCGCGACGGATTGTAGCGATAGAGCAGCCACTGGCCAGAATCAACCAGGACTTTCTGGTCTGACATGGCCGTCGTCATGTCGATGCCGTGTGCGATGCAGTGGGAGTAGGCAATGATAAGGCTGGGGCCGTCATAAGCTTCCGCTTCCAGGAACGCCTTGAGGGTGTGCTCGTCCTTGGCGCCCATGGCCACGCTGGCCACATAGACATTGCCGTAAGTCATGGCCATGAGTCCAAGGTCCTTCTTTAGCCCCGGTTTGCCTCCCGCAGCGAACTTGGCCACTGCTCCCCGCGGCGTGGATTTCGAGGCCTGGCCGCCAGTGTTGGAATAGACTTCGGTGTCGAGCACGAGGAGGTTCACGTTGCGGCCGCTGGCCAGCACGTGGTCCAGACCTCCGTAACCGATGTCGTACGCCCAACCGTCGCCGCCCACGATCCAAACGCTCTTCTTCACCAGCATGTCGGCGAGGGCTTGCAGGTGCCTGGAGTCTGGCGAGTGGACACTCTGCAGCTTTTCCTTCAGCAGTTCGACACGCTGCCGCTGCTCGAAAATGTCCGCCTCGTCTTTCTGCGGTGAGGTCAGCAATGCGGTAACGAGCTCGTCTCCGATTTGTGCCGCAAGACGGCGCACCAACTCGCGCGCGAATTCGGTCTGCTTGTCGATGGACAGCCTGAAACCCAGGCCGAACTCGGCATTGTCTTCAAACAGGGAATTTGACCAGGCGGGCCCGCGGCCGTCGAGATTTTTAGACCAGGGCGTAGTCGGTAGGTTGCCGCCGTAGATGGAAGAGCAGCCGGTGGCATTGGCGATGACGGACCGATCTCCAAAGAGCTGAGAAACCAGCTTCAGATAAGGTGTTTCGCCGCATCCGGAACAAGCCCCCGAAAATTCAAACAAAGGTTCCTGCACTTGTTGCTGGCGGATATTCGTGACTTTAATCTTGCGGCGATCCAGCTCTGGAATCTTGAGGAAGAAATCCCAGTTTTCGCGCTCCGGCGCGCGCAGCGGCGGCTGCGGCACCATGTTGATGGCTTTCAGACGGGCCTCGCTCTTGTTCTTCGCGGGACAGATATCGACACAGATGCCGCATCCGGTGCAGTCTTCGGGCGCAACCTGGATTGTGTATTTCAAACCTTGCCATTCCTTGTCGCGCACCTCCGTAGACTTGAACGTCGTGGGCGCACCCTCTAGCTGCTTTGAGCCGTAGACCTTGATGCGGAGCACAGCATGCGGGCAGACCATGGCGCACTTGCCGCACTGAATACATATCTTCGTATCCCATTCGGGAATCTCGAGCGCGATGTTGCGCTTTTCCCATTTGGCCGTACCGGTGGGGAAGGTGCCATCGACGGAGAACGCGCTCACGGGAAGGTCATCACCGTGGCCCGCGTAGATTACGCCGAGCACATCGCGCTCGAACTTGGGGGCCCCGGAAGCGAACGCAGCCGGCATTTCGGTGTGGCTCGTTACTTTCTCCGGTACCGTGACTTCGAAAAGGCGGGCCAGTGTTTCATCCACGGCGCGCAGGTTCTGCTGGACAACCTCATCGCCTTTTCTGCCGTAGGTGTAGCGGATGGACTCGCGAATCGCTTCCATGGCTTGTTCGCGAGGCAAGACCTTGGAGATGGCGAAGAAGCACGCTTGCAGAATGGTGTTCATGCGCGAACCCATGCCGGTCTCTCGCGCCACCTGATAGGCGTCAATTATGAAGAAGCGGGCCTTCCTGGCGATCAATTGCGTCTGCACTTCGCGTGGCAGATGGTCCCAAACCTCGTCTTTATTGAAAGGACTATTGAGCAGGAAAACGCCGCCTGGAACCAGGGTGCTGAGCATGTCATAGCGATCGAGGAAAATCCATTGATGACAGGCTACAAAATTGGCCCTGGTAATCAGGTAGCTGGAGCGGATCGGCTGCGGACCGAAACGCAGGTGCGAAACCGTCATCGCCCCAGACTTCTTGGAGTCGTAGACGAAGTAGCCCTGCCCGTAGTTGTCGGTGTTTTCGCCGATGATCTTGATGGAGTTCTTGTTGGCGCCGACCGTGCCATCCGCGCCCAGGCCGTAGAACATCGCTCGAACCACATTGTCGGGCTCGATGGAAAAATCGGGATCGTAATCGAGACTCGTATGGCTGACGTCGTCCTGAATGCCGATGGTGAAGTGGTCCTTGGGCTGCGCCTTCGCCATGTTGTCATACACCGCTTTCACCATCGCGGGCGTGAATTCTTTTGAGGAGAGGCCGTAGCGTCCACCGATGGTTTCCAGTACGACTTTGAGCGTTCCATAGCCAAGTTTGATTCCTTCTTGAATCGCGTTGACGACGTCGAGATAAAGCGGCTCTCTCGATGCACCAGCTTCCTTGGTGCGATCAAGGACGGCAATCTTGCGCACGGTTGCCGGCAGCGCCTCGATGAATCGCTTGACGGAAAACGGCCGATACAGCCTGACTTTCAGCAAGCCAACTTTTTCGCCGCTCTGGTTCAGATGCTCCACCGTCTCGTGTGCGGTCTCTGCACCGGAGCCCATCATGACGATCACGTGCTCGGCATCGGGCGCGCCCACGTAGTCGAACAGGTGATACGAACGCCCGACAACCTCGGAAAACTTGTCCATGACCACCTGGACCTTGTCCGGACAAACTTCATAGTAGGGATTGCCGGCTTCACGCGCCTGAAAGTAGACGTCAGGATTCTGTGCGGTACCGCGTAACACGGGATGGTCCGGAGAAAGCGCTCGCTGCCGGTGTTCGATGATGCGATCCATGTTGATGAGGGCGAGCATGTCGTCCTCGGTAAGCATCTCGATCTTATTAACTTCATGCGAAGTGCGGAAGCCGTCAAAGAAATGCAGGAAAGGGATGCGGGTCTCGAGCGAGGCCGTATGGGCGATGAGGGCCAGGTCCATTGCCTCCTGAACGGAGTTCGAGCAGAGCATGGCGAATCCCGTACTTCTGCAAAACATTACATCCGAGTGGTCGCCAAAAATCGAGAGGGCGTGAGCTGCTACCGTGCGTGCGCTGACGTGAAACGCCGTCGGCGTAAGTTCGCCTGCGATCTTGTTCATGTTGGGGATCATGAGCAGCAGGCCTTGTGACGCGGTGAAGGTGGTGGACAGGGCTCCGGTCTGGAGCGCGCCATGAACGGCTCCGGCGGCACCGCCTTCGCTTTGCATTTCGATCACGTGGGGCACGGTACCCCAGATATTGGGTACACTTTCCGACGACCATTGATCGGCCCATTCGCCCATGTTCGACGATGGCGTGATGGGATAAATGGCGATGACTTCATTGAGGCGGTACGCGACATTGGCGACTGCCTCGTTGCCGTCCATGGTCTTAAACTTACGCTTCATGACATCCCCTTCTGGACTTCTCGATGACTTCGCCTGTTCTAAAGAAACGGTTACATCGAGCATGACGGAAGGAAGGGATATTGTCGGGAACGCGGCTCACAGGAACGTGTGATCCAGATCACAAGCGGAAAGGATGAGAAGGCTTGCTGGTGGAGAGCCGGGCGAGACGCCCGTCCCTCCACCGTAGGACTCAGAGCTTCAGGAAGGCCTGGACCGAAGTTAGATCTTCACCCGCGCGAACACGAAAGCCATGGTGCTTCATGATGACCTGCATCGCTATGTTGTCAGGCAATATTTCCGCGGACACTTCGCTTAATTTTTCGTCGCGGGCAATCTGTATGGCGCGCCGGAGTAGTTCATTTCCCAGACCGAGGCCTTGATAGTGATCGGAAACCAGGACCGCGACTTCCGCTTCATTCTTGCCGTGAAGTTTGTTCAGACGCCCAACCGCCATGATCCGGCGCTCTCCGGTGGCGGGATCGGTGTGCTCAGCGACCAGCGCGATCTCGCGATCGTAATCACCGAAACAGATGCGCAGCAGACGCTCATGCGCCACACGCCTACTCAAGCTGAGGGTGCAGAAGTAGCGCAAATAGACGCTGCGATCGGAAAGCGTCTCGTGAAACTTAACCATCAGCGGTTCGTCTTCGGGGCGGATCGGGCGGATCGTATCCAGATTCCCATCCTTCATTGTCCAGGTTGAAACATACTGCAAGGGATAGGGACGGATCGCGGGCTTGGGCAACTGTTCGAGGGTTACGTTGGGCCCGTGCAGCACAATTCTGGCGTCGAGCGCCAGCAGGCGCTCCGGTGAAGCCAGCAGGGGATTGATGTCAATTTCCGCGATCCACCGCTGTTCGAGCACAAGCTGACTGAAGCGCACTAAGAGTTGCTCCAGAGCCTCCATGTTGACCGGCTTGCGTCCGCGGACTCCCTTCAGCGCAGTGAAGATTCGTGTTTGCTCCATCATTCTTTGCGCCAGCGTGGTGTTCAGAGGTGGAAGCGCCAGGGCGCGGTCGCGATACACTTCGACAAGCTGGCCACCAGAACCGAAGAGGACGACGGGCCCAAACTGTGGGTCCACGCTGCTGCCGAGAATTAATTCGTAGCCATCGAGCTTCACCATCGGCTGTACCGTGACGCCGGAGAATTGGTCGGGGCCAGTTTTCTCCGCAACCGAAGACTTGATGGCGCGATAGGCGGAGCGGACCGCCGCTTCATCTTGCAAGTTCAGTTTGACTCCGCCAACATCCGTCTTGTGCGTGATAATTGCGGAAAAGACTTTCAGGACAACCGGAAAGCCAAGTTCCGAAGCAATCGTGGCCGCCTCGTCCTCGCTGGCCGCAGCGCGCGTCTCCACTGTGGGGATGCCGTAAAGCGACAACAACACCTTTGATTCCAACTCGTTGAGCAGAACGCGCCCTTGCCTGCGCGCATTCTGTATGATTTGCCCTACTTGGTTGCGGGATGTGCTCTCCATCTCCGATTGGTCCGCCAGTGTGGGAGTTTCGTAGAGTCCGCGCAGGTTGTAGGTGTAGCGCCACATGTAGGTGAACGCCCGCGCGGCGGTGTCGGGATACGAAAACGTCGGAATGCCTGCCGAATTCAGGGCAGCTTCGCCGGCGGCAATACTGTCTGCTCCCATCCAGCTGGCGAGCACGGGCTTGCCATATTGTTTGGCGTAAGGTTTTAAACGTTCTGCAATCTGCGCAGGGTCAGTCATCCCCTGCGGAGCAAGGATGACCAGAAGCCCATCGCTGTTTGGGTCTTGCGTAGCAATTTCCAGAGCTCGGGCATAGCGCTCGGAATCAGCATCGCCGAGAATATCGATGGGATTGTTATGACTCCAGTGGGTCGGGAG
The DNA here is from genome assembly GCA_025355505.1 of Acidobacteriaceae bacterium. GTDB lineage: Bacteria > Acidobacteriota > Terriglobia > Terriglobales > Acidobacteriaceae > Acidiflorens. The sequence continues at coordinate 2,896 of JANXZM010000041.1, read as the reverse complement.
GAACTCATCCAGGCGCCGCAGGCTTTCTGGGGAAAGTTCGGCCAGTTCTCCACCATTGGCCACCAGCGAGTCCGTGGCCAGGACTGCGGGTCCGCCCGCATTGGTCAGGATGGTAAGCCGCGGACCCTTGGGGCGGGGTTGCCGGCTGAGCACTTCCGCCATATAGAAAAGGTCCGCGATATTGTGCACCCGCAAGACTCCCGAGCGACGGAAAGCTGCCTCCAGCACTTCGTCGCTGCCCGTGAGCGCACCCGTGTGCGATGCTGCAGCCCGCGAGGCCGCTTGCGACCGACCGGCTTTGATCACGATGATCGGCTTGGTCAGTGCGACTTCACGGGCTGCGGACAAGAATGACCGCGCGTCCCCTACGGATTCCATGTAGAGCAGGATGCTCTTGGTGTGCGGGTCGTCGCCAAAGTAGTAAATCAAATCACCCCAACCAACATTCAACATCGAACCGGTCGAGACAATTGCGCTGAAACCTACTTGTTCGTGGTGGCTCCAATCCAGAATCGCGCTCAACAGTGCTCCACTCTGACTCAGGAACGCGACGTTGCCCGCCTTGGGCGCATCTTTGGCGAAAGTAGCATTCAACCCGATCGCCGGGTTCATAATGCCCAGACAGTTTGGGCCAATCAAGCGCATGGATCCGCGCCGCAACTGCTCGTGAATCTGCTGTTCGAGGGCAGCGCCTTCCGCACCGTGTTCCCTGAATCCAGCAGAAATCACGACTGCGGACTTGGCGCCGGCATCCACGCACTCTCCAATAAGCTGCGGGACCGTTGCCGCCGGGGTGGCAATTACCACGAGGTCCACGGGACCCGGGATGTCGCGTATGCTCCGGTAGGCTTTGAGCCCCAGAACTTCCGGATGCTTGACGTTGACGGCATACACTTTTCCCTGAAATCTGCCGTGCAGCAGGTTCTCGAGAACAGTCCGGCCTACGGTGCCGGGACGATCGGTCGCACCGATGACGGCCACCGAGCCCGGAGCGAACATAGCGTCTAAGCCGTATCTCGCTGGTGCTGTCTGTTTCCCGTCATCATTATTAGGCGATTGTCCGACGACACCAGCCTCGGTCAAACTCATAAAGGCTCCTCATCCCTCAATCTTTTCGTAGCGAGACCCGCCATTTCGAGGATAGACGATCGGCGAGTGTTTAGCAGCGCGTGGTGAGTGGGATTTTGTATCGGGGCAAGCCTTCAGGCATTCCTTACTTCGGAATTCCGGCTTCTCTCCAACACGAAAGTTGTTACTTGCCGAGGCACGCCCTTCCGGGTGCGGGCGGAGGTGACACTAAGAAAGTAAGACAGGAAAGAGCTTGAAATAGAAAGGCAAGATTGAATGACTCCCCCAGCCGCTCACACCCGACGAACTGCGCAAGCTCGACGCCTACTTGGATGTGCGATGAAAACTGCGCGCTGTGCCTTCACGCCAGCCACACGTATGACCTCGACCAGACCGGAAGCCGCGTCGCGGAGGCTTCCCGTTCCGTTTTCCCGAGGCGTTTCCGCCAGCTGTGCCAGTAGTTCATCCGAGCCGGGCATGTTCCAAGATTCTGGATCAGCGAGTAGATGCGGGAGCAAAATAGTTTGGGACAGGTTCGGGTTTCTGGTTTTGTCACAGCTATCACCGATTGTGGAGCAGTACGCCGTAGAGATCCGCAGTTTGTACTCAGGCGCTGCAATGCTTGATTCGGTCAACCTCCTGCCGCAGAGGCAGGCAAGTCATAACCCATTCTTTGGAGAAACAATCATGAGCGGAACTGCCGGCACGTCCGGCCGTTTCCCGCGCACAGCATAGGTGAGTGCTTGAGATTGAATGGTGGAGGCGGCGGGAGTCGAACTATTCAGGGTATTGATAACACGTAACTTAGTGATTCTCGGAACTGCTACAACGGCTAAAAAGGCCCCATTGCCCGATCCATTGTACGTTTATTGTACGAAATGCTTCTCGCTCTGGAGTCCGCGGGCACCACATAGCGATCACAGTATTCCACAGATTCGCCCCGGATGGATAAAGAAAAAGCAACGGGCTTTCCAGGATGCGGAGGTCACACCTTTCCATTCCTTTGCCACCCACGCTTGCCCTCTCCTAATTTCCGGGTTGCCCGTCATCCACGAAGGCATGATTCATCGCAGCTCCTACGGGCCACGAAAATATCGCGCGGCTTCTGTCCGAAAGAGAAGCCACGCGGTCAACATGAACAAGAAGCTATGCACCACGATTCCGTGGGATGTATTCAGCACGCTCACCATCACATGCAACGCGACCCACGCAACCGCTACCCATCGCGCCCAGTTCTGCCCGCGCAGCAAAAAAACTCCGCAAACAAGCGCCAGCAGTTCGGTCAGCTCAACCCACACGCTGTCTTTCTGCAGCGTCAACAACTCGCGGAGGTGATAGCCAAAGCCAAGCACGCCCACTGCAATAAACATACAGGCGACAATCAGCACAGTCACAGGTCGTTTGTTCGCATTCATGGCAGCACCTCCAGTACGCCATCACTGGGCTCCAGTACCGCCGCGTGCGGCGGCAGGATCGCCCCGGCCTCCAGCAGCGCGCGCACCGTCCCCACATAGTCGCCCGTGTCTCGATGCCACCCATTCCCCGATCCGTACAGTGCCCACCCCAGCGCAGTTCCCTCATGCTCCCGTGACTTCAACTCCAGCGTCGGATGGTGCTTTAAAATCGCACGTGCCATCTCCGCATTGCCGTGGAACCCCGCCCAATGCAGCGCCGTCGCTCCCGCCTCTCCCGGGATATCGACCGGCCAGCCAGCCTCCAGCATTAGCCGAACCGCCTTGGTGTTATTGCTCTGTGCTGCATCCGGCAGCTTGCGCTGCTGTTCCTCCGACAACTTCGTTGCCGCCTCCGGATCCCTCGCAAGAAATGC
>JANXZM010000021.1 GCA_025355505.1 Acidobacteriaceae bacterium | reverse complement strand
GCGCGGCCGTTCAGGTTGCGGGCGGCGCGGCCCATGGTTTGGATGAGCGAACCTCCTGAGCGTAGAAAGCCCTCCTTGTCCGCGTCCAGAATCGCCACCAGCGAAACCTCAGGCAAATCGAGCCCCTCGCGCAGAAGATTCACACCGATCAACGCATCGAATTCGCCGCGCCGCAAATCCCGCAATATTTTAATCCGGTCCAGCGTGCTTATTTCCGAGTGCAGGTAGGCGCACTTCACACCCACCTCGGAATAGTATTCGGCAAGATCTTCAGACATCCGCTTGGTCAGCGTAGTCACCAGCACGCGTTCGTTGCCCGCCACCCGGTCGCGGATCATGTGCAGCAGGTCGTCGATCTGTCCTTTCACCGGACGTATCTCAACCGGCGGATCAATCAATCCGGTGGGCCGGATGACCTGTTCAACGACCACGCCGGCAGTCTTAGTTAGTTCGTAAGGACCCGGCGTAGCAGAGACATAAATAATCTGGTTAGTGCGATGCTCGAACTCCTCGAAGGTGAGCGGACGGTTGTCCAGCGCCGAGGGCATGCGGAATCCGTATTCCACCAGCGTCTGCTTGCGCGAGCGGTCCCCGTGATACATGCCATGAAGCTGCGGCACTGTCTGATGCGACTCGTCGATGAACATCAGAAAGTCGCGAGGAAAATAATCCAGCAGCGTTGGCGGAGGCTCCCCCGGAAGCCGTCCCGTAAAATGCCGCGAGTAGTTTTCAATCCCATGGCAATAGCCCATAACCTTGATCATTTCCAGGTCATACATCACCCGCTGATGGATTCTCTGCGATTCAACCAGCCGCCCTTGCTTTTCCAGTTCCGCTTCCCACCACGCGAGTTCAGTTTTTATCGAGGCCACGGCCGACGCCCGCGTCTCTTCCTTCATCACATAGTGCGTCTTAGGATAAATCGGCAGCCGCATGTAACGCTGCTTGACTGTCCCAAACAAAGGATCGATCTGCGAAAGCGTTTCTATCTCATCCCCAAACATTTCGATGCGATAAGCGTTGTCGTCATAAGTAGGATAGATTTCGATAACATCCCCGCGCACCCGAAAAGTCCCGCGCCGAAAATCCCCTTCCGTCCGCTCATAAAGAATGTCAACCAGCTTGCGAGTAATGTCCGAGCGCTTGATCTTCTGTCCCTTCTCCAGAAACAGCATCATCCCGTAATAAGCTTCCGGCGATCCCAACCCATAAATGCAACTCACCGAAGCCACAATCAAACAATCCCGTCGCTCAAATAACGACCGAGTAGCCGACAGCCGCAACTTGTCCAACTCATCATTAATCGTCGATTCCTTCTCAATATAAAGATCCGCCGCGGGAATATAAGCTTCGGGTTGGAAAAAATCATAGTAGGAGACGAAGTACTCGACCGCGTTATGAGGGAAAAAGCTTTTGAACTCGTGGTAGAGCTGGGCGGCAAGGGTTTTGTTGTGGGCCATGACGATGGCGGGCCGGTTGGCCGCCTCGATCACTTTGGCGGCGGTGAAGGTCTTGCCCGATCCGGTGACTCCAAGCAGCACTTGATGCTGCTCGCGATCAAAGACCCCGCGGGTGAGGGCTTCGATCGCTCGTCCCTGATCGCCTTGCGGTTTGTAGCTGCTTACGAGCTTGAAGTCCACGGCTCATTATAGTGGGAGGCCGAGGCCTGGGGAAAAATGTACTTCCGTGTAAATATGATCTTTGGAAGGTGTCTACCTCGGAACTTTGTACTAAGTGATTCACCCTAGGGAGTGAGCAAAACTGCTCAGCGCGCCTGTCTGCCATCTTCTTGCGATGACTATGGTACCGACGTTTTCCCTGCAAAAAGCCCGCAACCGGCGTTTTCACACTTAGTTAACATCCCGAACAGCCCTTTGGCCGCGTGAATGCAATTTGAGACGCAAAGACCCGAATCCAGATGCGTCCAGGGACCTGGTTTTCCGAGCCACTTTTCGGCGACCGGGGCGTGTCGGTAAGGTGCAAGTGCTTATGGAAGAGAATTTCAGCCAAGTGGGCCCTCGGGAACGGCAGATTATAGGTCTGCTTCTCCAGGGATGCGACAACGCGGAAATTGCTCGGGATCTAAACATTGCCGAGCGTACGGTCAAAGCGCATTTCAACCGCCTGTTTTTGCGGTTTGGAATCAAGGGTGGCATCAAGCGGGTTAAGCTCGCGACTTTGCTTTATAGGAGACAACTATGGTTGGAGAGACAGCAAACCGCCGCGGGCCCAGCGAACGCGAACAACTCATCATTCAGCGCGTAGCCGAGGGCTGCAAGAACCGGGAAATCGCCGATTCTCTCGGAACCACCGAGCACGTAGTAAAGAATTATCTGCGTTTGATCTACGACAAACTGGGATTGTGGAACCGCGTCGAGCTGGCGCTATGGTATGAAGCGCGTCAGCACGAGCAGGTTTACAGCGCCTGATTCTCAGTTGTCAGTTCTCAGAAAGAGCGCTCTCGGGCGCTCTTTTCTTTTGACCCTGAGAGATTTTCGTCGAGCCCCATCGTTGCTGAGGTGCCCCATCCTTGCGCGGCTTTTCAAACCCGGGGACAGACGGGACGTTATCTGCAATCTGGCCTCTCAACCCTTTTCATCACATCCAGCCAGTGACCACCATCACAGACATCCAACCCGTCCTGCGCGACAATGGAGATCTGCTTGGGGCAGTTCCGAGGTGTACCCGTCGTCATGCCTTGCCGATGCCGCTATTTTCGAGCGACCTCTGAGAACTGAGAACCGGGAATTCAGAACTAATTTGTGATTTGAGATCACAGACAAACAACCGCCCCTGATCGCACAATATTGACAAACCAGAAGCAGCGAAGAAGATTGGCGCGTACTGCATAGTTGAAAAGTAAGGTTGGAGCGTCCGAGCCGGAGGTGATTCCGGTCACTACATAGGAACTCCCCTTAACTGCGCCGGGTTGAATGCACTGCGGGCATTGGCGGACAGGAGTGTTCGCCCTACACTCGTTACTCGCAGGCGCTGCGGCTGGCGGGTTCGAAGCTATTCATCTGCGCTTCGTGCTGGCTGGTGAGGCGACCGCCCTTGGCCTTGCCGTACATTTCTTCGCCGGGACAGTAGTAGAGAGCGGTGTGCGAATCGATCCATACTTCGATGCCGGGGTCTCCCTGGAAATGGACTACGGGTACGGGAGCCTCGGCAATTCCGAGCGTGATCAGCGCCCTTTCCCAGGGACCTAGCGCGGCGCGTGGTGGCGAGGTTGCCGCCGGCCACAACAAGGCGAACACGGCTACGAAGACGGCGGCTCCCAGATAGAGGTCGGCGCGGTGAAAGCGCAGGATCACCCGCAGGTCCGCGAGGCGCTGAATCAGGGAGCTGGTGGTGGCGCGGCTGGCGTCGGTTGTTGCATCTCTGGTTGCATCGGTCGGGAAAGAATCGTCGCTGGCGGATAACTGGAATGTCTGGACGGTCGGATCGGAGTCTTCGGTTGACAAGTCTTCAGTTGCTTCGGTGGTCCATTTGTTTTCTGCTGCTGCTTTGCCGAGTATGGATTTGCTGAGCGCCGACTTGGCGTTTACTCGATCGTGAATCGTCTCGGTCTCTTGCTGCGCGATGGTTTCTTCTGCAACCTCTTTTACAAGGGGCAAAGCGAGAATGCCGGAGGCGGTAAAAGCGCGCGGCGGCTGATTTGGCGGCCTGCGCTCGAGCTCAGGTGGCGGCACTTCGGCTCGCGCAGGTTCGCGGATCTCGGCAGAACGCTCGGGCCACAAGCCCTGCTCCTGGCTCATCAGCCACATCGAGGCCCAGTGGCGTTGCAAGCGTTCGCCCGGACGAAGTTGGTCCGGGGCGCAGCTCGCGCAGCGCGATCCTTCGGCGGGTTTCGGAACGCCACACTGCGGGCAAACGCCATTGGCTGCCGATTCGGGGCTGGCTTCCGGCTTGGCCTGGATTTGTCTCGCCTGTTTCAGATGATCGTTATGTTCCTGAATGGTGAAGGCAGCCGAGAGCAAGTGCTGAAAGGATTGCACGTCCAGGGTCAGGTTGGATCGTGTCAGGTTGGGCCGGTTGGAGGGCATGGCATCGGGGGGAGAAAGAGTGTCCGAGCTGAGGCCATTGTAGTGCAAGTCTGAGCCGTCTGAAAGGGAAGAAAAGGGAGGGCTATTTGGGAGGGATTCCCGATTGGGGATGCCAAAGTGGCAGCGATTCATGAAAGCGGTCTAATACGGGGTGAAGAAAGGTCGAGGTTGCAAGTGTAACTGTATGGTTTCAAACGGCATTCTTTGGCGGCGAAGATTTGGCGAACAGCTTGCTTAGGTTGTGGTGGGTCGCGACCCCAAGACTGAACTGAAGGAGCCGACGAAAAGCCAATGATCAACCTAAATGATATCAAAATAACACCCCGAGACCAGCAGGTATTACGTCTGCTCGTGCAGGGATGCAGCAACAAAGAAATCGCGAGCCACTTGAGCATTAGCCCGCGGACGGTAAAACAACACCTGCGCACGCTGTTTCTGCGTGCAGGCATCAAAGAAGGCCGGAAGCGAGTGAAACTCGCCACCGCCATGTTCATCAAGGAGCAGGTGCAACCATGCAACCCCGTGATCGGTTAAGCGCCAAGGAAATGCAGGTCGCGACGCTGGTGTGGCAGGGCCTTACCAACAAAGATATTGCCAGGGTGCTCATCACCAGCGAGCAGGTAGTGAAGAACTACCTGCGCACCGCCTTCGACAAGCTGGGAGTGTGGACCCGGCTCGAACTCGCGCTCTACGTCGCCAGCCACGGCGGAGCGAACTGGCATCTGCAAATGGGGAATGGGCTGTTGCCGCCGGCGGCAGGGTGGAGCCTGGCCGTGGGCGAGGCAGGCACTGCTCATGCGGCTGCAGAAACAAAGGCGGCTGCGGCGGCCTCGGGAGGGACTCGCTAGAAGCTATCTCATAAATCGTTTTGGGAAGGGCACGGCTTCAGCCGTGCCGCCCAGAGCCAATAAAGACGGGGGCTTTAGCCCATGAGGGACACTGCGTTTACTCCGTCGCTTCGTGCTGAGATAGCTTCTAGGTGCCAGCCAACAGAATCTGCGACCTCTCCCCGTGAGAACCGGGAGCCGCGGGCGCAGAACCGGGAACTGACAACGGAGAACTCATCCACTCCTCCGCGCACTCCACTTTTCGGGTGCTTGATCTTTATCTTCACCTCGGTTTTGTCATGAATAAATCACCTGAAAAATCCCCTGTTCTGGGAAATCACTATCGAAAGCGTGTGTTGGAAAGCGGGGGCAGACGGACCCGATCTGGGGATGGCTGGTATTTACCGCACAACGCAAGTTAGAATCCTCCGTTCCTTTCTCTCAACCATAAAGGATCTGGCGGGAAGTTCCCTCTAGCTCTATGATCCCAAGAGATATAGGGGTGGGGTTCCAGCACGGGTTAATACCTTCGCAGTAACCAGGCAACAATTCCCCCCGAAGCGCCCATCTCGAGCAGGGGGAAGCACGGGACGTTTGAAACCGGTGAAGCCTGGGCCCTCGAGCTCAAGATTGTTTCCGTTCGATGTCTGGCGAAGGAAACAAATTTTCACACCGCTTTCCGCATCCCGGCCGTCCCGCACGCTGTTGGTACTGCCAGACTGGCCGCCTAAGTTGCATGTTTTCATATTCATAAGTTGCGAGCTTCTCTACTGAGTCGCCGCCTCGGAAAGCGCGCCGGCTCTCCCAATCAAGGTAATCAAATTGCTCAGTTACTTGTGGATCCGTTCGACCCGCTCCACGACCTCAGCGCTTCACAGGTGTAGGGCGTTATCAGTTCAGACCCAGACTGAGGTAGGGTATGGCGTACAAAGACATTTTCTGGATGGCCTGCGACTCGACCGAGCAACTGCGAGCCGAATACGGACCGTTCCACACTCGCGAAGAAGCCGAAGTCGAAGCCCGCAAACTTGCCTTTGGATACCTCCTGCGCTACGAGCACATTCTCGGTCCTGACGAACAGATCGAAGAAGTGCGCTGCGTCTTCCTCGAATTGCAGGACGTGCAGACTCCTCCGAAGCCGGGCATTACCTTTCACACCCGCTGTGCCAGTTGCGGCGAGACCGCGACCCACGAGAGATCGTGGCAGGCGGAAGTCTGGGCTGACATCCACGAGTTCGAACACACCCGTCACAAAGTCAGACTCTTCGAGCATGCCCGCGGAGAAGGTCTGAAAGAGATCGCCGACTGGCGCGGCCACGCCGCCTGAGCGATCAAGTTCTCGTGTAGAGCGGACACTCCTGTCGGACTAGCAAGGATTGAACCGTCGCCAAGTAACTCAAGTCTCCAACGCAAGTTTTCATTCCCACCAATTTTGGCATCACCACAATTTGTCATCCTGAGCGAAGCGAAGAACCTCTGCACTTAGCTGCGCGAGGCACAGGGCCGCGCGCTCCATCCTTGGTCTCCTGTGGTGAAACTCCAGCGCTCAAAACCAGCGCCTAAAGGCGCCCTCATAACACGGCACTTACGGTATGCCTGAAGGCATACACCTGATACAAAACATACTTGCACCGCGGGCTGCTAGGGCGTGTTAACGCTATCGCAAGGCCTCGACAATTAAAGCGAAGTTGAGAAATCCAAGGAAGAGGACGGCGAGTTTGTCGAAGCGGGAGAAGATGCGGCGGAAGCCCTTGAGTCGGCGAAAGAGCCGTTCCACTTCGTTGCGCTTGCGGTAAAGAGCCT
>JANXZM010000019.1 GCA_025355505.1 Acidobacteriaceae bacterium | reverse complement strand
GATGCGAGGACGCTCGAACAACAAGTGTGGGGCGTAGCTGACTACGTCACCGAAGTTATTCAACAAGGACTTTGGACAAAACCGAACGAGAAAGAGATGACTATCAATGCGAGCTGAGAGCAACGGCCAAACGCCAACTGTAAATCGAGCCAAGATCATGGTGGTGGACGACGACCCTGATCTCAGGCAAGCGCTGACCCTGCGTTTGCGAGCCAACAACTTCGACGCTATCAATGCATGTGATGGCTATTCCGCGATCGCACTTGCTCAGAAAGAGAAGCCCCAACTCATCATTCTCGACCTTGGATTGCCCGCTGGCGACGGGTTTGCTGTGCTCAAGAACTTGCAGCAACTTCCTGCGTTAGCCAATATCCCGGTCATAGTTCTAACGGCACGCGACCCTGAAGGCAACGAGACGCGGACGTTAGGATTGGGCGCCGTGGCCTTCTTTCAAAAGCCCGCCGATAACGAAGAACTGCTCGGAGTCATTCGAACCAGTCTGCAAGCCGGATGGGGATGGGGAGGCAAACTGCCGTCGTAAATTGCACAACGGGAGTTCGCCCACAAAATGTCATCCTCGCGAAGCGACCAAGATCTATTTCATACCCGCCGTCGGCCGGGGCGCAGGCGGCGTTTCACTTAGGATGATGAACGCTTTCTCTTGCCCGACTTCTTCTCTGGAACGATGTCTTCACTCCAGAAGCGGTGGCCGGTCCGGCGGATAAAGACGTCCTCTAACGTCGGCTTGCTCACGCTTAAAGACTGGATCTCTCCCGGGAAAGCTTCGACGACATCGGGCACGAAGCGATGTCCATTCTCAATTTCGAGGCGCACCTGATTGTTCATCACGGTAGCATCGACGCGGAACCTTCTACGTATACGTTCAGCTAAGGACTCAGCATCGCTGGACTCGAACGAAACAACGTCGCCGCCGATCTCGCGGGTAAGGCTTTCCGGTGTGCCCAGAGCAACCAGGTTGCCCTCATTCAGGATCGCGAGTCGATCACAGCGCTCAGCCTCTTCCATCAGATGAGTGGTAACGATGATCGACACGCGTTCCTGATCGCGAAGGATTTGCAGATATTGCCAGAGATCATGGCGGGCCCCAGGATCTAATCCGGTCGTGGGTTCGTCGAGCAATAATACTTCCGGATGATGCAGCAGACCCTTTGCCAATTCAATTCGGCGCTGCATTCCTCCGGAAAAGGTTTCGACGCGGTCGGCCTTGCGATCTATTAAACCAACGCGGCTTAATATCTCTTCGATACGGCGCTTAAGGTCGCTGCCGCGCAAACCGTAGAGATGCCCTTGATGCCACAGATTTTCGTAGGCAGTAAGCTTAGGGTCAATGCTTTGTGCCTGGAAGACGACGCCGATGTGGCGTCGCAACGACGCAGGCTCGCGCACCGCGTCAAAGCCGGCGATGGTTGCGGTGCCCGAAGTCGGGACCATCAGGGTCGACAGAATGCGGAAGAGTGTCGTCTTGCCGCTTCCGTTTGGACCTAAAAGTCCGAATAGTTCAGCGGATTGCACGTCAAAGGAAACGCCATGAAGCGCGGTGCGATCCTGATAGCGATGCACGACATCGCGAACCGAGATGATGGCCGGGGAAGTGCTATCGGAAGACTGTTGCGGCGGCTCGGCAAGAGCGAGGGGATTTGGGGTCACACGTCATTCTACGACGGCAGTAGCCGAATATCACCTTGACGGAACCAATCTATGGGCTGAGCGAGCAGTTCAAGCAGCGACTGGGTCTTGCTTTCGTCCTCGAACGCGTTCTTCGAAGGCGACTGGCACGTGGCGCCAGACTTGAATGGCTAGGATCACGGTTGTTGCGAGCAACAAAGCGCCGACGGCCACGTGGACGACGGTAGAGATTATCATCGGCAATTCTGGCTGCGAGGCATTCCGCCCCCACATGACCCGCGTGATGAATGCCAGGAAACCGAGGCAAAGTTGAGCAACCATAAGGCCGAGCATAAGGACGGCAGGACGCCGGACGGCGTCAACTTGTGAGTGCACAGAGATGGCGCGTATGGCAGTCCAGGAAAGAACGATGGCGACGACTCCGGCATTGATGACGTGCGGCCACCAACTGAGGCCGTGATGACGAAACATCGCTCCCAAAACGAGCTGCACGTAGAGAACAAAAATGGAAAGCAAGGTCAAAGTGAAGAGAGCAGGGCGACGCTGATCGAGTTCAGTACGCGGTTGCTCTTGGATCCAGCGGCGCCCGGTGAACAATGCGATAGCGACTGCAATACAGAAAAACGTTTGCGCAACCGCGGCGTGCGCACTTGAAATTGGCGCAGGCAGGTAAAACAGGACAGTCATGCCGCCAAGAATGCCTTGCGTGATCACGGTAGCCAAGGCAGCCCAGCCCAACATGCGCAACCATCGCCGCTTTTCAACTCTCCAGGTCCAAACGGCGAGGATGACGGTCATCAGGCCGGTGAATTCGGCTACCATGCGATGGCCGTGTTCGTACTTGACTCCGCCCACCATTGCAGGCATTTTGTAAAACGATCCGAAAGTAGTCGGCCAATCGGGAACAGAAAGCCCTGCGTCATTACTTGTAACCAGCGCACCCGCGACGATAAGGAAAAACGTAGCGCACGCGACAAACGTGGCGAAGCGGTGAAGGCCGCGGTTATAGGGCATTTCCAGACTTTTCAAGACAAAGCCACCAATCTATATCCTGTAGCAACATCTGGTAGCAACAATAACAAAATACTTTATCAAAGCCGGTTATGGAGTTGAAATAGATGGGGCTCCATTTGTTTTTAATCGACGGTTCACGTTTGCGAAGCCATTGCTTCGATCACCGAGTCGGCGAATTCTAAAGTTCCGGCGCTTCCACCTACATCCCTGGTCAATTTACTTCCGTCATTGTAAACCGCGTCAAGAGCATTGCTAATTTGTGCGGCGGCGGCATGCTCGCCGAGATGTCCAAGCATGAGTAAGGCGGAACGCACCACAGCGGTAGGGTTAGCGACATTTTTGCCGGCGATGTCGGGGGCCGAGCCATGCACTGCTTCGAATATCGCACAGCTGTCGCCGAAATTCGCCCCCGGCACGAGCCCCAACCCTCCAACCAGGCCGGCGCACAAATCCGACAGGATATCACCGTAAAAATTCTCCATTAAGAGCATGTCGTATTGGTAAGGGTTCATTACCAGTTGCATGCAGGTATTGTCGACGATGTGCTCGCCGTAGGTGATTTCCGGATATTCCTTGGACACTGCGCGGGAGCAACGGAGAAAAAGTCCATCCGACATTTTCATTATGTTTGCTTTGTGGATGGAATGAATTTTCTTGCGCTTGTTTTTGCGGGCATGCTCAAAAGCGAAACGCGAGATGCGCGTCGAAGCCTTCTCGGTGATGACCTTGATACTCTCGACCACTCCCGGAACCACTTCGTGTTCAATGCCGGAGTAAAGTCCTTCGGTGTTTTCGCGCACGACAATCAGGTCCACGCCCGGATAGCGAGTGGGAATATGGGGCAGGTTGCGGATGGGCCGGAAGTTTGCGAAGAGCTCGAAGCGCTTGCGGAGTTCGACATTGATGCTGGAGAAGCCGCCGCCGATGGGCGTGGTCACTGGGCCCTTCAGTCCGACCCGGGTGCGCTCGATGGATTCGCTGAGTTCCTTGGGAATGTATTCCTTGTACTTCTCAAAGGCTTCGGCCCCGGCGGCAAAGCTTTCCCATTCAAATTTGACGCCGGTGGCTTCGAGCATCCGAACCGTGGCCTGGATGACTTCGGGGCCGATGCCGTCGCCGGGGATGAGGGTTATTTTATGAGAGATCATTTACTTATTAAATCATAGAGACATTGAGTCGCAGCCGCAGCTTTCCCAGAGTTTGCGCGTCCAGCGAGTGAGGCAGAGAACGAAACAGATTTACGATGCGAATCGCAAAGCTCTTCGTGCGCCCCTTCAACTCCGCCGCTTTATCAGGGTTTCCCGGTCTTGCCCTTCGGTTCGGGCGCGTCTTTGTCTTTGTCTTTGGCTTTGAGCAGATCTTTCAGTTCGGCCATGAATTCCTGCACGTCTTTAAAGTCGAGATAGACGGAGGCGAACCTCACGTAGGCGACTTTGTCATAGCGGCGCAGGCGGTTCATGATCAGCTCGCCGATTTCGCTGGTTTTGCGCTCGCGCTCGGCCGACTCGATGACGAAGGTCTCGGCTTCATTGACAATCTGCTCGAGCTTGCTGATGGGCACCGGGCGCTTCTCGCAGGCGTGCATGAGGCCGTTGAGCACTTTCTGGCGGTCAAAACGCTCGCGGCGCCCGTCTTTTTTCACCACCATGTACGGGATTTCGTCGATGCGCTCGTAGGTGGTGAAGCGCTTCTCGCACTTCAGGCATTCGCGCCGGCGGCGGATGGAATCCGCTTCCTTGCTTTCGCGCGAATCCACAACTTTGTCATTTTCAAACCCGCAAAAGGGGCATTTCATGCGCTGGGCGACACCTGGGGAATCAAGCTGATTGTAGCAGGCGATGCAGAGTGTGTTCGTAAGAGTGGGCTTCCGCCTCTACGATGCCTTGTCAGCCTCTGCGACTTCCCCGGCCTCGGCGGTTTCCGCGGAAAGCTTGCGCAGCGACAGCCGTTCGTGGTGTGAGAACAACAGCCCGATAGGAACGACGGCGACAAACGTCACCAGCCACAGCATGATGCCGCAACTGACCGTGAGTTCTTTGGGGACGATTTTAAAGACATGGTCGAGCGCGCTGATGGTCGCCAGTTGGGAGCCGCCGCCGACACCGGGTAACTGGACCATGGAACCGATCATGCTGGCTCCCATAAGAAGGAGAACCTTGGTGGTGCTCATAGCATCCATCGGTGCGCCGTAGGCATGCGTCACTTCTTTGTAGGCCACGGCGATCACCCACCACATCAACACCGACACGGCTGATAATTGGAGGAATGCGATTGGGCCGTGAATGGTATTGAGCCCGACGGTAAACTCCCGAATTCTGTGGGCGATGCGATGGCCCAGATTCTCGGCGAGATGCGAAAAACGGTCTTCGACCCACTGCGCGATTCGGTTTCCCCGGTAGGAGAAAAGCACCGCCGCGGAGAGGAGTCCGAGAACAAGCGCGATCAGACCGTATCCGGTGAGATGAATCCAGTGCCTGACATCGAGCGGGGCTGCGCGCGTAAACGCACGCAGTTTCGAGGGCAGAAAAATGGCGGCCACTATCAGCACGGTGAAACCGCCGACGTCAAAAATTCGCTCCACGGCCCAGACCGCCACCTGGGAGGCGAACGGCAGGTTCTCACGGCGCGCGATCAGATAGGGGCGAATCAATTCACCAGGACGACCCAGCAAGGCGAGTGCCGTGAATCCGATCATGGTGGGTGGGACCAGTCGCCAGATCGATGCTTGCTTGCGTACCGGTCGAAGAAAGATTTTCCATCGAACCGCCCGCAAAAAATAGGCGAGATAGATAAGCGCTGCCCCGTGGAAAATGTGGCGCCAATTCAGCTTGTACTGAAACAACCGGGCCCAGTCGAAGTTTTGCCAGGTCCGGAACTGGAGGTAGACCAGTGCCGCCAACACAGCAAAAACAATCGTGTACGCTACGTATTTTTTGTTGTTCATGCGGTGCGAAAGCGCAGGGAGGCACATCTATGGTAAGCACGGCCCCACTTGAAGGTAAATGACGAACCCGGAAGGGTCAACGCGGAGATGCGGCGGCGATGGGGGTGGTGGCGGGATTCGGAACGCGCCGGGCATGGCTCCGAGTTGTGGTGGAGACCTGCTTTTGTTTTGCTTTTTTTCCCGCGCGATTTTCTTAGTGTTGTACTCGTGCACGACGCGAGCGACGTAGGCGCGGGTTTCGGGAAAGGGCGGCACTCCCCGATACTGCTCGACGCGCTGCGGACCCGCGTTGTAAGCGGCCAGCGCCTTGACCACATCGAAATTGTAGCGATCGAGAAGTTCGCGGAGATAGCGGGTTCCGCCGGTGACATTGGATTGCGGATCGAAGGCATCGGTGACGCCAAGCTGGTTGGCGGTGCCGGGCATCAACTGCATGAGTCCGCGGGCGCCTTTCGGGGAAACGGCGCGTGAGTTGAATCCGCTTTCGGCGTGAATGACGCTGTTCACCAGGTCGGGATCGAGATGATAGGCTGCGCTGGCGGAGTTCACGACTTGATTCAAAGCGGGATCTGGAGGCGATTTCGCAGGCTCAGAGCGCTGCGCGCGCGAATCCGCGGGCGTGGCCAGAGAGAGATCTTTTTCGTAACCGGCGATCTCGGTGGTGGGCACGTCGGTGAAGCTGAAATCGTCGGCCGCGAGAAAAAGCCGAGTCATCGTGCCGATCACCAGACGATGCTCGTGGCAAATGGAGAAGCCGTTGCGGAGGATCGCCAACTCGGCTGCCGTTGCGGGACGAGCTAGTAGAGTTACGGCTACGGCACAGAAGACCGCGGCGGCTTTGGCCGAAATTCTCAAAACCCAATCCCTCGCGGATGGTCTTGTTTCAATCATCACAGGCTGCTAACGATCGCTGGTCCGCGAATCTGTTGAACCACAACCGCCTCAAGCGCTTTTCCGTAGAGCATGTGCTCGATGGCGGCGGCGACGCCGCTTTCAGCGTTCGAGCGGGTAAGCTTCCAGCCGCGGGAACGCAATTCTTCCGATGCATTCCCCATGATAAAGGAGTGCCCTGCAAAGGCAAGCATTTCAATGTCGTTATAGTTATCACCGATGGCCATGACCTGTTCGCGGGTAATGCGCCTGTAATTGACCCAGCGCTCCAGGGCGTGGCCCTTGGAACAGCCGGCATTGAGCACATCGACAATCGAAAGATCGCGCCCCGGGTACTCGGTGCGCAAAACCGTGATGGGCAGCCCGCACCCGCCGAGAACTTGCAACACCCGCTGCATGTCGGCGACCGGGCCGCAGAACATGGCCTGCACAGGGTCGGTGGTGAGCGCATTCTCGATCGGCACCACGAACTGGATGTACTGCATATTTTTCTCCAGCCAGCGCTGGATGCTGCTTTCGAGCTCGTCCAGACGCTCAATCACGATTGTGCCCGGACCATCGCTGTCAAAAGTCAGAACGGTCTGACCGCGAAATTGTTGCATCACGCGGAGGAGATCGCGGCAGGTCGGTTCGGGGAGCAGGTCGCGGTGGAAGGTTTCTCCGGCGAGCGAGCGGGTGACAGCACCATTGGAAGTGATCAGCCAGAGATCAAATCCGAGTAGCTGAGCAATGGGCAGGGCAAAGGCGTGGCGTCGTCCGGTAACCAGAATGACCTCGACGCCATCGGCATGCGCGCGCCTGAGGGTTGCAAGATCGGTTTCGGAAATTTGAAATTCCGGGTTAAGCAGGGTCCCGTCAATATCGATGGCAATGAGGCGAACAGGGGCGGCGGTCACATGTAATTTTAGCATCCCATGAAACGCTGCCGAAATGGCGGTCTATGAGATAAATTGAAAGCATGAAACTTCGATTCCTTCTTCTGTTCCTGATGTTGTTCCCGATTTTTCTGCCAGCGCAGGCTGCGCCGGAAACGGGCAAGCCCTTCGTCGTCGAATACTATTACAAAACAAAATGGGGACATGCGGATGAGTTTCTGCAGCTATTTAAGAAGAACCACTACCCGTTGCTGAAGAGGCAGGTGGAAATGGGCCGCATGCTCAAAGTCTGGATGGACCAGCCGCGCTATCACACGACAGAAGACGGGCGCTGGGACTATCGCGTGACCATCGTGTTCAAGAACTCGACGGTTGCAAATGAGCCCTTCGAGGAGGACACGCTGAAGAAGCAGCTCTGGCCCGACCAGGCCAGCTATGCGAAAGAAGAGCAGCGGCGGTTTGAAATCCTCGATGGACATTGGGACTTGCCGATTAAAAATGTGGAACTGGACGGCAGGTAAGTCGATCCGTCGAATTTGCGGCTGCGGGAATCGCTGCAAACCACCCAATGCGTTGTAGACACCATTGAAGTGGTTTTCCAGCGGATTCAGGCGCGGGGGTTTGCAAAAAGCTTACTGGATACGAGAACATACTTGGTTTGCATACATCCCACAGTAGCTACAAGGAAGCAGCCAAGATATGGCGAAGCTGAAAAAGTCTCCCACCACAGTGAAGACCGGAGTAAAGAAGGCAGCGAGCGTCGAGGTTAGGTCGGTCGAGGCGACGTCCTCAAGCAAAACGGACAGCGACGCCCCGTACGGCGCAATCCAGCCTGCCAAGGGCAAGCTCGGCGTGATGATCCCAGGCATGGGCGCAGTCGCAACGACGTTTGTTGCGGGCGTGGAAGCCGTGCGCAAGGGAATCGCGCACCCCATCGGCTCGCTCACGCAGATGGGAACCATCCGTCTGGGGAAACGCACCGACGGGCGCTCGCCGAAGATCAAGGAATTTCTTCCACTGGCCGGGCTTAATGATTTGGTGTTCACCGGCTGGGATATTTTCGAAGACAACATGTACGCGGCCGCCCGCAATGCGGGTGTGCTGGAGCGCGACCTGCTGGACAAAGTGAAGCGGCGGCTCAGCTCCATCACGCCGATGAAGGCTGTGTTCGATCCCAACTACGTCAAGAAAATTAACGGCCCCAACGTGAAGAAGGGGAAGAACAAACTGGACCTGGCCGAGCAGCTTCGCCAGGATATCCGCGACTTTAAGAAGTCGAGCGGCGCCAGCCGGCTGATCACCATCTGGTGCGCTTCGACCGAGACCTTCATTAAGCCGAGCGCCGTTCACCAGAGCGTGAAGGCGCTCGAAAAAGGGATGAAGGAGAATGACGGAAACATCGCGCCCTCGATGCTGTATGCCTATGCGTCGCTCATGGAGGGCGTGCCCTTCGCCAACGGCGCGCCGAACCTGACGGTGGACATACCGGCGATGCTCGAACTCTCGCGCGAGCGCGAAGTTCCCATCTGCGGCAAAGATTTCAAGACCGGTCAGACTTTGATAAAAACCGTGCTCGCTCCCGCCTTCAAGGCACGACTGCTCGGCTTGAGCGGATGGTATTCGACCAATATCCTGGGCAACCGGGACGGCGAGGTGCTGGACGATCCCGGGTCTTTCAAGACCAAGGAAGAATCGAAGCTGGGCGCGCTGGAACACATTTTGCAGCCCGCTCTGTATCCGGAACTCTACGGCAATATCTTCCACAAAGTCCGCATCAACTATTACCCGCCGCGTGGCGATAACAAAGAGGGTTGGGACAACATCGACATCTTCGGATGGCTCGGGTATCCGATGCAGATCAAGGTGGACTTCCTGTGCCGCGACTCGATTCTTGCCGCGCCGATCGTGCTCGACCTTGTGCTCTTCCTCGACTTGGCACAGCGCACGCCGGAGCTACGCCGCCTGGGGATTCAGGAATGGCTGAGCTTCTACTTCAAGTCTCCAATGACCGCGCCGGGACTGTATCCAGAGCACGATCTGTTCATCCAGCTGATGAAGCTGAAAAACACGCTGCGGCACTTGAAGGGCGAAGAGCTGATCACGCACTTGGGGCTGGAGTACTACGACTAAGAGAGTGAGACTTAATTTGGATGGAAGTGTGGGGACGGGCGACTCGCCCGTCCTACCTCAAATGAAAATGGCGCGGGCACTCTCGCCCGCGCTTTGAAAACCAGGAACATTCTCACCACACCGTTTTGAGTAGCGGACAACTCCGAATCTTTTCGTCCCGCGTGACCAGTGTCAGGCCCTCAGCCCGGGCCGTAGCGCCGATTAGGCGATCGGCAGGATCACGAGGGTAATTGTCCGGGAACTGTGCTGCCAAGGCCGCAATCTCTGGAGTAATCGGCCGTATCGTCACTCCCTCGAGAAATCGAAGTACCGCGGTTTCGACCGTGCCATATCCTTGGATCCTTCCAGACGCAATCTGCCAAGCCACTTCATAAGCGGTAATCGCTGACACTGCTAGACCATCGACACGGCGTGCGCGACGAATCGCCGAGGCTGCGGCCTTCGAAAGCCGCTTCGAGTCGGCAACCGCCCAAATCAGTACATGAGAGTCGAGCAGAATCACGAGGATTCCCACCCATCCATGGGCGACTCGACATCACCGACGACGCGGAACACTCCTTCCAGCCGTCCAATAAAATCGTCCTTGTCATCGTCGGCGGGAACGAGTTTCGCCACCGGCTTTCCGCGCTTGGTAATGACCAGCGGCTCCCGGGTCGAGCGCACGTCTTCCATGAGGGTGAGACAGCGCGCCTTGAATTCTCCCGCTGCAATAGTCTTCATGGACAGATTGTAACATACATGGTCATGTTGAGGTGACTATGCATGAAGGCTCCATAGGCGGACCCGACTTGCTGGTGACCGCCATCCCTTCTTCGAGCCAACGTCCGGTTTACAGTTTCCATGCCAGCTCGCGATAGAATCTTTACTATGGCGGCCAAGAAGCCCAAGCGTAGACGCTCCGAGGCTGGACACGACACGCGCTATCTCCAACTGCAGAAGAACTACTGCTTCGCCTGCGGCAAGAACAACCCTGACGGCATGCGGCTGCGCTTCACCTACGACGAGGAGCGAGCCTGTTACGTGTGCCGATTCCGGCTGGGCAAGCGCTACACCGGACCGCCCGGACACTGTCACGGCGGCATCATCGCGACCATCCTCGACGAAGCAATGGGCAAGGTGAACAAACTGCGTCAGGTGGTGGCGCTAACTTCCGAGATTACCGTGAACTACCTGAAGCCGGTGCCGCTGAACCGGCCACTGCGGGTGGAATCGCGCGAGGTGAAGGTGAAGGGCCGGAAGCACATTAATAGGGCCGAGATCCTGAACGACAAAGGGGAAGTACTGGCGCGCAGTCAAGGCTTGTTTATCGCGATCGATCCGCATCGTATGTTCGCGCGGTTTGTGGAGCGCTAGCTTGCGATAGGGGTACCGCGAATCTTCAACCGGCTGTAAAATAAAGTGCAGGAAGAGAGTTAACCCATGTCGCAGAACAATGGACACAACAACACCAACCTTCGCCTGAAGATCGGGCTTGCCGAGATGCTCAAGGGCGGCGTGATCATGGACGTAACCGACGCCAAGCAGGCGGAGATTGCGCAAAGAGCTGGAGCGGTCGCGGTGATGGCCTTGGAGCGCGTCCCGTCGCAGATCCGTGCCGAAGGCGGTGTGGCTCGCATGGCGTCGCCGAAAGTGATTCGCGAAATTATGGCGGTGGTGGACATTCCCGTCATGGCGAAGTGCCGTATCGGTCATTTCGCGGAGGCGCAGATCCTGCAGGAACTGGGCGTCGATTACATTGACGAGTCCGAAGTCCTCACGCCCGCCGACGAAGCGCATCACGTGGATAAGCATGGGTTCACCGTCCCATTCGTTTGCGGCGCTCGCAATCTGGGCGAGGCCTTGCGGCGCATCGCCGAAGGTGCGGCCATGATTCGTACCAAGGGCGAGGCTGGTACCGGAGACGTTGTCCATGCCGTCCGGCACATTCGCCAGATTGTGTTGGAGATGAAGATTCTCACCGTGCTCGGGGAAGAAGAACTCTATGCGAAAGCCAAAGAACACGGGGCGCCCTACGAATTGGTGAAGATGGTGGCGCGTGACGGCAAGCTGCCCGTGCCCAATTTCTCCGCGGGCGGGATCGCGACTCCCGCGGACGCGTCGCTCGTGATGCAACTGGGAGCAGAAGCGGTATTCGTGGGCTCGGCTATCTTCATGAACAGCTCGACGGAAAAAGCCTCCCCTGCGGAAGCCGAGAAGCGCGCGAAGGCGATCGTGCAGGCGGCGACGCACTTCAAGGACCCTAAAGTGTTACTTGAAGTCAGCGAGGATCTGGCAAGCGCCATGAAGGGGCTGGCCGTATCGCCGCTCGATGAGGCCCACCTGCTGCAGACGCGGGGCTGGTGAATTCGCTAACGGCCTGACTTTCCGACAGGGCACCGGGCGTACGGAGGCACGAGATGCTTATCGACGTCAGCAGAGAAGAGTTCGGAAGATTCAAGGCCGGGTGGCCCGCCCTAAACCGCATCCCTACCCCCGAGGGTGCCCCGTCCAAGCTTCGCTTGGGCGGGCCTATTTCCCCCTGCCCGCACTGCAGAGTGTGGCTGTGAACTCCATCAATTAGTCGCACTGTCAATCCTTGCCAATCGCATTATTCTGACATCGGAATTCATCCGAAGACGCTATGCCCCTCAACGTCAACCTGACCCCGCAACTGGAGCAATTGGTTCGCCGCAAGGTGTCCTCCGGACGGTACAACTCGGCCAGCGAAGTCGTTCGCGAAGCGCTGCGCATCATGGAAGCCCAGGACGAGTTGCGGTCGCTCAAACTGGAACAGTTGCGCCGCGACATCTGTGACGGTTTGAACAGCGGTCCCGCTCGGCCTTGGAGCGTGGCGGAAATGAAACGCGAAGGCCGCAAGCATCTCAGTGCGCGGCGGCCTTCAGCTAAGTAGATGTTCACCGTTGTCGTGTGCCCGCGCGCTCTGGCCGATCTTGCGGAGATATGGGCCTACATTGCCGACGACAGTCAGCCGACGACAGTCCCGATCAAGCAGACGCCTTTGTCGACCTCGTAGATAGCAAGTTCCAATTTCTGTCTCGCCGGCCCGGTGTGGGTCGACCTCGGCCCGAGTTATCTTCAGACATTCGAAGTCTCACCGTCGGCCGCTACGTGGTGTTCTATATGCCACTTTCTGGTGGGATCGAAGTCGTTCGCGTGCTTCACGGCTCGCGTGACATTGAGTCAATATTTGAGAACGAGCAGTAGGCGCGTGGCCGGCCAAGAATCGCCACGAGCCATCGTATAAAATCAGCTCACATCGTTTTTGGCCAACGGCCAACGACCGACAACTACCATGAAAATCGGTGTCCTAGCCCTCCAGGGCGATTTCGATGCCCACCGCCGCCGCCTCGAAGAACTGAGCGCGGAAGTTGTGCTCGTCAAAAAAACGGAGCAACTGAATGAGATCGACGGGTTGGTGATTCCTGGCGGCGAGTCAGGCACGTTTCTCAAGCTGCTCGGAGAAGACGGATTCACCAAGCTGAAGGATTTCGTGCGCGCGAAGCCGACGTTTGGCACGTGTGCGGGATGCATCCTACTGGCAACTGATGTAGAGAATCCGAAGCAGACCGGCCTGGGAGCGCTCGACATCACCGTGCGCCGCAATGCGTACGGCCGCCAGAAAGACAGCTCCATTCGTGAAGGGCGATTTCTTAACGAGCCCATCGAAATGGTGTTCATCCGCGCCCCGAAGATCGAACGCGTGGGCGAGGGCGTGGAAGTGATCGCGACCGAAGGCAACGATCCAGTGCTGGTGCGCCGGGGCAAGACGCTGGCGGCGACGTTCCATCCGGAACTGAGCGACGACTGGCGCATTCACCAGTACTTTCTGGATCTGATCGAAAACAACCGGCCTTCGTATTAAGCGACGAACAATTGAGTGTGCAGGGTCGGAGCGCAGCAGCCAGATACAGGCTGCTGAGGTGCGAGGCTGGCGTATGGCGCCGATTGTCTGCCAGTGGCCGCCACCTAGACAACCGAGGCATGAAAATCCCCGGGTTTCTACGCCCGGGGATTTGGGGGATACGAACCTAGCAGGGTATTAGGAACGGAAGCGGCGGCGGAAAACACCAGCGAGGCCCGCGAGCCCAGTTCCGAGCAATGACAGCGTGCCCGGCTCCGGCACCGTCGTAAACTTGCCGGTAGCAAATCCGGTATTCACGCCACACTTGGTTCCATCACCAACGCAGAAGTGAACACCCCACATGGCTCCGTTTTGGTTGGCTAGCTCCAACTGCTTGACAGTGACGCCCGAAATAAAGAACGAGATTGTCTTCGCGCTCTGCACCCCATGGGGGTTCAGGTTGGAGAAGTTGTAAGAGAAGGTAGATCCGGCACGGGTCGCGGGCCCGCCGAACCCGAAGCTCCCGCCGTAGGAGTTGCCATTGATCGTTATTTGCGAGATGCTGCCGGCATTAAGACTGACGTTCGTGTTGAATAGGATGTCGCCGCCCTGCGTTTTAAAGGTGTAGCCGGCATTGGCACTGAGCGTTACCATCACGCCCCCGCCCTGCTGCGTCAGCGTTACGGTGCCGATGCTCCCGACGATGCCGAGGTTGTTATTGGTTAAGTTGATCGTGTCGGCCGTGGCAAACGGAACCGCGAGGGCCAGCACAAGGAGCAAGAAAAGCAGGTGAAAGCGAGTCATGGTCATATCCCCGAGTCTGAGTTGAGTTCGATCTTGTGAAGCCAACTTGGAAGAGTGCAAGTGTGTCGCCAAAGTCAGCTTCCGTTTGGAGCCAATAACGATATTCGTTTCATGGTGTTGCGGCTAGAAATTGAAGAAGGACCTATTTGGAGCGCACTATATTGCACAGACAAGCGAAACATAAGTGTCCAGGCTCGTCTCGTTATACGGAATCCCACCCTGACCGGACTGAAGGCTGGCTTTGTCCGGGAGAGCTTGTTTGAAAAGAATTTTCAACCCTTAGGGGCCTAAACGATGAGGAACGGGTGCCGAGGGGGCTCTCGGCAAGAAAGAATTAGTCGCTGAGGTGACGCCGAATCAACGCGGCCAAGCCAACCAGGCCGCCTCCGAGTAAGGCTAGAAGACCGGGTTCCGGAATGACAGAGGACCGTACGACGGCAGGTGCTGCAAAAGAATTCGTAGCTAGTGTCAAGAGGAACAGAGCGATTGGACCCAAGTTTCGCACAGATGAAAACTCCTTTCACCTTAAACAGTGGCAAGCTGTTCTCCAATCTGTCGATTTTCACAAAAACTTCAAAAAGCCGTTCTACGGCGGAATTTTGTCTCCAAAACGCAACCCGCTGGCAGTTTTCCAGGGGTCTGCTTGCGCCGAGTGCACCGCTTTGCACATGTTTGCCACCGGGCGGCACATTTCGGCCTCTGGATGCGGGTTTCGGCCCGATCCGGTATGCTGTGAAATTCCGATCTCACGCCTGCATGGAACCTGCTCCTGAACTGGAAGTTAGTCCGGTGTCGTTTGCGTCGTACGTCCGACTACTGGGCGGGAACCGGAATTTTCGCCGCTTGTGGAGCGCGCAAATCGTCAGCGAAATCGGCGACTGGTTTTACACCCTTGCAATCTACAACCTGTTGCTGCAACTGACCGGACGCGCTGGATCGGTGGCGCTGGCGTTGGTGCTGCAAGTCCTGCCGCAGACTCTGATCGGGCCGACCGCCGGCGTGGTCAACGATCGGCTGCGGCGCAAGCACGTCATGATCGCAGCTGACATCGGACGCATGCTGATCGTGCTCTGCATGCTGCTGATTCGCTCGAAAGAGATGGTGTGGCTCGTCTATCCCCTCCTCACGGCGGAAACCTTGCTGGCCGCTTTTTTTGAACCGGCGCGTAATGCCGTGATCCCGAACATTGTGGAGCGGGAAGACGTTGTGGTGGCGAACACTCTCGCCTCCACCACGTGGAGCGTGAATCTGATGGTGGGTGCGGGACTGGGAGGCGTGGTCGCGGCGCTGCTTGGTCGCGATGCCGTCTTCCTGCTGAATGCGTTGTCGTTTGTGGTTTCAGCCGCGTTGATTTGGGGAATGCGCTTTGCCGAACCCCACGCTGAAGGCGGTCATCCTTTCCGGGCGCGAGAGTTGGTGGATTTTTCGCCAGTCCTGGCCGGAATCCGCTACGTGCGGGCGCATGTTCGTTTGCGCTCGACGATTTTTCTAAAATTTGGAAATTTGATCATCGGACCGGGCTGGGTTCTGTTCACGGTGATGGGACAAAATGAATTTGCCGTCCGCTGGCGCGGCATAACGCCTGAACGCGGCGCGTTTCTCGGGATGAGTATATTGCTCGGCGCCCGCGGATTGGGCGCGCTGCTCGGGCCGCTGCTCGCCGCTCCGTGGGCGGGGCACTGGAATCATCGATTGGAAATCGCCATCTTCTGGGGCTATCTCGGAGCGGCCGCGGGCTACACGCTGCTCGGTGTTTCCGGGCATCTCTGGCAGGCCTGTTTGTGCGTGATGCTGGCGCACTTTGGCAGTTCGATTGTGTGGGTGTTCTCGACGACGCTCTTGCATATGCAAAGCGACGACAAGTTTCGCGGTCGCGTGTTTGCCGCCGACCTCGGCCTCTGCATGTTCACGATTGCCGCAGGGGCGTATCTTGCCGGTCGCTTCGTGGATTGGGGATTCGCGGCGCGGCACGTCGCCAGCGTCGCCGGCATGTTGATGCTGATTCCGGCGGCGCTGTGGGGGCTTTCGGTGCGGAGGAATTCGGCGGCAGACTATTCGTTGGAGTGACGGGCGTCCCCGCCCGTCCAGCGAGTTACGCGGTTCCATTTCTGAAGGCGTTAAACCAGTTGATCAATCTTCGCCGCCAGGATGAAATCCGACTCGGTCAGCCCATCCACCGCGTGCGTCCAGGTCGTGATCTCTACTTTGCCCCATCCCAACAGGATGTCGGGATGATGGCCCTGCTCCTCCGCCAGTTCGCCTACTCGATTCACGAACGCCAGGGCGGCCTTGAAATCGGGGAACTTGTAGGCGCGCACGATGTGATGCTCGTTGACGACATTCCACTGCGCGGGGTCGGGCAACTGCTGATGAAGTTCGGTGAGTTTGTCTGCCTTGAGCGGCGGGACGCCGCCTCGGCAGGGGACACAGGTTTTATCGGCGAGGGTGAGATTTCTCATGGTGTTTCAGATGCAGAATCCGCGCGCGCGATTCAGGAGAAGCCACGGCCTATCGCGCGCCAACGCCAGAGCTGAGGCCGAGCTGAGCTTGGCGTGGGACAGGGGGAAGCCCCGTCCCACGCGAACCAAGACTAGAACGGAATATCTTCATCCGTGATCGGAGAACTGCCGGCTGGAGCGTGCTCCGGCTCGGGCGCGCTCTGGTCGAAGTTGTTTCCGCCGGAGGATGCCGAGGCCCCGTGCGAACTGCCGGCGTGTTCGCCACCGCCGCCTTCGCCGCGTCCGCCCAGCAGGACGATGTCACTGCCGATAATATTGGTCATGTATTTCTTCTGGCCGGTTTGCTTGTCGTCCCAGGAGTCGGTTCGGATACGGCCTTCGATATAAACCTTGCTGCCCTTCTTTAGATACTCACCGGCGATCTCTGCGAGGCGTTCCCAGAGCACAATGTTGTGCCACTCAGTGCGGTCCTGCCACTGGCCCTCTTTGTCCTTGTAACGCTCGTTGGTTGCGAGCGAGAACTTCGCTACCGGTTTGCCTTGCTGCGTGTGCTTGATCTCGGGATCCTTGCCAAGATTTCCAACCAGAATGACTTTGTTTACGCTTTTCATCAGTGCGGGCTCCTTCGAGACGCTCACTATACCAGAATTGGACGGTGCGCTGGCAGTGTCGCCCGTACTAAAAATATGTGATGAATCGGGCGGGCTTCGGTTGGGACCGGACAATGCCTTCTATACAAAAATCTGATACAGCATCAGGTAAACCACCACGCCCGTCACCGAGACGTAGAGCCAGAGGGGAAACGTCCAACGTGCGATGGCTCGATGCCGGTCAAATTGCTGGCGCAAGGCGCGGGTGAGGGTAATGAGCACCATCGGCACAATGACTACGGCCAGCGTGATGTGCGAGATCAAAATGGTGAAATACAGAGGCCGCGTCCATCCGGCGCCGCGAAAATGGACCGACCCGACGTGATAGTGATAGTAAAGATACGACACGAGGAAAAGGGAAGAGGTGGCCACAGCGGTCAGCATCACCAGGCGATGCGCCGCCCTCTTGCCGCGCGCGATGAGCACACGTCCCGTAACCAGCAGTACCGTGCTGCATCCGTTGAGCGTCGCATTGATCTTCGGAAAAATTGAGTAGTCGGCCATCTCGGTAAAATCGGGTTGAGTTGTTTGTACGGGGAAGGGCGGGGTTTGGCAACTGCAAAAGGTCAGATAGAATGTGAGCACGATGCCTGATGTGCTGAGCCCTCAGCCGCCCACCCCGGCGGTTACAAAAAAGACTGGCGCGCTCCCGCTACCCGTCGTAGCAGTGTGGGCACGCGATCTGCTCGTCTCGCTCGCCATCTCCGCTTTCATCATCATCTTTCTGTACCAGCCGGTCAAGGTGGAAGGCACCAGCATGATGCCCGGCCTCGAAGACCAGGAGCGCATCTTCGTCAACAAATTCGTCTATCGCTGGGAGCCCATCCAGCGCGGTGACATCGTCGTCTTCCGTTATCCGCGCGATACTTCGAAGAGCTACATCAAGCGCGTTATCGGCATTGCCGGCGACCGAATCCGCATCGAGAACGGCCAGGTTTACGTGAATGGTGAGGCGCTCGATGAAGACTACGTTCCGAGCGACTACGCCGATGCCCGCTCGTATGGGGAAATCGTCGTTCCGGCGGCTAGCTTCTTCGTTCTCGGCGACCATCGCACCATGTCGAACGATAGCCGCGACTTCGGCACCGTGGATGATCGCTACATCTACGGAAAAGCCGTCTTCGGATATTGGCCGATGGAGAAGCTGGGAAGGCTGCGGTAGGCGTCAGTTATCGGTCATCAATAAAATCTAGCTATTGAGTGAGCGGCTGCACGAGCGAGGAGAGGGAAGATGAAGATGAGAGTGATTCTTCCGATGTTCTGGCTCTTATGCTTGCCTGTCACCGCATGCACGCAAACCAAGGATGCCGTCCAGCCGGGAATCAGTATAACCAAGATTGACGAAGCCGTACCTGCAAACGACGCATACATCGTCAAGTACTATGTTGATAAGACTAATCCTGGATCCGAGTACGAAACGGGAAGTCTACATATTATTTACAGCGACAAAACAGAAGTGGTTGAAAAGCTGCGACCCAGGAAAAAGAGCACTGCGGACAATATTGTGTTCAACGAGGAAGGAATCTCCGATCCCAAGGTGGCCGGGGACAAGCGAACCATCGCTTGGACAGAACAATTTGACAATTGCTGCACCTCGTATTCAATCCCGCTGGTTCTGGCCATCTATCGGGGCGGCAAGAACATTGTGCATATACAACAGGGATTGATGGTCTGGGGTTGGATGTTCTGCGATGGGGGAAAACACGTTGCGGCCGTGTGGGGCACGGTTCATTTTTCCGATATTGGCGATTATCAACTTTATGATACCGAGACAGGCCACATGATTGATGAGGTCATCGCAGAGAAGGAGGTCGAAGGCAAGAATGGGACAATCCACGGCCTTGGCCCAGACGACCCTGCATGGGCAAAAGAGTTGGAAAAGCAACAATAGGAATTTGACCACTCAGTCCTCTTGGCGCAGCATCTCGGGCGTCTTCTGCTTTTCCTGATACCTGACGGCTGAGAGCTGAAGGCTCTTTCGCGGCGGCTAAATCTACTGACACTATCCTGATCTCTTGCTAGAATCTATAAAATCGACTCTCAGGAGTTCCAATGCAAGCAATCCTTGCACTCGAAGACGGCAGAGTCTTCCGAGGCAAAGGCTACGGCGCGAAAGGCGAGTGCTCCGGCGAAGTCGTTTTTAATACTTCCATTACCGGCTACCAGGAAATCTTCACCGACCCCTCGTACGCGGGTCAGATTGTCGTCCTGACCAACCCCGAAATCGGGAACTACGGCACCAATCCCGAAGACAACGAATCTCAACGGCCCTATATCGAGGGCCTGATCGTGCGCGAGCTCTCGAAAGTCAGTTCCAACTGGCGCTCGCAGCAGGTCACCGACGAGTTCATGGAGCAGTTTAGGATTCCCGTGCTCGCCGAGATTGACACGCGCGCCCTGGTGCACCACCTGCGCGACAACGGCGTAATGCGCGGCGTGATCTCGACGCTAGAAGCCGATACCGACAAACTCGTCTCCAAGGCGCTAGCGATCCCGAAAATGGACGGCCAGGACCTCGCCAAAGTCGTCTCCACCAAACACACCTACGTGTGGGAAACCGGCGAACGCTCGCACCTGCCCGACGAAATTGTCGGCATAAAAGATGAGCCCACCCGCTTCCACGTAGTGGCCTACGACTTCGGCATCAAGCAGAACATCCTGCGCAAGCTGCGCGGAGAAGGCTGCAAGGTGACGGTAGTCCCGGCGCAGACGACGGCGGAAGATGTGCTGGCGTTGAAGCCCGACGGCGTGTTCCTGTCGAACGGGCCGGGTGATCCCGAGCCCTGCACCTACGCGGTCGACAACATTCGCCGCTTGATGGGACGCCAGCCAATTTTTGGAATCTGCCTGGGGCATCAGCTGACCGGGATTGCCCTCGGAGGCAAAACCTTCAAGCTGAAATTCGGCCACCACGGCGGAAATCATCCGGTGAAACAGCTAGCCAGCGGCAAGATCGAGATCACCGCGCACAACCACAACTTCGCCGTCGACCCCGATTCGCTCCCGCAAAGCGAAGTTGAATTGACGCACATCGATTTAAACGACAATACGCTCGAAGGCATGCGGCACCGGAATCTGCCGCTATTCACGGTGCAGTACCACCCGGAAGCCGCCCCGGGTCCGCACGATTCCCACTACTTGTTTAAGGATTTTGTGAAGATGATGGAGGAGTGCAAACGGTGAGAACCGCAGCCATCCTTGCTTTTTGTCTGCTTTTGGCGGACGTCGCTCAAGCAGAATGTGTTGCGCTCGAACCGCAGAAGTCTTCCAGCCATGTACGCATTGCTATCGTACTAGGCGGAAGTCCTCTCAAAGGTGTGAGCGTCGGTGTCTACCAGGATTATCCCTCGCGTTCGCATTTTTCCGATTTGACAACCGATGAGAATGGCATCGTTGCATTGCCCGCACTTCCTCTTGGAGTCTACGAGGTCAGCGCAACTCTTCATGGGGTCATTCGTAGTTCGCTGTCCCTGGGCGTTACTCACGGGAGTGATGTGAGTGCCTTTTCCATCGATCTGACGGAACCTGTTCAACGAGCAGAGAGCCTGCCAGTTCGTGATCAGTTCCGGATGTTCGAGGGAACCGTGTCGGATCCGAGCGGTGCGATGATTCCAGGGGCCAACATTTTGGTCGTAAAAAGGGGATCCCATCTACAGGCGGTTGTTTTGGAGGCCAAGATGGGAGCAGACGGACATTTCGGTGGACAACTGGCTGAAGGTTCCTACATCGCGTTCTTTTTCTCGCAAGGATTTTAAGACAGTCATAGTGCCGTTTGAGGTCACCAAGGACGGAGTACCATGCGAATAACGCTGACGCCGGGCTCGTGCTGAGGGATTCGAAGAGCTTGAACAGGCGCGAGTTTCAGGCGCGCCGTAACTGAGAACTAAGAACTGATTTTAAATGCCAAAACGAACTGACATCTCGAAGATCCTAATCCTCGGCTCCGGCCCGATTGTCATCGGACAGTCGGCGGAGTTCGACTACTCCGGCACGCAGGCTTGCAAGGCGCTCAAATCCGAGGGCTTTGAAGTCGTGCTGGCCAACTCGAACCCGGCCACCATCATGACCGATCCCGAGTCGGCGGACCGCACTTACATCGAACCGCTTACACGCGAATATCTCGAAGAGATCATTCGCGTCGAGCGGGAGATGGCGCCGGGCGCGGGCTTTGCCATACTCCCAACAGTTGGCGGGCAGACTGCGCTCAACCTCGCCATCGAACTTGCTGACGGCGGCGTGCTCGAAAAATACAACGTGCAGCTGATTGGCGCGCAGATCAGCGCCATCAAGAAGGCCGAAGACCGTCTTGTTTTCAAAGACGCCATGCAGCGCATCGGCCTCGACGTGCCGAAGTCCGCGCTCGTCAACAACCTGAAAGACGGCGTCGAGTTCGCCGGCAAGATTGGCTTCCCGGTCATCATTCGGCCCTCGTTCACGCTCGGCGGCACCGGTGGCGGCATCGCCTACAACCGCGAAGAATTGATGGAAGTGCTCGCCCGCGGCCTCGACCTCTCGCCCGTGCATGAGTGCCTGATCGAAGAATCCGTTCTGGGCTGGAAAGAGTACGAGCTCGAGGTGATGCGCGACACCAAAGACAACGTCATCATCATCTGCTCGATCGAGAACTTCGACCCCATGGGCGTGCATACCGGCGACTCCATCACCGTCGCCCCCGCGCAGACGCTCACCGACCGCGAGTACCAGATGATGCGCGATGCTGCGATTGCCGTGATCCGCGAGATCGGCGTCGAGACCGGTGGATCCAACATCCAGTTTGGCGTCAATCCTTCCACTGGGCGCATGGTGGTCATAGAAATGAACCCGCGCGTCTCGCGCTCTTCCGCGCTGGCATCGAAGGCAACCGGTTTTCCGATTGCGAAAATTGCCGCCAAGCTTGCCGTCGGCTATACCCTTGACGAGATTCCAAACGACATCACGCGCAAGACTCCAGCCTGCTTCGAGCCCACGCTCGATTACGTGGTCGTCAAGATTCCGAAGTGGCAATTTGAAAAATTTCCCGGCGCTGACGAATCGCTTGGGCCGCAGATGAAATCCGTCGGCGAAGTGATGGCGATCGGTCGCACATTCAAAGAATCGGTGCAAAAAGCATTGCGCGGTTTGGAAATTGGCATTTCGGGATTTGATCCGAAAGTCAATCCAGAAGATCCTAATGTGTATGACTTGCTCCGCTCTGAAATTTCAATTCCCGGGCCAGAGCGCTTACGTTATATCGCTGATGCATTTCGTTTGGGTTATTCGTTAGCAGAAGTCAAGCAATGGTCCCAAATGGATCCTTGGTTCTTAACGCAAATTGAATCACTCATGTTGACAGAGGCAGAAATAGCACGCACAGCGTGGGGCGATATCACGGCTGAACAAATGTTTTTATGGAAAAGAGACGGGTTTTCTGACCATCGAATGGCTGCCATATTGAAAGTGAGTGAACAAGCCGTACGCGAATTGCGCAATCGCTTTAACATTCATCCGGTTTATAAGCGTGTAGATACTTGTGCAGGTGAATTTTCGACACAAACTGCCTACCTTTATTCCACGTACGAACGCTTTTGTGAAGCACGTCCGACAGATAAAGAAAAAATCATGGTGTTGGGTGGCGGGCCTAACCGCATTGGTCAAGGCATTGAATTTGATTATTGTTGCGTGCACGCAGCCCTCGCTATTCGCGAATGTGGATATGAAGCCATCATGGTGAATTGCAATCCTGAAACCGTATCAACCGATTACAATATTTCAGATCGCCTTTATTTTGAACCCCTTACCTTGGAAGATGTGCTCGAGATTGTGCGCATTGAAAAACCCAAAGGCGTGATTGTTCAATACGGCGGTCAAACACCGCTCAAATTGGCGAAAGCATTGGAAGAAGCGGGCGTGCCTATTATTGGCACATCGCCTGATGCGATTGATTGTGCCGAAGATCGTGAACGGTTCAGTGCTTTGTTGCGTGAACTGGGTTTAAAACAACCGGCAAATTGCACCGTGCGCACTGTGGCGCAAGGGTTGGAAAAAGCCCAAGGTATTGGCTATCCATTGGTGGTGCGTCCATCCTACGTACTGGGCG
>JANXZM010000009.1 GCA_025355505.1 Acidobacteriaceae bacterium | reverse complement strand
CTTGCGCCCCTAATAAGTACAAGCGAAGCACCATGAGCACCAAAAATGCGGGGACAGACGGGACGTTCCCCACGGGCAACAACACTTGAGGGAAACGGGCACCGACAGGAAAAATGCGACGCATCGAAACTAGGTAGGATTTAAGGAATGGAAAACGTCCCGTCTGTCCCCGAGTTTTCTACTCCACCGGAACGGGAACTGCCAACATCGCCGCCAGTCTGGGTGGCGCCTCCAGCTATACGACGCTGACCGTCCAGTAGCCTCGCGGTTTCCTTGCCCAGCTTTGCTCTGCAGTCTGCTCAGGCGTTACACTGCGAGAATGAATACAGGGAACCAACCGAATGTGAAGTTCGTGCAAACCCCAGACTATCGCGACGCCTACTCCAACAGCGTGCAGATCCGGGTCAATGTGTGGGATTTTTTCCTGGTTTTCGGGACCATGCAGCAAAGCTCGGAGACCCAGGTGGAATTGCGAAACTTTCAGGGGATTTATCTCAGTCCGCAGCAAGCCAAGGCGCTCATGGCGCTGTTGCAGCAGAACGTCACGAACTATGAGTCCGCATTCGGCGAGATCAAACTTGATCCACGCGCCCCGGGTGGACCTGTTCACTGATGGACCACTCACCGATGGCTGCGCGGCCGGCGGCGCACTCCGTTCTGAAAGAAAAATCTCAACCGGCATCCTCCGCGGGGGGGCAGCTGTTTCTTCTGTTCGCGCTGTTCTTTGCCGGACTGATGCTGCTGCATTCGCCCCTTCTGCGCCTTCCTTATTTCTGGGATGAGGCTGGCTATTATGTTCCGGCCGCGCGCGATTTGTTTCTCACCGGCACG
Organism: Acidobacteriaceae bacterium; assembly: GCA_025355505.1. Classification (GTDB taxonomy): domain Bacteria; phylum Acidobacteriota; class Terriglobia; order Terriglobales; family Acidobacteriaceae; genus Acidiflorens. The sequence goes on along the minus strand of JANXZM010000009.1, from coordinate 132,957 downwards.
CTCATTCCCCAGTCCACGCCGTCGAATGCCCATCCTCCCCTGGTGATGGCGTACCTGGCCCTGGCCTGGCGCCTCTTTGGATACTCCACCCTGGTCACACGCACGGCCATGCTGGCGCTCTCTGCATTTTCCCTGCTGGGTCTATTTCGACTTTCGCGAATCGCCGCCAATCTTCCGGTGGCCTGGGCCACAACCGCGTTAGTCGCGCTTTATCCCGTGTACTTCACCCAGAGTTCCATGGTACAGGTGGACTTGCCGGCGGCCGGATTTACCTTCTGGGCACTCGCCGCGTATGTCGCCTCTTACAGAGAAGACCGTCCCTGGAAGCAAGTCCTCTGGTTCTCCCTGGCCGCGTTGGCCAAAGAAACTGCGATCCTCGCTCCGCTCGCGCTGTTCGGATGGGAACTGCTTGGTTATTTAGTTCGCCGTAGTTCAAAAGGAAGTTCGAAGAAAAGCAGGAAGGAAATTCGATGGAAAGAAATTCTTCCACCGGAAGACCGACGCCCGCGCTGGTTGTATCTGCTGCTTCCGGTCGTGCCACTGGCGGCCTGGTACGCCTACCATTACTCGAAGACGGGCTTTCTGCTGGGCAACCCTGAATTTGTTCGTTACAACGTTGCCGCCACGCTCAATCCTCTGCGCGTCCCATTTGCGCTGGCAATGCGACTCTGGCAACTCTTAGGGTATTTCGGCCTTTATCTCCTCACGCTGGCCGGATTGCTGGCGATGTTTCGTCCGCCCCAGATGGCGAACGGTGCTGCCCAACCCCGAATTCCAATCTGGATTCAGGCAGCTTTTCTTTCCGTGGTGCTCGCCTACGTGGCTTTCATGTCGGCAGTGGGCGGTGCGGTCCTGGCTCGCTACATGTTGCCGGTCGTCCCCCTGGTAATTCTGGCGCTGGTCTCGACTCTGTGGCGGCGGGTGCGCTATTGGAAATTGATTGTGGGTGCGGTCGCAATTGCATTTGCCGCAGGACTGTTCAGCAATCCGCCGTATGGGTTCTCTCTCGAAGACAATCTGGCCTATCGCGATTACATCGTGATGCATGCCGAAGCCAGCCGTTTTCTGGGGTTGCGATATCCCGGCGTGCGCGTTCTGACCGCATGGCCCGCGTCGGATGAACTCTCCCGCCCATGGCTCGGCTACGTGAATGCCAGTCAGCCTTTTCGCGTACTGCGCATCGAAGATTTCTCCGCCGCGCAGATCGATCTGGCGGTCAGAGGCCGCGAGCACTACGACGTCATTCTCGTTTTCTCGACAAAGTACCAGCCGCCGCACGCCCGCCTCGAAAATTGGGATGCGTGGCTGCGCATAAAAGAAAAATTCTTCGGCTATCATCGCGACTTGCTTCCCGAAGATATTGCGCAGCGTCTGGGCGGGACGATTGTCGAGCGCAAGCAACTAAACGGCCAGTGGATCGCAGTAATTGCGCTGGACCGGTGAGCCTTCTTGTGTGGCTATGCCCGGCCTCCACACAGCTATTCCACTTTCACAGATAGCGGAGGCTGACTTTGCCACCGACCATTCAGACCCAGCACTTCGCATCGAGGGGGTCGTCTGTGTTCGTCTGTGCCCCCTGTAGTTAGGCCTTTTCTTATTGATCGCAACCCTTTCCAGGTAAACCGGACGATCCTTTCCGTGAAGCCGCTCTAGCCATGCGATTCACACGGCCATCAAGTGGCAGGAATGCGTTTTAACCACCACCCAAACGCTCTTGCCGGGGCCAAGTTCCAGTCCGTCGCGCGCCGCCAGCGTTAGGTGCACCTCGAACTCCGCGCCGCCGCAATCCACCATCGCCGAGACGATCACGTCTCTTTGCTCAAGTTGCCGAACCGTGCCCGGCAAAATATTACGAGCACTCAGTCCTCGGGGGTGTTCCGTCGCCAGCAGCAGATCGCCAGCGCGAACGCCGACCCGCAGGCGCGAGCCAACCTCGGCCCGAATCAGCGGCGTTTCCAACTCGGCTGCACCGCTTCCCAGGCGGCAAGTCATGGTGCCACGATCTTCGCGCAGGGCAACAACCGTAGCGTCGAAAATATTTTCGAACCCCGATAAGTGCGCGACGGTTTCCAGCCGCGGAGCGCGCATAACTTCATGGGGCTGCCCTTGCGCCACAATTCTTCCTGCGTCCAGCAGGATGACCTCGTCGCCGAGCGCAAACACTTCCTCGCCATTGTGGGTGACAAACAAAATCGGTACGCGGTGATGCTGGTTCCACTTTCGCAGATCGCCGACGAGAAGCGACTTTGTCGGACGATCGAGCGCCGCCAGCGGCTCATCGAGCAGCAACGCGCGTGGTTCGGTCACCAGAGCGCGCGCCAGGGCGACGCGTTGGCGCTCTCCTCCAGAGATCTGCGCCGGTCGCCGGTCGCGCAAGTGATCGATGCGAAACGTCCCGAGCATCTGGCGACTGCGCGCGTGTCGCTCCGCCGCGCCCAGTGTGCAAAGACCGTAAGCGACGTTTTCCTCGGCGGTCAGGTGTGGAAAAAGCGCCAGGTCCTGATGCACGTATCCGATGCGCCGCTTCCAGGCTGCGACGTTCCGCTTCTTCTGGGAGTCGTAAAGATCTTCACCGCCCACGGCAATGCGCCCGTCGTCCGGATCAGTCAGTCCGGCAATGCAATCGAGCAGCGTGGTTTTTCCGGCGCCCGACCCGCCAAAGAGAATCGTGAAACCGGCGAGTGCGCGGAAGTGGACATTCAGGTTGAAGGTGCCCTCGGGATTCGGAAAGCGTTTGCGGATGCGAACTTCCAGCTCGGAAGAGATTGGCTGTGCCGATGTTTGCAGTGGGGTTTGTCGTGTGGAAGCGATCTTTACCTTTACCGCCATGGACCCACCGCCCATAAACGCCGATTGAAGCCGTACACCATCGACAACACGACGAATGAAATGATCAGCAGCAGCAGCGCCGTCTGGTTCGCACTGGAATAATTTGCTGTTTGCACCTGATCGTAAACATCGATCGAGATGGTGCGCGTCACACCCGGAATGTTGCCTCCCACCATGAGCACAACCCCAAACTCGCCCAGCGTATGCGCGAAGCTAAGCGCAAATCCAGTGACCAGCCCAGCTTTCGAGAGGGGAAGCACGATACGGCGAAAGGTCTGCACCGGCGAATGTCCAAGCGATGCCGAGGCGCGAAGCAGACTCTTGTCGACCGCGCCGAATGACGCCGCGAACGGTTGTACGGCAAATGGCAGACTGTATAACAAAGACCCGATCACCAGCCCTTCGAAGGTGAAGGCCAGCGTGTGGCCGGTAAGCGATTCCCACCAGCGGCCGAGCGGACTCCGCGAACCGAGTGCCACCAGGATATAAAAACCGAGCACAGTAGGCGGCAGGACGATGGGAAGCGCGACCGCGGCCTCGACCAGAAACTTCCAGCGCCAGCGCGAGTAGGTCAGCCAGTATGCGATGGGAATTCCGATCGCGATCAGCAGCGTCGAAACGACGGCTGCGAGACGCACGGTTAACCAGAACGCCTCCCAGTTCATTTCAATGCTTCTCCATTTCAACGCTTCTCCGCAGGCAGGCTGAAACCGTAACTGGTGAGCAGGGAAGTGGCCTCCGGGCCGCGCAAGAAATCGAGGAACTTGCGCGCCGCATCCTGCTGTTTTGATTTTGAGAGCACGACCGCTGCCTGGTTCAAAGTGGGATAGGCATCGAGCGGAACTGTCCAGTAGCGGCCTTTATCTTTAAGCGCAGGTGCCAGCGCATGCGAGAGTGCGATGAGTCCCGCCTGCGCGTTGCCCGATTCAACGAACTGCGCGGCCTGCGACACGTTTTCACCCAGCACAAGGCGGCTCGAAATCCGATCGTAAATTCCGAAGTGTCGCAGCGCCGCCTCCGCTGCACGCCCGTACGGCGCAGTCGCGGGATTCGCAATCGAAACCTTCTTCACCGAAGGATCGAGCAAAGCGTGCATGCCGAGCTTCGATAACTCCAGCAGCGAATGGCTCGGCACCCACAGCACCAAACGGCCGATGGCATAACGGTAAAGCGTATCTTTCGACGCCAGTCCCTCGGCGATCAGCTGTCGGGGATAGTCTTCATCGGCGGAAAAGAAGACATCAAACGGCGCGCCATTTCGTATCTGATTGCTCAGATTGCCGGACGAGCCGAACGAGACCTTCACCGCTTGCCCGGTCTTTTTCGTGTAGCGGGCAGCGAGCTCTGGAAGCGCAGCGCTCATATCCGTGGCTGCAGCGACAATAATATCCTGCGCTACCGCGAGACCTGTGAATAGCAAAAGTAGCGCCAGCAAGTTTCCCATTTCGATCTTCCGTGTCTCCGCGCTGAATCATCCGGTGGAGCGACGGGCGTCTCGCCCGTCCAGTCGCCCGCGGACACCCGGCTCTCCAACTACACCAGCTTGGTCTTCGACAACGGAAGCTCGCGCACGCGCTTGCCGGTAGCCGCAAACACTGCGTTGTAAAGAGCAGGCGCAAAAGGCGGCACGCCGGGCTCGCCAACGCCAGCCGGCGGCGCTTCGCTGTTCACAATATGCACGTCAACGTGGCGCGGAGCGCGGTTCATACGCGCGATCTGGAAATTGTGGAAGTTGCTCTGGTCTATGACTCCGTTGGTAGCCGTAATCTCGCCGAACAACGCCAGGCTCGTTCCAAACACCGCCGCGCCCTCGAACTGGCTGCGGACATTGTCGGGGCTGACGACGGTTCCCGCATCAACCGCGGTCCACACATTCGGAATATGCACCTGTCCCTTGCCGTCCACTTCGACTTCAACCACGGTCGCAACATAGGTAAGGAAACTGCGATGAGCGGCGATGCCCATTCCGCGTCCTTTACCCATGGGCCGCTTGCCCCAGCCGGATTTCTCGGCTGCGATCTCGACCACGCGGCGCAAGCGGGCGGTGTCGAGCGGGTAACGCTGCTTATCGTCGGCCTCTTCCTCTTTGTAGGTAAGGCTGACGATGCGCGGCGGTCCGATCAGATCCAGCAGATACTGCACCGAATCTTTATTGGCTGCGTGGGCAAGCTCGTCCGCAAAAGAATGAATCGCGAACGCATGATAAATATTCGCCACGCTGCGCAGCCATCCAATCCGTACGTGATAATCGGCAGGTCCATTTTCGGCCCGATGATTCGGAATATCAAAAGAAAGATTGTTCCATCCCAATCCCATCTCATCGTCGGCATAGGTAGCCGAAGCGTCGAAAGTTGAATTGATCGGCGGATACACCGTGCGCTGCAGCCAAGCAGTAGGTTTGCCATCCGGCGCAACCGCGGCCTTCAAGTACATCGCGGCCACGGAGTGAAAAAAATCGAAGCGAATATCGTCCTCGCGACTCCAGACGACCTTGACCGGCTTCCCAAGCTGCTTGGAAAGCACGGCCGCTTCCGCCACCTGATCCGGTTTCGACTTGCGCCCGAAACCGCCACCCAGCAGTGTCACGTGGCAAGTCACATCTTCTTTCTTGATGCCAAGCACGCCGGCAATAGTCTCCTGCACAGCCTGCGGATTCTGCGTCGGGGCCCATGCCACCACCTTTCCATCGCGATACTCCGCCACAGCAACCGGAGGCTCCATGGAAACGTGCGCCAGATGCGGAGTGTAGTACTCGGCCTCGATAATTTGTCCGCCCTTGGCAAATGCGGCATCCACATCGCCGACGTTGCGAACGACTTTGCCCGGCTGCCGGGAAGTGGCTTCGAGGGTTTTGCGGAACGGTGCGGAGTTGTACACCGCGTGCGGACTGCTGTCCCATTCAATCTTCAGGCTCTTGCGTCCCTTGAATGCCGCCCATGTATTGTCGGCAATCACCGCGACCCCGCCCAAAGGCTGGAACTGGTGCGGCGGTTTGAAAGTCTCGATGATCAGCGTCTTCTGAACGCCCGGCACTTTGAGCGCCGCCTTGTCATCGTACGACTTGATCTTTTGTCCGAGTACGGGCGGATGCTCAACCGACGCGTAGACCATTCCAGGCATGGTCGTGTCCATCCCGAAGATGGCTTTGCCGGTCACGATTTCCGGAAGGTCGAACAAAGAATTGCTTTCCTTGCCGATGTAGCGCCACTCGGAACGCGGCTTGAGCGGGACGTCTTCTTTTCTGGGAACGGGCAGCTTCGCCGCGGCCGCCGCAACTTCGCCGTAGCCGAGCTTGCGGCCGGTAGCGCGATGCACCACAAAGTGGGGCTCGGTCGAGCACTCTTTCGGGGAAACCTTCCACTGCGCAGCGGCGGCGCTGATCAGCATAACGCGTCCGGTAGCGCCCACTTGGCGCATCAGGTCGAAGGAACTGCGAACCGAGTGCGACCCGTCCGTATCCTGGTCACCGTATTTCGGATCGCCAATCGCCTGATCAAGCTTGACCTTGGACCAGTCGGCGTCGAGTTCGTCGGCGACTACAAGCGGCAAAGCCGTGCGGCTGCCGGATCCCATCTCCGAGCGATGCGCGACGATGGTGACGGTGCCATCCGAGGCGATCGACATCCATAAACTGGGTTCAAACGCCGCCGCCGCCGCTTCGCCTTCCGCGGCCCACAGCGGCTGGGGAACAAAGCGCGCGCTCAGCACAAAAATACCGCCGACCAAAGCTCCGTGCAAAAATCCGCGACGGCTGACATTGGCGCTGACATTTTCAATGAGCTTCATGCCGTCTCCTTGGCGGCCTGATGGATGGCCGCTCGAATCCGCTGATAGGTGCCGCAGCGGCAAAGATTCCCGGACATTGCCGTGTCGATATCCTGGTCGCTCGGATTCTTGTTCTCCTTAAGTAGCGCGATCGCCTGCATGATCTGGCCCGTCTGGCAGTAGCCGCATTGCGGCACACGAATCTCCATCCAAGCCTTCTGCACGGGATGCATGGGCGCGATGCCTTCAATGGTAGTGACCTCGGCGCCACCCACCTCTTTCATCGGTGTGCTGCAGGAGCGGATGGCCGCTCCATTCTGGTGCACCGTGCATGCGCCGCACAGCGCCATGCCGCAGCCGAACTTGGTTCCCGTGAGTTCGGCCACGTCGCGCAAATACCAGAGCAGCGGCATGTCGGGATCGCCGTCAAACGTTTTCTCTTTTCCGTTCACTTTAAAACGAATCATTTATCCCCCGGTCAAGCCACGAATCCTTGCAGAATTGATTTCCATATCCTAGTCGCAGAGCGCGAAATGTGGAAGAGTGCAAGAAGATTTTCCCCGTGATCCCCCGTGTTCCCTCTGTGCCCACCCTGGGGTTCAAGGTTTAGGTCAGCGCCATCATATAATCGTCTGTTATCCAGGGAGGAATTTTGGCCTACGACGATCTGCGGGACTGGATCAAAGCACTCGACCGAGCCGGCGAACTAAAGCGCGTCCGCACCGAAGCCGACCCAATTTTAGAGATTGCGGAAATTGCCGACCGGGTTTCGAAGAGTCGCGACCGGCAGGGAACTGTCGGCAGCAAAGCGCTGCTCTTCGAGAACCTGAAAGGCTATCCCGGTTCGCAACTTCTGATCAACCAGTTCGGTTCCGCTCGCCGCATGCAACTAGCCCTCGAAGTCGGAGCCCTCGACGAAATCGCCGAGCGCATCCGCGCCTTCATGGACGTGAAGTCTCCGCAAGGCTTCCTCGACAAAGTAAAGATGCTGCCCATGCTAGCCGAGCTGGGTAAGTTCTTTCCCAAGACCGTCGCGACTGGCCCATGCAAAGAAGTGATCAAGCGCGACAATTTCTCGCTGCTGGATTTTCCCGTCCTGCAATGCTGGCCCAAAGATGCCGGACGCTTCATCACGCTGCCCTGCGTAATTACGCGCGATCCAAAAACCGGCAAGCGCAACGTAGGCATGTACCGCATGCAAATCTACGACGAGCGAACCACCGGCATGCACTGGCAAAGGCAGAAAGTAGCCGCCGAACACTACCGCGACCACATGCGACAGTGTGTACAGAACCAAGTAGGGACGGACGCCCTCGTCGGTCCATCCGGGCAAAGCCAAGCAGCGGTAGACATCATGGCAAGGTCATCCGGAGGCGCAATGCTGGCCCAAGGCGACCGTCCCTCAGGCAAAATGGAAGTAGCCGTAGCCATTGGCACCGATCCCGCCCTGACGTTTTCCGCCATAGTACCCGCCCCGCCCGATGTAGAAGAATTCATCATCGCCGGATTCCTAAGACAGAAGCCGGTAGAGTTAGTGAAGTGCGAGACCGTAGATCTGGAAGTTCCCGCCAACGCCGAAATCATCCTCGAAGGCTACGTCAATCTAGACGAGCTCCGCACCGAAGGTCCCTTCGGCGACCACACCGGCTTCTACTCGCTAGAAGACGAGTACCCGGTCTTCCACGTAACCTGCGTGACCCACAGAAAAGACCCAATCTACGCAACCACGGTAGTAGGCAAGCCCCCGCAAGAAGATGCCTGGATGGGCAAAGCAGTCGAGCGCATCTTCCTGCCGCTGATGAAGCTGACCATCCCCGAACTGGTGGACATCAACCTGCCCATAGAAGGTGTCTTCCACAACCTGATGATTGTTTCGATCCGCAAGTCCTATCCCGGACAGGCGCGCAAAGTAATGAACGCCGTCTGGTCGCTGGGGCAGGCGATGTTCACCAAGTGCATCATCGTAGTAGACGAAGACGTGAACGTCCAAGATGTAGCCGACGTCACATTGAAAGTCCTGAACAACATCGACCCCGAGCGCGACATCCAGTTCACCATGGGCCCAGTCGATTCGCTAGACCACGCCGCCCGTCTAGCAAACTACGGCTCAAAGATGGGCATCGACGCCACCCGCAAGTGGTCAACCGAAGGCTTCGCGCGTCCGTGGCCGGATGAAATCGTGATGGACGCGAAAACCCGCGCGCTGGTAGACGGTAAATGGAGGACGCTGGCGAAAGAGTTGGGGATCGAATAAGCAAAAATCGTCCATGTGGGGCGGACACTCCTGAGCGGCCCTCCAGTCGAGCCTCTCCGCTACAACACCCACTCTAGTTTCGTTTACTTCTTCAAACCCGCGGTGAAGTTCGTAACCACGGTGACGGATTGGCTGACCTGTTGTAAAACCCGATCCAAAAGGATTTTCTTGCCGTCGGGAGCGACGTCGTAGAAAACCTGCGGAGCTGACCAGTTCGTGACGAGCGCCTGAGGCAGGCCGAATTGCAGGGCGCCGCCGGTGTCCTTTACCGGCACCGCAAAAAGATTGTCAGTCCCATCCATATAGTAGAGCTCTTTGCCGTCATTGCTCCACTGCGGCAGCGACCCCCCGTTGGCCGAGACCTGCCACTTGCCCTGCCCGCCGGCAAAAGCCACGACATACACTTCCGCCACACCGGATTCGTTCGACGTGTAGACGAGCCAACGGCCGTCCGGGGAAAGTTGTCCTCGGTAACCGCGCGGTATGACGAGCCACGGCTTGCGCTCTCCCTCGAGTGGCAAGGCCCAGATCTGCCCGGAGCCTTGCGAAGGGTGCCGCGAATAGATCAGGTACTTGCCGTCGCGCGACCAATTGTTAAGTGCGGGTTGCTGCTCATCGCTGAGCAGAAGCTCTTCCGCGCCGCTACCGTCAGAGTGCTCCCGGTAGAAGTTGAAGTGACCGTTGCGATTGGAGGTGTAGGCGATCCACTTGCCATCGGGCGACCAGACCGGAAACGTGTTCGCAATGGGTCCAAAGGTAAGCCTTGTGCGAACCCCCCGAGCCAAATCGAGCACCCAGATGTCATTCACACCCGCGTCAATCTGGAGAGCGACGCGGTCTCCCTGCGGGGAGATACGCGCAAATTGCAGGCTGGTGAACTTGTCGGCTATGGTGCTGATCTGTTTCCCGCTGCGATCCATCCAGACCAACTGCAAATCGGGTGTTCCGCCGCTGCCGAAGACCAGCAATCCATCGCCGGATGCCGAGGCATCCATGTGCCAGGTGCTGACGTCGTTCATCACTCCCTGGGCCAGGCTCCGGGGCTCGTCGCTCAGTGTTCCCTTGGCAGGATCGAATGGTTGAGCCATCAACAGGTCGCCGCGGGCGAACAAAAGAAATCCACTTGCGTAAACGGCGTTTGATCGAGAGGGGAAAAGCGGACGATTTTCGCTGCCGTCCAACGCCGCGTAGTAGAGCGTGTTGTTCGCCGCCTTGGAGGGATCGTGGTGCAGCGCCAGATAGAGGTAATGCTTCCCGTCGGGAAGGAAAAACGGCCACCGATGGGATGTGTGCTGAGCCAGGTCGATCTTCGTGATCGGTACTGGAGTTCCTCCGCTCGCGCTCACTCGCATCAGCGGCGCCTGCGGGCTCGGAGAGAACAGGATCACTCCACCCAGCCCCCAGGCGCCCCCGCGCCCGAGTTGTACGTCGGCAACCCCCTGCGCAGAGCCGCCGTTGAGATCAATCGTCTTCAACTTGTTGTCGGCGAAAAATCCAAGCGAACGGCTGTCGGGTGACCAGAAGGGAAAAATCGCGCCGGCGGTTTCGGGAATCGCATGTGCCTCCAGCAAGTTCATTGAACGAACCCAGATTGCGGTCTTCCCGTCCGTACCGGTGGCCGTGAACGCGATCGACGTTCCGTCTGGCGACAGCACCGGCGGCCCGGCAGTATCGCCGGTCAGATTGAGCGTGGTCTTCTCCGGAGGATTGATGACGGTGCGGATGGCCGGTGCAGGGTGAGTGGGACGATTGACAAAAATTCCAGCTACCACACCCAGCGCAATCGCACTAAGAACAGCCGCAGCCCAGCCAAAACGCTCGCGGCTGCGCGAGGGCGATGGCGACACTACAGCAGCCGCAGGCGCTGACCGGTCCGCCGCGATCCATTGCAGTTCCAGCTTGACGTCATGCACCGTCTGAAAACGCTCCTCCGGATTTTTTTGCAGGCACGTAGTCAGCACATGTTCAAAGGCGGGTGGAGTGAGAGGCTTGAGGGCGCTGACCGGTTCCGGGTCGGCCTCCAGAATCGCCGATGCCAGCGAGATTTGACTCTTACCTGCAAACGGTCGCTTGCCCGTCACCATCTCATAGAGCACGACGCCAAACGCAAAAATGTCCGACCGCGCGTCGGCCTCTTTTCCTTCGATCTGCTCCGGCGACATGTACTGAATCGTGCCGATAATGCTGCCCGCCGTGGTCAGTGGGCTTAGCGGACTCGGCCCGCTCATCGTGGGCATGGCGGTAAACGAAGGTGCTGCTCCCGACCCGCTGGCCGTGGTCTGCACGCCCAGCGGTTTGGCCAGTCCGAAGTCCATCAACTTCGCGCCACCCTGCGTCAGCATGATGTTTCCCGGCTTCAGGTCACGGTGCACAATGCCATTGCGGTGCGCGAACGCCAGCGCTTCGGCCACGGCAATCCCGATCTTGAAGACTTCGTTCAGTGGCATCGCGCCTTTGCGCAGTCTTTCGGCGAGCGTTTCCCCTTCCAGAAACTCCATCACCAGGTAATCGGTGCCATTCTGCGAGCCGATGTCATATAGATGGCAAATGCTGGGATGGTTCAGCGAAGAAATGGCCCGCGCTTCGCGCTCCAAGCGCTGTTTCAGTTCCGGCGAAGAAGAAAGATGAGAAGCGAGAACTTTGACCGCGACGATACGATCCAGCCGGGTGTCCAGCGCACGGTAAACCTCTCCCATACCGCCAGCGCCCAGCGGAGACTGGATTTCGTAAGGACCGAGTTTCGAGCCAGAGGTAAGTGCCATCGGTGTCGCAACATTATAGCCTCAACCCAAGAAATTAAAGGGCGTCCGTGGTTGCGCACATGCTGGGGTGCCCCATCCTTGCGCATTGGTGTTACGGAAAGAGCCGCTGGCCCTGACGGGCGAGGACGCCCGTCGCTCCACTTTGTTTTGTACTGCTACAATCTTTCTGCATCTTTTTACGAAAGGATTCTTCCTATGCTTTCTGCTGGCAATCCCTTTCCAAATTTTTCTCTTCCTAATCAGGACGGCAAGACTACCAAGCTCTCTGACTTCGCCGGACACTGGCTGGTTGTTTACTTCTATCCGAAAGATGACACGCCCGGTTGCACTGTGCAAGGCAAGTCGTTTACGGCGACCAAAGCCGATTTCGACGCTGCCGGGATTAAGGTCATCGGCGTGAGTGCCGACGACGTTGCCTCGCACAAGAGCTTCTGCACCAAGTTTGCCTTCACCATTGACTTGCTTGCCGACACAGACTCCAGCTTGATGAAGTCGCTCGGCCTCGGCCAGTCGGAATGGAAAGGGATGAAGTTCTGGGAGCGCACCAGTTTCGTGGTCGATCCCAAGGGAGTACTCCGCAATGTGTACGAAAAGGTGAACCCGGAAGGCCACGACAAAGTGCTACTCGCTGACATCGCGGCGATGAAGCCGAAGGCTGCCTGAGTAGAGCCGCGGATTGCCGCGTCTCTACGCATAGGATGTCAGCTATTCCGCGAGCGCATCGGCGGCGAACTTCGATCCGCCGCTCTTGTTCCATGGCCGGCGCAGCGCTCCAGCCAACCCCTCCGCCATCACCGAAGGTAGAATTCGATACAGCCGCGCACGCAAATCGCGGTAGCCCTGAACCCCGGCAAAAAGGTCGCTCATCAATTCGCGGAAGCTCGCGCTTTGCTCGGTCAGAGACACCATCCGCTCCAAAACGCTCTCGCCGAAAATCTCTCCGTTGTAGAACCGCTGCGACACGCGCGCGGCCAGCTTCAACTCGGCCAGCACCTCTTCTTCCAACACGCCTTGGTACTCCCCAGGCCGCCCGGCCAACAACGCGCCCGCGCACAACTCTGCCGATCGAAGCGCGTAGTAGAGACCCTCTCCGGTAATCGGATCTACCAGCCCCGCACTGTCGCCGATCATGGACCAGCCTTCTCCGCAGACTTCCAGCGTTTCGAATGTCTGAGGACGAAACGACGGAAGAATGTGCGAGTAAAAGCGGCCGTCGTCCAAAGCGAACCCGTTCTCTCCCAGCCACTTCTCCAGTATGCGACGCAACTCAGCCGTGGAAGTTTCACCCATCTTCCCCGCGATCCCGGCGGAAACATGATCGGCGCGCGGGAACACCCAGATGTAGCCGGTGATTCCTTTCAGAAACTGAATGTGCATTAGCGAACTGCGTCCGGGGAGGAAGTAGCCAGCGGTGACCATCAGATCGCTCGGCGGAATCGGTGGGAGAAACTGACCGCGGAACGGATTGCGTGCCCCCGCCGCCAGCATCAGGTGCGACGCTCGGTATTCCTGCTGGGGCGTGACCAGTTGCCAGTCTCCGCCGTTTCCCGTAATCCGCGTGACGCGCTGTTTGCGCACATCAACGCCAGCGCGCCGGGCTCGCTCCAGCAATAATCCGTTCAGCGCCAGACGAGAAAAGATCGCGACCGGATGCTGCATGTGGAAGCGTACCCGCTGCCCCGACGGACTGATCAACTCGCAGTCTTCTACGGGATTGCTTTCGCTCCCGGCATCCGCCAGAAACGGATACTGCCGCAAAGCTTTGTGCGTCAGGCCGCCGCCGCACGGCTTTTCCCACGCAAGCTTCTCGTCAAATAGAAGAACTTCGCGTCCACCCGCCGCCAGCAACGCACCTGCCAGAGCGCCCGCTGGTCCACCTCCGACAATCGCAATGGAGTGTTGCGCGCTCATGTTTGGGTTACGGACTTTTCCGCATGGGAGAATGCCTCGCCTGCGAGCAGCGACACTCCGCCGCCGCTCTTGCGAGTTCTCCCCGAGCCGGGGTGGGCTAGGATTCCCACGAATCCGCGAGCTTCCCGGTTACTGCAGCGTGGTAGCGCCGTTCAGCCCCTGATAGATGAACAATCCCGCGATGACCAGTATCATCACCCCCGACAAGGCGCCGAGCACCTTGACGATCGGTGTGATCCTTCTCATCTTGACCAGAACTTGCATTTGGTCCTTATGCATCTGGGATTCGGTTTCATGGAGGTCGATTGAATCGTCCTCGTGCATAGTGAGTGTGCTGCGATAGATCAGGAGGATAATGAGGATCCCCGTCAGAATACCCCACGCGACAGACAGCCCATACATAGTAGGAGACATACGCCACCTCGGAGCTTAGATCGAGCCAATCCCCGACGCTGCCGTCTTAGGCCCCAGCGAAAACTTGTCCTGCCATCCGCTGGCGTTCGGGTACGGGCCCCTACTGCGCACGATTATAGACCCGTTGGCAAGAGGAGCCGCGACTTCTTATCTTCCAGCAGCTTCTAAATGCCAGGTACGGGAAGAAGTACCTGCTCCTGAAAAGCCTTGCCGAGTGGGGTGCAACCTTCTGTTATAATAGAAAAGCACAAGGAGATAAACAGATGGCGACCACCACCGCACCCGAAGTTCAGCCCCAAACCGCCGCACCAGTTCTGACGCCCCCCGCGATTGCCAAGGTCAAAGAGATCATGGCCTCGCAGACGCCGGTCCCGACGGGATTACGGTTGTCCGTGGTCGGCGGCGGTTGCTCCGGCTTCCAATATTCCATGGCCTTCGAGAACGGTGCCGGAATGATGGACAAGGTTTTCAACTTTGACGGTCTCAAGGTTTACGTGGATGCCACTTCCCTGATGTACCTTGGCGGAGCCCATGTCGATTACGTCGAGACCCTGGAAGGTGCTGGGTTTAAGTTTGAAAACCCGAACGTGAAGAGCACATGCGGCTGCGGCTCCTCGTTCAACGTCTAGTTTTAGGGTTTATGTGTTTATTGTTTCCCGTCAAGCCCCGCTTCCGATGCGGGGCTTTTCTGTTGCTGGGATATTGCTGGGAATGTCGAATCTACTCTTCGGGTGCGGTCTGCCCGGGGTTTTGCGGAGTTTGCGTCGGAACGTTTTGATGCTGGCCGACGTTCGGACCGCCAGCTTGCCCCGGATTGATGCCCCCGCCATTTAAGTTTCCAGTGGGTATTCCAGGGTTCACCGGCCCGGTCAGCAGACCGCCGCGGTCGGCCTGCGGCACGTAAATGAAGAGCCAGTCGTTGTAATGGCTTTTATTGTAGAACACGCGAATGGTCTTCGCCTTGCTCGTGCTGGCAACCCCAAGGATCGGCCCTCCGCCGAATACCGGACCGTTGAAGCCAGATGTGGTATTGGCACTTGCAACGGAATTAGAAGGCGACGATTCAGCCGAATTCGAGTTGCCTTCCGCGTCCGGCTGGTTGCCGGAATCGCCAATCGCCGCAGTCTGCGCACCCGTAGCGCCTGCCTGTTGAAGCGCGCCCACTAGCGCACTCGCGTTCCCAAGTCCGCCTTGTCCCCCGGGCACACTCTGCCCAGGCGTTGGGCCCAATACTGGTCCATTGTTTAAGCTGATGTCGGTCTGATGCAGGAGCTTGAAGTCCTTCTCCTTGCCGGTGGCTGGGTCACGGTTGATTGGATCTTTATAGCGCTTGCGAAGAAAACGAAGGTTGTTGGTATTCTCCAGGTCTTCGATGCGCATGGGATAGCGTCCAAACTTCTTGTAGAAGTGTTGAATCGCGCGCATGTACGCCGTGCCCCGATGTCGCATCTCCTCTTCCCGGTCGCGGCGGACCTGCTGGCCAATCTCGGGCAGCACGGTGAGCAGCCCAATCGTGATCAACGCCAGGGCCAGCATCAGCGTGATCAGCATGTAGCCCCGCTGGCAATTGTCCAATTGTCCGATTTTGTAATTTCGGAATTTCAAACCTCGCCGCATAACTCGCCTTCAAATTATCAAATTACAGATTGCACAATTACAAAATCCAACTTCATCCCTGCGTTAATGGCAGGCTTTGCCGGTTGTTGTTGAGTACATCTTCCACATCTACGGCTGTCGGCGAGATGTGCAATACGCGATAACGCCGGTCGACGATGTCGCCCTCCGCGGCGATAAATACATCTTCCCCTTGCGACAAAAACACCTTCTTCGCTTCCCCGGGCCGGCTGGCAAAACCAAAAAACTTGAGCGTAATCGGCGGCGGTGGTGCAGGTTGCGGAGGTAGCTGAATGCCCGCAGCCTGTGTGTCCGTGCCGTTTCCTTTGGGCTTTTCGATGGGCATCGATCCCGCAACAAAAATATTTCTTCCATTGCCCGCGTACTTGATTTCCTCGCTTTGGCTGAGCAGGTTCAGGTCAAGCGTAGGATCCAGCCGCAGCTCAACCACAGGTATTACTTTCCCTGAAGCCGTGCGCCGCACGCCAGGCCGGGCTGCAGTCGCAGTCGGCTGCCCCGCTAGCGGCGCTGCCGGCGACGAGGGCCAGAATTCGCGGCCCAGCATCACCAGTGCGATCGCTCCCAACACCGCCAGCCAGATGATTTGCTTCCGATTTTCGATTCCCAGTTTCACTCAGGCACCCGACCGCAGATAACTATGCATCGTGATTTCCAGCTTGACCGGTCCCGTGCTTTCGCCCGCCAGGTCCACGCTGTCCACCGCAAAAAACAGCTTCGACCGTTCCAGCGTATTGATGAACCTCACCAGTTGCAGGTAGTCTCCGGAAAAACTTCCCTCGATTTCCATCGGAGTTACCCCGGAGCTTTCCGCATCCTCTTTCTTGTATTTTGCCTGCTGAATCCGGATCCCATTCTGCGCTGCAATTTTTCCCAGTTCATTGGCGAGATCGGAATCCCTGGCGGCAAAACGGTCCTTGTAAAACCCGCTGATCTGATCTTTCGCCAGCACGATCTTCTTGTCCATCCCGCGCAGCGGTTGCACTTCGCGCGTCTTCCTTTGCACTTCAGCCCGTAGTTGGACCAATTGCAGTTGCCGCGAATCCGCGGAACCCACCAGCGGCGAGAACAAAACTGCCACCGCCACCACATCGGCTGCCAGCATGGCTCCAATCGCAATCTTCAACTTGCGCCGTGAATTCGCGAAGTCCGGCATTACTTTTCGCTCCTGTCCGTCGAGTCAGGAACATAAATCGCCACCACCGACGCGGCTACGCCCGTTCCCGTCTCCCCGGACACCTCCCCCACCAGTTGCGCTCCCTGAAAATGCTTGGAGCCTTCCATGCGATGCACCAATTCCACCGCGGCTGCGCGCGTGTCGCACGCCACTTTCATGTCCAGTTGCATCTCATTCTGCTCATTCAATTCCGGCCGCAGCGACACCACATGCAGGTTCGGGGGAATGACGCGCTCCAGATCTTCGAACACCCGCGTCCACGAAAATGCCTTGCGTTGAATCAGTCCATTCACGAACTGCGACTGGTCCCGCGTGCTGTGGTTGGCGACCATGTCCAGGAACGCCTGCGCCTGTGCCCGTTCGGTGTCACGTTCCGCGATCTGTTCCTGCAGTTGCCCGATGTTATGCCGATCTCTTCCAGCGTTGGTCCAGCCGCGCACCGCAAAGCCCAGCAGAACCAGCGTCAACACGCCCAGCAGTCCCACTCCCAACCCCCACCGTGCCCAAAATTCACGGGCATCTTCATACGGCCGGGTCGCGAGATTGATATCGAGACGCATAATTATAAAATGACAAAAAACCAAACCGCTAGCAGGTCTTACCCTTTAGCTGAAAACTACAAGCCAAGCGCGACTTATGAAATCAGTGCTCCCACCACTCCCGCCATGCGCCACCGAGGAACCGCCCCCGTCGTGGACCCGATCTGCGACGTCGCTATCAGTTCCTCAACTTGCGCACCGGACTGGTTCTTCAGCGCCGGCGCCGCACCACCCGCTTCCGGCAGGCCCGCCACATACACGCGCTCAATGTTCAGTTTGTACGTGTCCTGGAAAAACACCACGGAGGGATACACTTCCTCCGCCAGTTGATCGCCGGTGATGCTCACACCCCGCACATTTTCCAGCGTCCGGAACAGCAGCAGTTGCTCCTGATCCAGAATCGCAATGCTGATTGTGTGCGCGTCCACCTTGACCACCAGGGTTGGCCGTTCCGCGTCTGCCGCTCCAAGCGCCGCCAGCATCGACGGCATCACCACACCCGGGTTGTAGCCCGCGTCGCGAAACGCCGACTCATATTCCGCAAGAACCGTGTTCAGCACCACCACCGCCACCGCCCGCACACCTTTGCCGCTGGACTGCGCGTGATACGAGATCCGGGCATCCGCGGGATCAAAAGGCAGCGATTTCTTCAGGCGGAAGCGCACCACCGCTTCGGCTTCGTCCCGCTTCGTGGGCAGCGTTTCGAAATCCAGCAACACCACGCGCACCGAGGTGTCGGGCAGAATCGCGATTACGTCACGGGAGCGTGCTGCCACGCTGCCCAGCGCGCTTTCAATCGCCTGCCTTATCGCCGTGCCGTCCCGCAGATTCACTTCCATCAAATCCGGTACAACCGCGCCCGGCGCCAGTTCCCGCGCCGATGCCAATTCCACCATGCGCCCGGCATCGGCTGCCCGGCCCGCCAGAACGCGGTCCGCCGCGATTTCGCAGGCGAGCGTTGGACGGCGATCGTGTTTGGAGGTGGAAGTCATAGCCCCAATCTGATGATATCTCGTACCTTCATGGCGAGAACAGTTACCTCGGCGGATGCTCTTAGTGCGCTGCCGCCCCTGCCTCTGGTAACCAGCCTCAGCGCATGGTCTCGATAAAAGTGACCTTATTGATCTCTTTCAGCGTGGTAAATCCGCCGCGCACCTTATCCAGCGCCGATTCGCGCAGGAAGCGCATGCCGTCTTCGCGGGCAGCTTTCCGGATCTCCGATGTCGGCCTCCGCTCCAGAATCATCTCGCGGATACGGTCGGTCAAATCCAGAAGTTCATGAATCGCCGTCCGGCCACGGAATCCCGTCCCCGCGCACTCGATGCAACCCTGCCCCTCATACAAGGGAACCTGCGACCACTGTGCCGGGTCCAGTCCGCTGGCCTCCAGCACGTCATTTGGATAGTGCACAGCGGTTCGGCAGGAGTCGCAGATGATTCTCACCAGCCGCTGCGCCAGAATACAGTTCAGCGCCGACACGAAGTTGTAAGGCTCGACACCCATGTTCAGGAAGCGCCCCAGCACGTCCACCACGTTATTCGCGTGGACGGTTGTGAACACGAGGTGGCCCGTCAGCGCCGATTGAATGGCGATCTGCGCCGTTTCGTTGTCCCGTATTTCGCCCACCATGATCTTGTCCGGGTCGTGACGCAAAATGGACCGCAGACCGCGGGCGAAGGTCAATCCCTTCTTCTCATTCACCGGAATCTGGGTGATGCCGCGCAGTTGATACTCCACCGGATCTTCAATGGTGATGATCTTGTCTTCGTCGGTCTTGATCTCGTTGATTGCGGCGTAGAGCGTCGTTGTCTTCCCGCTGCCCGTCGGCCCGGTGACCAGCACCATGCCGTACGGTTCCTTGATGTAGCGGCGGAAGCGGCGCAGGTCGTCTTCGTCGAACCCCACCACTTCCAGCGTGAGCTTCTTAAACTTCTCGCTCATCGACTCCTTGTCGAGCACCCGAAGCACGGCATCTTCACCGTGAATGGACGGCATGATCGAAACGCGGAAGTCGATGGCACGTCCGTTGTACTTCACGCGGAAACGGCCGTCCTGCGGTACCCGCCGCTCGGAAATATCGAGCTCGCTCATGACCTTGATGCGCGAAATGATGGTCGAGTGGTGCTCTTTGCCGATGGGCGGCATGGCGTTGGTGAGCACGCCGTCAATTCGAAACTTGATGACCACCGAGTCGTCGCGCGTCTCAATGTGTATGTCGCTCGCCCGCCGCTGCAACGCCGTGAAAATCGTGGTGTCGACCAGACGGATGATGGGGCTCATGTCGCTGCCTGCCGTCGCCGTCAACTTGTCGATCGAAATGGTCTCGTCGTTCCCCGCATCGTCCTCGCGGATCACATCCAGCGTGAATCCCTCGCTCGCGTCTTCCAGCACCCGCTTGGACTGTTCGGTCTTCTTCAGAATGTCGGAGATTTGCTTCAGTGTCGAAACTTTGGTGACGATCCGCTTGCCCAGCAGCAGGCTGATCTCGTCGATCATCATCAACTGGCTGGGATCCGCAATCGCTATCGCCAACCGCCCGTCCGCCGTCTCGTCCAGGGGTACGAAGTTATAACGGAACATCAAATGCACCGGGATCTTCTCGAACAGATCGTGATGCAACTGGAAGTCGCTCAGATCGATGAATTCGCAGCGGTAGCGCCGTGCAATATCCCGCGCCCGTTCCAGTTCATCCGGAACTGCCGCCGGTTCCGGCACCAGCTTCCCGCCATTCCCGCCACCTGCCAGTGCTGTTTTCTTGTCCGCCATACCCATTCCAGTTTACAGCCTCTTCATTCAATACTTTTTGCAGAGACGCGGCTTGCCGCGTCTGGTTTCGCGACGGAAACGAGGCAAGCCCCGCCTCTACCGCCTGCCCTAGTGCAAGCCCGCTCCCAAGGTAAACATCGGCATATACAGCGAGATCAGAATCCCGCCAACAAAAATCGCCATGACGATCAGGATCATTGGTTCAATCAGCGCCATGGCTGCGCTCAGAGCCGTCTGCACGTCCTCTTCGTAAAACTCTGCCACCGAGCTCAGCATCGCCGGGAGCGCCCCTGTCGATTCGCCGACTTCCAGCATTTCCACCGCAAGATCGGGAAACAACTTCTGTGTCTCCAGGCTATGCGCCAGGCTCTGTCCTTCTTTCACCCGCTCTGCCGCAGCCGTGATTCCATTCAGCATCTGCCGGCTGCTCATCGATTCGCCGGCCGTTTCCATCGCCGGCACCAAAGGCAGTCCGCCCTGCAGCAGCGTTGCCAGGATCCGCGAGAAATTCGCCACCTGGTACTTCAGCCGAATTTCCCCGATCAGCGGCAGCGACAACAGAAACCGGTCAATGCGCTCCGCCCCGCGATCGCTCTGCTTCCACCGCCACAATAGAAAAACTCCTGCGGCCCCAACCAGCAGCACCACCCATCCGTACTTCTGTGCGTTCAAACCGACCGTCAACATGAACACTGTGATCGCGGGTAGTTGCGCTCCCAGATTGTTGAACAGATCGGCAAACTTCGGCACCACGTAGGTGACCAGAAAAACCACCATCACCGTTACCACCGAAACCAGCAGCGCCGGATACACCAGGGACACCAGAAGCTTTTTACGGAAAGTCTGCACCATCCGCTGATACGCGATGTAGCGGCCGAGCACCTCTTCCATGCTGCCGCTCTTCTCCCCAGCCATCAGCGTGGTCGTATACATCTTAGGAAACACCTGCTGGGCGGCAAACGCATCCGACAACAACTCGCCGCCTCTTACGCGCTCGCGTACATTTCCGAGCAACTGCAGCAGAGTTTTGTCCCGCTGCCGTTTGATCAAAAGATCCAGAGCCGTCAGGATTGGCAATCCCGCCTTAATCAGTGTGAGAAACTGCTGATTGAAGATCAGAAACGTAGTCTGCCGCAGCTTGCCTCGGTGCCCGAACTGGCCTCCGCCGGTGCTGAGTATGGTCCGAGGCTTGACCCAGTACACCAGGTACCCCTGCTGCGTGAACCGGTCGTGAACCTCCGCTTCCGAATACCCGTTCTCCACCTGCTGCCGCAGATGGCCCTGTTCGTTGGCGACTTTAACCAGGAATTGTGCCATTCGCTATCTTCTTGATCCCAGCTTCTGCTGTTGAGCGGCTGCTGTCCAGCGTCTAAGCCCAAGTGTAACATTCTGTCTACAAAGCGCTTACCGCAACATGTCTATCCGTTTGGTACGCAAGTAACCGCCGCATATTAGTGGAGCGACGGGCGTCCTCGCCCGTCTAGCCGTGGACATGCTTCGTATCAGGGCATCGCTTCAGCGATGCCGAAAGCGCTTTGCGAAAGCTGCCCCTTGAGGGGCTGGCCATCGAGCCACACTACCGTCCCAATTCTCCTTCCACCACCTCCACCCCAGGCGGTGGCGTGAACTGAAACAGGCTGTCGTTCAACTCCAGATTCTCTTTCCAGCCCGCAAAGCGAAACTCCGTCGTCCCCCCGTCCGTCTCCATTAACACGATTCGGACAATCTGATCGGAGGGCGTGATCTCCAGCTGCACCTCGCTCGTTTGGCCCCCCATCGCCTGCGGAACCCCTCGCAACAGGATGTTACCTGCGCCCAGAGGGGATTGATCCACTACCTTGGAAAGTCCTCGTAACTCGTTCTCCAACTTAGTCTTACCAAGCAAAAATGCCAGTGGTGACCGCAAGTCGTCCAGCTTCCGGAGTGACGTCTTTCGCAGTTGCCGTTCCGCCGGCAAGTAGAACCACACCGCCTCGCCGTCGCTGATAAACAGCTTCTCTTTCGGAGAACGGTATTCCCATCTCATCTTGCGCGGCTTTTTCAACCACAACGTGCCCGATTCCACTCGCTCAGCGCCCTCGCCCCGGTAGATTTCGGTGAAGCTCGATTGCAGAGAGCGCAGGTGGTTGTAGTGCTTATCCACCGCCCGGGCGAGCTGATGGATATCCTCGGCTTGCACCGGGATGGCTATCGCTACTAACAGCAAACAAGAATGGAGGTGGCTATGCAACGTGGGTTCCCCCTTTTCCGATTCTACTGCGGCTCGTTCTGGCCCGCGGTGAATTACAGATGAATGTTCCGTAGCTTTCCGCATATTGCATGAGTACCACTGGCAGGCATGGCAGACTTTCAAGTTCTATGATGCGCCAAGCTTGAATTCGCCCGTTGCTATCCATGGCGGTGTTGCCCGTAACCGCGACCGCGTGATGATTCATACGGTGGAGGGACGGGCGTCTCGCCCGTCCAGCCGGGCGGGGACGCCCGGCTCTCCCAGCAAACTTGGATCGACAGCAGGAGCAATCACCCGGTCGTGGCTCTAGGCTGCCCCGTCGTCCTGTACACCGAATACTGCGCCGTCCCACCTGCTTTTTCCAAATAACCCGATGCGCCGAGAGCCGTTTCCAGCAAAGGATTGTGATAGACCACCCACGCCGCGCGCGGGGCTTGTGCCAGCGTCTTCTCCAGCCGCCGCAGAACTTCGGATAGTGCGCGCTCCGGCAGCGGGTTAAAAAGGTACAGCACCAGCGGCTCTGTCGGGAATTCAAACTCGCGCGCGTCCATGCAGACCGCTTCGATCCGTTTGCACTGCTGCGTCGCGGACTGGTATCCGCGTATATTTTCCTCCGCCGTGCGATGCAGCTCCTCGATCAACTCCACTCCCACAATTCTCCGAAACGGATACTCCGACGCCATCAGCAGCGTCCGTCCCTTGCCGGAACCGAGATCGACGAACGTGAATTGATCGAACTCCAGGGCCAGGCTCGCCATCATCTCCCGAAACAGAGCCGGCTCGGTCGGCTGATACGGAGAATGAAATAATCCCAGCAGCCGCGTCCGCCAGCCCACCGTGCCGCTCGTCGTGTTCACGCGATTCTCCCAGTCGTACTCCATGTCCCCGTAGCGCTGCCGCCGGCGCTCGGGCATCGACTCGCTCACAAAGTTCCACAGATTCCGCACTAATAGGGAAGTCGTACTCCGAGCGCCCTTCTCCCTCGCCTGCTCGCGCCACCACCCGTGTAACGCTCTCCAGAATTCTTGGGGAAAACTTGAGGACACGCCTGCATGTTAACAAACTCGTCTGCATGGAATCGATCCGGGCGCACTCATTTACCGGCTCAAATCGCAATTGGGCGGTTCGAGATCCGACGCAGTCCCTGGGTGGACTCTTAGTGGAACTTTGGCGGCCCCGGTACGTATCCGGGCGGCAGCCCCTTCACCACGAACGAGAAATCCTCCGGGCTGCGCAACTCGATGCGGCCATCCGGCATCAGCTTGTATGGTTTTCCATCTGGGTCCACCGGCACCCCGAGCAGCATGCCCTCGCCGATCAATACATTGAAGTTCGACGGCAGCACCCCCGTCTGTTCCCGGTACCGAGCGACCATCGTCTCAAGTCCCGTGATGTCCTCATCCACCTTCAAGGCACGCAGGTGCGCAACTGCGTTTTTCCGCAGCAGTTCTTCCTGCGTGGTGGCGTAGGCAGCCTGCCACAGCATGCGCGACGTCTCGATCTCGCCCGCATGCTGCGCCATCTGCGCTGCCAGAACTCGCAGGAACGGATGCGCATTCGGCACTTTGGTGCCGCGCTCGAAGGCCTCGGCCGCCTTCCCATAATCCGTTGGTTTCATGTAGTAGTAGATAAAGCCCAGCTCGTAATACAACTTCCAGTTATCAGGATTGTTCCGGATGCCATACTCCACCAGGGCGACCGCCTTGTCGGGCATGCCTGCGCCCTCCGGCGGATTCGGCGCCACGAAGTTTGCACCAAACTGGTACGCCACGATCAGCTTTGGATCAAGCGCCGTGGTGATTTCCAGGAGCGGGTACAGCAGCCTGTAATCCTTCGCCCCCACCACATGCCTGCCGCCGAAATACTGCACCGCGCGTGTCCAGTAGATGTCGGCCAGCAACCCGTCATAGCCCAGGCTCAGGCGCTTCACCCACTTCGGCGAATTCAGATACAAAACTTCTTCCGGCGTAGCGGTGGTGCGCGCTTGATCGAGCCGCCGCAAAAGAAGGACGGAACCAGCCAGCGAAAGCAGCAGCAGCACGCTCGCAGCCGCCGTAACTTTGCGCGAGCCGCTCATTTCAGGTTTCTGCGCTCGAAAATCAGCACCGCGCCGCAGATCGCCATCGTCGAATACGCCAGCGCATAGGCCGTATTGCAGGCGATCAGATGCCAGGAGATGGGTTGTTCGTGCGCCACCTGCCCGATCACATTCAGCGCCGAGAAGTTCGGCACCAGATACGCCGCCGTCGCCGCCAACCCGTGCGTCAGACCCCGCGTCATCCTGGCAAACAGCCGCAGATCCTCGGCGAAGCTGCCGATCACAAACAGTGAGAAGGCAAACACGGCCGACAGCAGCGGGGATGAGAACGACGAGAACAGCAACGCCAGCGAGCATAGAATCAGCAATTGCAGCACGATGAAGAACAACGCTACCAAAATCCACGCATCGGAGGACTGGAACTTGTGCGACACATACAGCAGCGCCGCAAACACCCCAACGGCCATGAAAAATGTGTTTACCAACAGCGTCCCGGCGAGCCCGAAAAACTTGCCGACGATGAATTCCCAGCGCCGCACCGGACGCGACAGCACCGTGTATAGCGTGCGCTTCTCCATCTCCTTCGAGACCAGGCCAATCCCGATAAAAATCGCGATCACCACTCCAAACAGCGACACTGCCGTCAGCCCCAGGTTCACCACTACCAAGCGCTCGATGTCGATCGAGATCTGCCCCACCAGGATCGCGGCTCCCGAGAGCAGCACGGCGAAGGCGATCAGGTTGTAAAGAACACGATCGCGTACCGCTTCGCGGAAGGTGTTAGCGGCGATGTACACGACTCGGCTCATTGCGCCACCCCCGCCGGCTTGACCGCCGAATTCACTTTCTGCAGGTAATACTCTTCCAGCGAGGAGCGCACCGGCGTCAGCGAGATCAGCCGCAGCCGCTCCCGCCTCAGGATTTCCAGCGCCGCCTCTTGCTGTACATCTGCCACCACCGCGCGCGCCCTCTCCCCGCTCGTGTAACACTCCGCTCCCAGTGCACTGAACCCAGCCGGAACCGCGCTTCCATTCCAAATCAACTCTACCTTGCCTGCCACCGACGAGGTCAGTTCGGCCACGCGCCCCACTCCTCGCAGTTCTCCCTGGTGGATCACCGCCACCCGGTCGCATAACGCCTCGGCGTCTGAAAGAATATGGGTCGAGAAAAACACGGTCTTGCCTTGCTGCTTCAGTTCTTCAATCAAGTCGCGCACTTCGCGCCGGCCCATTGGATCCAGTCCCGACATGGGCTCATCCAGAAAAACCACTTTTGGGTCGTGCAGAATGGCTTGCGCCAAACCCACCCTTTGCAGCATGCCCTTGGAGAACTTCCGCAGCTGCAACCGCGCTGCGTCTTTCAGGCCAACCCGCTCCAGCATGGCATCAATCTTCTGGCTGCGCTCCTTTGGCTGCATCCCGGAAAGCTGAGCGTAGTACTCCAGCAGCTCCTTCGCAGTCAGGTAGTCGTAGAAATAGGGCTGCTCCGGCAGAAAGCCGATCTGCGCCTTGACCTCCGCTTCGTAGATGTTTTTGCCCAGGATGCGAGCCGTCCCCCCAGTCGGGCTGACCAACCCCATCAGCAGCTTCAGCGTGGTCGTCTTGCCGGCGCCGTTCGGCCCCAGAAAGCCAAAGACCTCGCCTTCCTCGACCGTCAGGTTCAGCGGCCGCAGCGCCACGCGCGGCTTCTTCCGCCAAAAACCCACCGCGTAAGTTTTTTCTAGATGGATGGTTTCAATGGCAATCATGGACGTGTCTTAATTCTTCAGCGTTAAATAATTATAAGCAAACGCGTGACGTCCAGGAACTGGTAGCGACGCAACCCGCATATCGGAGGTAACTATGGGGTTGGTTTTCCGAGGCGATGGCTGGCAGCCCGTGGTGAGAATGGGTTCGTATTAGGGCATCGCTTTAGTTGTTTAGCGATGCCGACACTTCTTGAAATCAGACGCTTCTTTAGCGGCTGGGCATCGAAAACTCACTTTCACCACAGGCTGCTACAAATCCGTTCTCGCAGCCAAAAGATTAAGAGCCCGGAATTTCTTCCAGGCTCTCTCCGGTTGGTACCCTCCCCCAGGTACGCGCCAAACTTTTTCTACTGCGCGAGCGGATAGGCCAGACAAGGCGCGAGCGTGTTTGGGGGAACTCCACCTGCCGAAGGTTGGCTGCGCAACGCTCCATCCGTGATCGTGCAAAAGTCGCGGGATCCTGTACTGCTTGCGGTCACCGGTGTCGTTCCGGCCACAAAATCACTGTTAATCGCGCTCCCAGAGTTGATTCCGGTGGCGAGGAACTGATAGCCACTGTGCCCCGCGCTTCCCGGGATGGCATTCGCCATGCTGTCATCCAGCAGGCAAGCGTGGGTCTGCGCCGGTATGCACGGGGAAGTTCGCCCGAGATCCTGCAGTTGCACTGCATATCCGACGGCCGGGAAACCGCTGAAGTATGCAATTTCAGCCGACGTAATGCTCCGTATCCCCGCGGCGGCGGATGACTCGTTGGCTGCCATCCTGGCACGCAGCAGGTTCGGGATCGCGATCGCCGCAATCAACAGTATGATTGCCACCACGATCAGCAGCTCGATTAACGAAAATCCATTCTGCTTCCGCATAGCGTTTCCCACGGTGTAGCTCCTGCTAACAACAGGCTCCATCCCTTTTCCATGTGCATGCGCAGGGCCGTTCCGAAAGGCATCTTTGGCCCGTGGGGCGATCCCCTATGCCATTGCTAACACAGAAGTTCATTGCACCTGGAAAATGATAAGGCGACTCACATCCGAGCCTGCGCCCCGCCTTGACAGAAAGTGTCACCCCCCAAGCCGTAGTTCGATACTTTGCGGTTGTCCCAAAAGAAAATCTCGCCCCAAAAAAATAAGGAGCATCGGATTGCTCCGATGCCCCCTTGGCTTGGACCCTCCCCCAGGTACCTCGCCAATGCCGTTTCTTAGATCGGGACGGTTGTGACCGGGCAAGTAGCGGCTAGCGCACCGGTCGGGTCAACGCGGACTACCGCATCCTCAAAGGAGCAGAAGGAGCGAACGCCGGTCGAGTTAGCGGTCGTGGGCTTCGCCGCGACTGCGTACCCCGTGTTCACGGTGCCGCCGACAGTTGGCGTATACCCGTAAGTGTAACCGCCCTTAACGCCTGCAGCGAGCACGCCGTCAATCAGACAAGACTTTGCTGCGATTGGCGGGGCCGGACATGCGGCGGCAATGCCGCCCGGGCCCAACGACGGAAGAGCGGCTGAATAGCCCACCGCCGTGTAAGCGGAGTTGTACGATACTTCCGCTGTGTTAATGGTGCGAATCCCGCTGGCCGCAGCCGACTCATTGGCCGCAATACGTGCGCGCAGCAGGTTCGGGATAGCAATCGCGGCGATGATCAGGATGATCGCGACCACAATCAGCAGTTCGATCAGTGAGAAGCCCTTCTGTTTCCTCATTTAAATTATCCTCGTCTCCATTTGACTGTCTTGGTTGGATGACCAACTCGCATGTACTATCGCACTCTGAGGGCCAGAGACCCAAGTGACGGAAGTCATATGTTCTTCTGGACGAAAATTCAGTGTTTTCAGCGATTTTCTGCGGGATCGTCACCTCCTCAGTCATCCTTCATCCTCCCAGTATGACACTTTCAGAGACCCAGATTGACAAATTTTGCCAGTCGCCCATCGTCTCCATCCCTCCGCCAAACCGCCCGTCCCACGCCGCAACTCCCATTCTGGGAACGCCCCCCTCTGCTTTTCTTGCGTCTCTCCGCCGGCATAACCGGAAGAAACCTGCACCGCCGAGACGCCGAGTGCGCCGAGACAAAGCAAGGAAAAGCGGCAGACGCTTACGTGCTCGATCGGTGCTGGGCCGCCCATCCTGTTTTTCTTATTCTCGCGGCGTTCTCAAAAATACAACGTTTTGATTCCCTCGTTGTTACTCGATGATCCGCGGGATGCAAGCTCCTGCTTTTCCTCGTTTCTTCTCGGCGTCCTCCGCGTCTCGGCGGTAGAATAGCCCTCGCAGGAGCGCCCATGCCGAACCTTCAATTGAACACCGACCGCGACATCGCTCGCGCTTCCACTCTGCCCGCATCTCTCTATTTCACCCCGGAAACTTTTGAGTACGAAAAAACCAGGCTCTTCGCCTCCTCCTGGCAGGTTGTCGGTCATGTGCATCAGGCCGCCAGCCCCGGCGACTACTTTACCTTCGACCTCATCGGAGAGCCGCTCCTCATCGCCCGCGGCGACGACGGTGTCCTGCGATGCTTTCATAACGTCTGCCGCCATCGCGCCGGCAACCCCGCCTCCGGCTGCGGAAACCGCAAGCTCTTCCGCTGCGGCTATCACGGCTGGAC
This sequence comes from Acidobacteriaceae bacterium, assembly GCA_025355505.1. GTDB lineage: Bacteria > Acidobacteriota > Terriglobia > Terriglobales > Acidobacteriaceae > Acidiflorens. Next base: position 104,298 of record JANXZM010000009.1, on the reverse strand, counting down.
CTACCGCCTCGACGGCGCGCTCCTGGTTACCCCCGAATTCGATGGCGTGGAGCATTTCGATCCCAAAGACTTCGGTCTCGCCCCGGTTCGCCTCGAGGAATGGTTCAACCTCATCTTCGTCAATCTCGATCCCGAGGCCCGTCCGCTGCGCGAGTGTCTGGGCGAATTGCCCGCCCATGCCGAGAAGTTCGATTTCAGCAGCATGAAGTTTTCCGAACGCCGCACCTACGAAATGAACTGCAACTGGAAGACCTACATCGACAACTATCTCGAGGGCTACCACGTGCCGAGCGTCCACCCTGCGCTCAATCGCGAAATCGACTACAACGCCTACACCGTCGAGCCTTATCCCCAGTACGTTCGCCAGTGGACCCCGATCCGCGGCCCTCAGTCCGGAGACGCCGCCCCGCGCCGGTACCAGCAATCGGGCCCTGACCTCACCGCCGATTATTTCTGGGTCTTTCCCAACTGGATGCTCAACTGCTATCCCGATAACGTCTCGCTCAACATCATCCTGCCCCTCGGGCCCGAGCGCACGATGGCAATTTTTGAATGGTATTTGCCCGAGAAAGATCTGGGCAGCGAAGCCGCCCGCAAAGCTGTAGCTTTCAGCGACCAGATTCAGATCGAAGACGTCGGCATCTGCGAGATCGTTCAGAAAAATCTCCATTCCCGCAGCTACCACAGCGGCCGCTACAGCGTGAAACAGGAAAAAGGCGTCCACGCCTTTCACCAGATGTATCGCGAGCTCATGCCTGGGTAGCTCACCGCCAAGACGCCGAGTACGCCGGCCGCTGCCAAAAGCACACTCATCGGGCTCTCCGTCGAATAAAATAGGATGCACCATGCGCAAAGCCCTTCCCTTATTCCTCATGGCTGCCTGCCTCCTGACCGGCTGCGGCAAGGCCAAGTCTTCCACCGCTTCGGCCAACCCCGCTAGCGCCGCCAGTTCGCCCGACGATCCAGTCCAGAAAAAACTCCAGGAACTCGCCGGCCGCGCCGCAACCAACTGCGGCTTTTTCAAGTCGCAGGTTAGAACTGAGTTGGACGCCGCCAGTAAGTGCGCCGTGGACGCCTCCAAAGCCAACACTCCTTTTTATGTGGAGTACGAAATGCCAGGCATGAATGTTGCGGTCGCCGGCAATGCTCAGGGGAAGCTGTATGCGGTGCAGTCACAGGCGGGTGGTGCCGGCCTTGTGAGTGCGGATTGTCCTGCGGAACTTCGCGTTGCGCCAAGCGGCCGAGTGACCTGCTATGCCCCAGGCACATTCCCCATGGGCGCGGGCGCCGGTTCCCACTCCAACATGCCGATCTCGCCAATGATGAAGATGGGTACAGCCAGTCCGCACGGCGCAACCGGTGCCCTGCCACCCGGACACCCCAAGCCTAATCAGGATAAGAAACCACAGCAACCGTAGAGACGCCGCTTGCCGCGTCTCACTGCGGCGCGCGAACTTGCGCCCTTACGGATGCTCGCCCGGTTCCGGAAGCAGCCCCGGCGGCGCCGCCGGAATCGCGATATCCAGTTGGTTAACCGTCCCCAGCGACGACAAAGGCTTGTCGAATTCGCTCACGTTGCCCACCACCAGCACCGCCATCTGCTCGCGATGGATGTACTTCGCCGCCACCCGCGCCACGTCTTCTTTCGTGACTTTCTCAATCTCTCTCTGAAAGTTCTCCAGAAAATCCAGCGGATAGCCGTAAAACTCATACGCCATTTTTTCCTGCAAAACTTTCCCCGGCGAATCGAAACGGAAGACAAAAGAATTCAGAATCGCGTCCTTGGCGCGTTTGATCTCCTCATCATTAATAGGACGCTTCCCGAGGTCGGCAATCTCCTCATCCAGCGCCTCAATGGATTCGATCGTGGTCTTGCTCTTCGTGCTCATCATCAGCCGCAGCATCCCCGGATGATCCCAGCCCGCGCTCACTCCACCGCCGACTGCGTACGCGAGTCCTTTCGTGGTTCGAATGTCGCCAAATAAACGCGACGAAAATCCTCCGCCGAACGCCTCATTGAACACCGAGATCGCGAAGTAATCGGGGTTCTTGCGCGTAATGCCCAGTGCCACCATTTGAATGTTGCTTTGATTCACGTCGGTCTTATCGACCTGGTAATATCCCGGTTTCGCGGGCTCCGGTTTGATCTCCGCATCCTTCGCCGCCTGACCCCGAGGCCACGAAGCAAACGCTTCGCGCAGACGAGCTTCCATCTTCGCCGAATCAAAGTCGCCAACCACTCCAACAATGATGTTGTTCGGGTGAACGTGCTTTCCGTGCCACTCCACCAGATCCTGCCGCGTGATCGCCGCCACCGTCGCATACTCCGCGACCCGCGCATAAGGATTCTGTGCGCCGTACGCCAGCTTCGCCGCTTCCCGTCCCGCAATCTGCCCCGGATCGTCGTTGCGCCGCGAGATGCCGTCGTAAATCCCCTTCTGCCCAATTTCAATTTTGCCGGCGCGGAACTCCGGATTCCTCAGCAGATCTTCGAACACGCGAAACACGTCGTCGAAATCTTCTTTCAGACACGACCAGCTCACCGTCGTCGAGTCGCCGCTTGCGCCGGTCTCGACCTTCGCTGCGCGCTGCTCCAGATAGTCGTCCAATTGATCGCCGGTCTGTGTCTTCGTCCCGCCCGTGCGCCACACTTCGCCATAAATCTCGGTCAGCCCCATCTTGTTCGCCGGAGCCGAGCGCTCGCCGCCCCGAATCCGAGCCGTGCCATCAATCATGGGTAACTCGTGGTCTTCCTGAAGAAACACCACCATGCCATTCGGCAACTCGATCCGCTTCGGCTGCGCCGGATGAAACGCCGGCAACTTCGGAATTGCGATCTGCTGCCAAGTCTGCGTCTGCGCCCAGAGGTGCAAATTGCCGCTGAAAAAGCAAATCAACAGAACCAGAGCAAAAGAAAAACAATTTGCGCGCTTCACTGGCCACCTCCTTGCGGTCCAGCGCCAGTTCCCGGAGGCCCGCCCGCAAATTCAATAATTCCTACCGTCCGGTTATCGGGCACGAATGTCTGGTTCGCAACCCGCCGTATGTCCGCCTTCGTAACTTTCTCAATCCGGTCGACCGAGCGGAATAACTCCCGCCAGTCGTCATAGCGCGCCTCATTCAGCCCCAGCGCGAACGCCAGTCCCTCATTCGATCCAAGCGACCGGATCAGATTCGCCTTCGCTCGCGTCTTGATCATTTTCAATTCTTCATCCGAAATATCTTCTTTCTTCAACCGCTCAATCTCCACATGAATCGCCGCAGCCATCTCCTGCGGCTTATGCCCCGGGATCGGAAACGCATAAAACGCAAACAGATGCGGATATTTATTTCCCGGCAGCCCGGTAAATCCCGCCGAGTCCGAAGCGATCTGCTTGTCGCGAACCAGCGCCCGATACAAACGTGAAGTGCGTCCATTCGACATCAGGTCGGCGATCGCATCATAGATCTGGTCGTCCGGGCTGCGGTAATCGGGGCGGTGATAGCCTTCGAGATAGAGCGGCTGCGACTGCTCGCGCAGCACCACGCTCCGCTCGGAATTCTGCGGAGGCTCGGTGGTGGTTGCCGTATCCGGTTTGGGACGCGCCGGAATTCGCGAGAAATATTTCTCCACTATCGGCATCGCTTCCGCAACCTTCACGTCTCCGACGACAGTGACGACCATATTCGAAGGCACGTAGTACGTATCGAAAAACTTCTGCGCGTCCGTCGCCGAAAAGGAGTTCAAATCCGAAATCCACCCAATCGTCGGCCGGTGATAAGGATGCGCCGCGAATGCTTCTTCCGTAAATTGCTCGAGCAGCCGTCCAATGGGATTGCTGTCCGTCCGCATCCGCCGTTCTTCGATTACGACGTTGCGCTCCTTGTAAAATTGCCGCATCACCGGATGCAGAAAACGCTCCGATTCAAGATAAGCCCACAATTCCAGCCGGTTGATCGGAAACGAGTAGTGATAGCCGGTTTCATCGAGGTTGGTGAAAGCGTTCATGCCCTCGCCGCCTTCGCCTTCGACGATCTTGCCAAACTCGTTGTTGTACCCCGCCGAAAACTTGTCGGCCGCCGCCATCGCTTCCTTCCAGTTCTGCTCAAGCTGCGTGAGCTTCTGGTCGTCGCGACCAACCGGCTTGTCGCGCTCCGCAAGGTACGCCGCATAAGCCTCTTCCACTTTCGCCAGCGCTACTTTTTCGCCGGCATAATCGCGCGTCCCAATCGTGTCCGTCCCCTTGAACGCCATGTGCTCGAACATGTGCGCCAGGCCAGTCTTGCCCATGGGATCCTGCACCGAGCCCGCATCCACGTGCGTGAAGAACGAAAAGACCGGCGCTTCCGGCCGCTCGCAGACGATGATGGTGAGGCCGTTGGCGAGCTTCTTCACGGTGGTGCGCTTCTCGAAAGAAGCCACATCCTGGCCGAGAGCGAGCGCGCAGAGCACGAAACAGACAACGACTGTTTGTATAGAGGTTAAGCGAGATTTCATCCTGCCTCCACGACTGACCACCAAAAATTCGACGTTACGTGGAGGCAGGGAAGGTTGTCAAACGAGCAGCATCGGAAAAATACCGCCGCTGAAAGTAAAGCGCGACGTTCACCAGCATAATCATCACCGGCACTTCGACCAGAGGCCCGATCACGGCAGCGAATGCCGCCCCGGAGTTAATGCCGAAAACGGAAACGGCCACGGCAATCGCCAGTTCAAAGTTGTTCGAGGCCGCGGTGAACGAGAGCGTGGCCGTCCTTGAATAGTCGGCGCCCAGTTTCTTTCCCATATAAAACGACACCAGGAACATCACCACGAAGTAGATCAGGAGCGGCACCGCGATTCGCAGCACATCGAGCGGGAGCCGGACGATGTAAGCGCCCTTGAGCGAGAACATCACCACAATCGTGAACAGCAAAGCGATCAGGGTAAGCGGGCTGACGCGGGGAACGAACTTACTCTCATACCACTCGCGCCCGCGAATCCGCAGCAGCAGCGTGCGAGTTACGAACCCAGCCAGAAAAGGAATGCCGAGATAAATAAAAACACTCTTTGCGATTTCCGTGATGGAGACGTGGACGATCGCGCCCTGGAAGCCAAGTCTAGCGGGAAGAACCGTGATGAAGAGCCACGCATATGGCGGGTAGAAAAACACCTGGAACAGGGAATTGAAGGCAACCAGGCCAGCAGCATATTGGGTATCGCCGCCGGCCAGTTCGTTCCACACGATGACCATCGCAATACAGCGAGCGAGCCCGATCATGATGAGTCCAGCCATGTATTCGGGGTACCCGCGCAAGAACACGACGGCCAGAACAAACATCAGGATCGGACCGACCACCCAGTTCTGTATGAGAGACAGGCCCAGCACACGTGTGTTGCGAAAAACCTCGTGCAGTTCCTCGTATCGCACCTTGGTAAAAGGCGGGTACATCATCACGATAAGCCCCACCGCAATCGGAATCGACGTTGTACCGATGCTGAAGCGATTCAGAAACGGCACGATTCCCGGGACTTGCCATCCCAAGCCGACACCGATGACCATGGCGGCGAAGATCCACGCGGTGAGATAACGGTCGAAAAAGCTGAGACGGCGGGATGGCTTCATCGTCGTCATGGTCATCGTCGCCCGATGCGATCCACTTCTTCTTTCAGCGCGAGCCGATCAAGCGCCGCCAGAGGCAGCGCGAGAAAAAGACTGATTCGCCGGTCGAGAATAAAAAACGCGTCGCGGAAGGCGCGCTCGATTTCCGCCGCGTCTCCGTGAACGGCCGCCGGATCGGGAACTCACCAGTGCGCGGTCATGGGCTGTCCCGGCCACAGCGGGCAGGTTTCCTTGGCGGCGTTATCGCAAACCGTGAAGACGAAGTGCAACTCGGGAGCGCCCGCGCGCCCGAATTCGTCCCAGTTCTTACTACGCAGACCGCTGGCAGATATGCGAGCCATCTCCAACTGCTTCAGCGCTTCGGGACGCACCGTCCCCGAAGGATGACTTCCGGCGCTGTAGGCGGTGAAGGCAGGCTTTCCCTTGTGGTTGAGAATCGCTTCGGCCATGATCGAACGCGCCGAGTTTCCCGTGCAAAGAAACAGAACGTTGTAATGAACTTCCATGTCCAATCTCCGATTGGGTCACGAGCAACCTATCCGTAGAGATACGGCTTGCCGCGTCTCCCGTGTGCACTCGGCGCGTCGGCGAAACCAAACCTCAGTTGCAGCAAGTCGGACTACCGCACGCCTCCTGCGCCCGCTTCGGTTTTACCGCGCGCACAAAGGCGCTCATGAACTTTTCATCCACTTGCGCCGCGATCGCATCCACGTCAATGCCTGCGGACGAGAGGAACTCGCGGGCGTCGGCGGCGCGATAGATTCGCGTAGGTTCAATCTCGATCTGCTCAAATCCGGCGGCGCCTAGCTTGCCGCGATATTCGTTTTCTTCCAGAGCGCCGGCGATGCAGCCGACCCACGCCAGCACACTCTGACGCACCTCGGGCGCCATTTCGCCCCGAGTGACCACGTCCGAAACCGCAAATCGTCCACCCGGTTTGAGCACGCGGAAGGCCTCGCGCAGCACCCGGTCTTTGTCAGCCGAAAGATTGATCACGCAATTGGAAATGATCACATCGACCGTGTTCGCGGGCAGCGGAATGTTTTCGATCTCGCCCTTCAGGAATTCGACGTTCTCCGCTCCAGCTTTGCGCTTGTTCTCATTCGCCAGCGCCAACATCTCGTCCGTCATGTCCAGCCCATAAGCTTTGCCAGTCGGCCCCACGCGCTTAGCGGACAGCAGCACGTCAATGCCGCCGCCCGAACCCAGATCAAGCACCGTTTCGCCGGCGTTGAGTTGCGCGAGGGCGGTTGGATTGCCGCATCCCAGCGAAGCCAGCATCGCCTCTTCGGGAATCTGCCCGGCCTGCGCTTCGTCGTAGAGGTTCGACGTGATCGGATCGCAGAATTCCCTGGCCGCTGTTGCTCCGCAGCAACTGCTGCCGCCGCTTGTAACTCGTAACGCAGCTTGTCCGTATTTTTCTTTTACGACTTCCTTGATATTGACGACATCGACATTGGCATCCGGCATGATGGCTTCTCCTATTTACAGAATTGGACGAGGTCTTTCGGCTTAAGCGCCTTGTTGCGGGTGTAACACTCGGCATAGAGAAATTGCAGAATCTCGCGCAGCGCTTCGGTGTTGGCGGTGTACCGCAGAAACGTGCCTTTGCGCTCGACCCTCACCAGTTCTTCATTCTTGAGCTTGTCGAGGTGATGAGAGAGCGTGGAGCCGGGAATCTCAAGCTCGTCCTGAATCTCGCTGACCACCAGCCCCTCGGGGTGCGCGGAGAGCAGCAATTGCATGATGCGCAGTCGCGGCTCGGTCCCCATGGCGGAAAACATATCCGCGTAGCGAGCGACGCGTTCACTGTTCTTTACAGCAGCGCTGACCATAGTTCGATAATACTAGAAATATCGAGTGCAGGTCAAGACACCAGTAGAGACGAGGCGTGCCGCGTCTCTCGCCCCGTACGGTGGAGGGACGGGCGCCTCGCCCGTCGAGCCGGGCGGGGACGCCCGGCGCTCCACCTTCAGCTCTCCCACACCCACCGTCCGTCCACCATGGTGCGTTCGATCGGAATATTGATGATGTTGTAAGGGTCCTCCTTCGGGCAAAGGCATCGGCATCGCCGCCCAGGCTGAAACGCAGCCGCGCCTGGAGAAGACGAAGAAGAAGACGAAGACGAAAGGGAAGTCAGGCGCGGGCAATCGTCACAAGTTATAATCCCGAATCGCGATTCACCGCCGCCGCAGCAGCGGTGAGCAGACAAACCATATGGCGCATCTCTACGTTGGCACCTCCGGATGGGCTTATCCAACATGGAAGCCTGCTTTCTACCCGGAGAAACTTGCGCAGAAGAAATTTCTAAACTTTTACGCATCGAAATTAAATGCCGTCGAAGTCAACTACACCTTTCGCCAGTTGGTAAAAGAGACGACCGTCCACAACTGGATCGCCGAAACGCCGGAGCATTTTCGCTTCACCATCAAGGCGCATCAGGTGCTCACCCATATCAAGCGCTTGAAGAGCGCGGAAGAATTCCTGCAACGCTTTCTCGGCACGCTGAAAGCATTAGAGCCTGCCGGGAAGCTGGGCCCAGTGCTGTTTCAACTGCCCCCAAATTTCAAAGCAGATCAGGCGGTGCTATCCGAGTTCCTGAAAAGTTTGCCGCCAAGTATGCGCGTGGCGTTTGAGTTCCGCCACGAATCCTGGTTCGTTGACGCCACATGGGACACTCTACGCGAACGCAACATCGCGCTCTGTGTAGCCGAGACCGAAGAGCGCGACACTCCCGACGTGGTTACCGCCGACTTTGCTTACTACCGCTACCGCAAACCCGATTACACGAAAGAAGAACGCCAGGCGATGGTCGCGCGCAATCACGAGCATCTCGCCGCCGGCCGCGATGTATTCGCCTACTTCAAGCACGACGAGACGCCCGAGGGTGTGCTGTATGCGGTGGACTTGCTGTGCTTGGCGGGCGGGGCGAGTGGGTAGGCCGGTCGCCGAAAAAAAGCAGCCTTCCAGCTAAGGAAGGCTGCTGTCAAAAAAGCGTAACTAGGTCCGAGGTTAGGGTCCAACCACGCTCGTAAGCTTGTTGTTGATACCGAGAACGATGCACACAACTTGGCCCGTGCCGAGCGGCGCACAGGCGGGCGTGCTCACCCCGGTGCCGCCGATTTTGGCCCATCCCAACCAACTCGATCCGTTATAGATGTTGCCGAAAAGGGCATTGTCGAGGCCCATGACTCCGCAGACCAGCAGGCCGGCAGACTGCGTTGTGCAACTGGCATTTTCATTTACGCTACCGCCAATTCCGCCGTAGCCGGCCCAGTCGCCCGCCACCCATGCTCCTCCGTTGAAGAGGTTCCCGAAGATTCCAGTGTTGTACGCTTTCGCGAAGCACACCACTTTCCCGCCCGAGTTCAAGGACGTGCAATCGGGCTCGCCGCCGGCAATTCCGCCGATGCTGAGAAAGCCTTCCCAAACCCCCGCTGCGAAACGATTCACCAGGGTGACGTAGCCGGTGGTGAATATGGCGCAAACCACGCCGTTATTGTTGTCAGTAGTGCAGCTCGGTTGGGAGACGGCGGAAGTCGTGAGGTTGGCGAACGCGCTCCAGACAGTGCCGTTGTAGAGGGACCACGCCAAACCGCCGGAGACATTCCGGGCAGCGCACAGCACCTGACCGGCGGTGTACTCCGCGCAGCCTGGAGCCGAATACAGCGCCGCAATAACCTTGGCCGGAGCGCTCCAGATCGTGCCATTGTAGATCGACCACTGCAAGTTGCCATTGGTGGCAGTTACGGCGCAGATCACTTTGCCGGCGCCGTCGCTCGTACAACTGGGATCGGAAGCGACGGCTCCAGCCAGGCTCGTCCACTTTGTTCCCCACGCTGTCCCGTCGAACTGATTCACCATGATGGCGGACTTGCCGCTCCGCACCGCACAGACGACATGGCCAGTCGAGACTTGGGCGCAAGACGGCGTGCCAAGTCCAGTGCCAGTCCCGGTCGAGACGAAACTTCCCCAACTGGCCCATGCGGCTGGGGCGAGCGCCAGGCAAATCGGCAAAAGTAGAAAGCACACTGCGGTTCGCTTCATTATGTTTTCCTCTTAGCTGGTCGAGACACAGAATCCAAAAAAGTGACTCCCACACCTTCGGAGCTCGCCGTCAGTTCACGGTGAATGTGCCCGAACTGGTGGCGGTTCCGCCCGCCGTGGTGATTTTGACTTTCCCGGTCAAAGCTCCAGTCGGAACCGTGGCCGTTACCTGCGTGCCGGAAGTTACGGTGAAGACGGTCGCCTTCACGCCACCGAAGGTAACTTTGGTGGCGCCCGTGAGTCCGGTGCCCGTGATCGTCACCGGAGTTCCTACCGGTCCACTGGTCGGTGTGAAGCTCGAGATCACGGGAATAACTTTGAATATCTGCTTGCTCTTGAGGGCGCCGGAGGGCGTCGTCACGGTTACAGTCCCCGTCTTACCCGAGGCAGGCACAACGGCGGTCATGTAGGTATCACTCACCACGGTGAAAATGGCAGAACCGGAGCCGAACATCACGCTGGTGGTGCCGGTGAGCCCGTTGCCGAGAATTTCAACCGTCTGTCCGGCCGTGCCTGCGGTCGTCATCAGCGAGACGAACGGTGGGATTCCCACAGCTAAGCTGTAGAACACTCCGCTGTTGCTGGCACCACCACTCTGTGGCAGACCGTAAAGAATGCCATTGGTGTGCTGCATGGAAGTTGCAAACTGATTTATGCCATGCGGAATATCGAACAGATGCAGAACCGAATAGGAGCCGCTCTTCGTGATTTTGAACAGCGCTCCATAGGGGGCGGATCCAGTTGTGGACCCGGCCCATGTTGCGCCATAGAAATTGCCGTCCGTCGCCGCAACCAGGCCGGCATATGGCGCGTAGCCATCGGTCAGGCTGCTACGGTCGAACGAGTGCAGCACAGTGATCGCACCCCCGGTGCTGAGCTTGAACACGACACCGCTGCTCGCAAATGCCCCGCCGATCGCTGTGGTTCCGTACAGAAACCCATCACTGCCCTGAACGACGGGTCCAATTGGATCCGACCCGTGGGTTCCGTCAAAGCTGTAAACGATTTTCACTACTCCGGTCGCCGACATCCGAAAAACCGTCCCATGGCCGAAGGCCCCCCCCATTCTGACTGGTCCCATAGAAGTTTCCGTCGCTGGCCAGAATTAGCGGGGCATAGGCAAGCCCTGGAATCGAAGTGGTCAGTAGCTTGAACGTGCCACCGGAAGTAATCGAGTAGCCTGCCCCTACAGACAAATTGCTATCACGAGTAACGCCATAGTAGCTACCATTCTTTCCCGGAATTGGTGGACTATAAGGGTATGCTCCATCAGAGGAATTGAAGCTATGCAGTGTGGTCAAAACTCCCGCTGGTGTGATCTTGAAAATGGTGCCAAGGCTATTCAAGCCACCGTCGCGGGTAGTGCCATAGAAATTGCCATCGGTACCCAGGGTCAGGCCGCCAAAGGGAGTCGACCCATCTAGTCCGGAAAAGTTGTAGAGGGTTGTGATGGCACCGGCCGGCGTGATTTTAAAAACTGTGCCGAGGCTAGAAGTTCCTCCAGAACCCAGGGTCCCGTACAGATTCCCGTCTTGGCCTTGCGCCAGAATTCCAGACACATAGGGTGAGCACCCATCGGTCGGACAGTTGAAATCGTGCAGGTCCGTGTAGGTCTGAGAGTGGAGTGGAGTGGATGCGATGCCCATGACGAGCAAGAACATGCAGCCGAGCACAATCGACAGCCGGGGACAGCTTGCGAAGACAGCTTTCGGGAAACACGAGCGACGCGCCTTTGCCATACCTTCTCCGTGGACATCAAGATTTGCTAGCCTAAGCAAGCTTTCTGGAAACTCCGCGCCATGTTCTAAAAACCCCGCTCATTGACCGGGGGCTGGCGGTGAACGGTGTTGCGAGTGCTTGGATCGTCGCGTCTTAATGCAGGGGGGAAACAACGAATTCGAGCACGAGTTTATTGGCTTCCGCGGGGAGAGTCAAGCAGAATAGAGGGGCAGGCGGGATGCGGCAAAAGAGAAAAAGTTTGCGGCATCCCGCACGGTACTTTTCGAGCTTGTCTTCGCATCCCATACTGATTCCATGGCCTCAGATGCCAACGCTTGGACGCTCTCCGCCTTCCTTGACTACCTGCGGGTGGAGCGCGGGTCCGCGAAGTTGACGATTGCGGCCTATACCAGCGATCTGGCGCAGTTCGTGGAATTTCTTGAGCAGCGTCATCAGGTTTTGAGCGGAGCGCGGCGCGAAGACGTGCGCGAATACATTCAGGAATTATTTTCGAGGCAACTCGACGGGCGCTCGGTGGGAAGGAAGCTTTCGGCCATCCGGCAGCTTTACCGGCATTTGCTGCTGGATGGAAAGATCGACAAGGATCCGACGCTGAACATCGATTTGCCGAAGCAGTGGAAGGTGCTGCCCAAGGCGCTGAGCCGGGCTGAAGTGGGGGCGATGCTGGCCGAAACGCCGTTGCCAAACGATAGTCCGCGTTCGCAGGCGCTGGCTCTTCGCAATCGCGCCATGCTGGAACTTCTTTATGCTGGCGGCGTGCGTGTTTCTGAAGTTGCCGACGCGCGGCTGGAAGACCTGAAGCTGGAGATGGGATACATCCTGGTGCGCGGCAAGGGCGACAAAGAGCGCATAGTGCCCCTGGGAGTGCCGGCCCAGCAAGCGTTACAGCGCTACTTGAAAAGCGGCAGGGAAGCGCTGGCTAAGAAAAGAGGTTCGCCGCTCTTGTTCCTGGGCACGGGAGGCCGCCGCCTCACTCGGCAGCGCGTCTGGCAGTTGGTTGGAAAAGCGAGTCTTGCTTCGGGACGCCACGCCAGTCCGCACATGCTGCGGCACTCCTGCGCAACGCATATGGTGGAGAATGGGGCCGACCTCCGGACAGTGCAAACCATCCTTGGCCACTCCGACATTTCGACCACGCAAATTTATACCCACGTCGCGCTCGACCGGCTGAAGAGTGTTTACGCGAAGCATCATCCGCGGGCGAAGGCGAAGATATAAATCCACCACGGAGGCACATAGAAATGCGAGTGCGGGATCTTGTATCTTATGAATCTGCAACCTAAGAATGAGTTCATGAAAAGATTGTTCTCCGTGTCTCCGAGTGCCCGTGGCGAGTTGTTCTTCGTCCGCAGGTTCACATTGTGAACGAACATCCTCGCAGCATCGTCGAACGCGCTACCGACGACTTCCTGCGGCATTTGCGGGAGAGCAATGCTTCGGTGCACACGATCAGGGCTTACACCGGAGATCTCGACTGCTTTGCCGCTTACATCGGATCGCGCGATTGGAAGACGATCGACCATATTGCGATCCGCGGTTTCCTCTCGCATCTCTACGAGAAAGGGTTGAGCAAGATTTCCGTCGCCCGGGCGCTGGCCGCGGTGCGCTCGCTTTATCGGTGGCTGGCGCAGGAGGGCGTGGTCGAGCGGAATCCGGCGAAGCTGGTTTCGACGCCACGGTTGCCGAAGAAACTGCCGCGTGTTCCGACGATTGAAGAAATGAATTTTGTGCTCGACGGCAAAATGCCCGAGGTGGCATCGTTTCCAGAGCGCGATCGTCTGATGTTCGAACTGCTTTACGGCTGCGGCATTCGCAACTCGGAACTGGTCGGCATCAACCTCGATGACATCAGCCTTAGTAACGAAGCGATTCTGATTCGTGGCAAAGGGAAGAAAGAACGCTACGTTCCATTCGGAGGGTCGGCGCTGGCGGCGCTTTCGGTCTATCTGCCGTGGCGCCAACAACTGCTCGTCACGCTGAAAAACACGCCGAAGAAGTCGATGCCCGTGAAAGGCATGCCCGCGCTGCTCATCAACCAGCGCGGCGGACGGCTGACGACGCGCAGCGTAGGGCGCATCGTCAAGCGAATCGCGGTTGCCAAGGGTATGTCGCCAGACGTTCATCCGCACACTCTGCGCCACGCCTTCGGCACGCACATGCTGGAGGAAGGAGCGGACCTGCGCGCTATCCAGGAACTGCTCGGGCATGAGCGGCTGGCGACCACGCAACGCTACACGCAGCTTTCGGTCAAGCACGTGATGAACGTTTACGATCAGACGCATCCTCGGGCAAAGTAACGTGCTACCGAGACGGGACAATCATGAGCGTCCGAGCCGTTTGCGTCCAAGCCTCCTTCTGGTTGACGCAAATTTTGTGTAGCCAGATTTTGGGTTGAGCCGCTTTTGGGTGGCGCAGCGGTTTACCGCTGCGATCTAGGCGCTCAATTCCTCCGGCTTTAGCCGCCGAGGGACTGCATCCAGCGCCATACCAGTTCTTGCAGAGCCATACGGATATTCCTCAGGAACCAATGCCAGTCCTTTCTTCACCGGATTCCGATGAATGTATTGCCGGAATGCCGAGTATTCCCCCCAATCTCGCACCCGTCGATCATAGAAACTTTTCTCCCAGATCTCGCCGCCAAAGCCGAGTTCCTTCTTTGCTCGAAAAGAAAAGCCGCCTTTGATAAGTTGCAGCGCCCGCTCCAGAGTCAAAAGCGGAGTGATTAGAAGATGAAAGTGATCGGGCATCAGCACAAATTCATGCAGCAGATATTTCTCTTGCGATCGGTAGCCTAGGAGAACATCAAGTAATAACTGCGCCATCCTGTCGGATTGAAGTAATTGCTGCTTCTGAAATGTGCCCGCCGTGATGAAGTAAGTTCCGGATCCAGTGGTACCTCTGTGCGGAGCAGCCATCGAGGACCTCAGCGGCTAAAGCCGTCTCTCAATCACGAGGGTATCGCAGCGGTAAACCGCTGCGCCACCCAAAAGCGGTTCGGACGCTGATGGTGGTCCCGTTTCGGCACAAACCGGAAAGGCCCGGTGTTGGACCTAATTTTGGACAGCGCAGCGCTTCAGCGCCGAGATAACAGCATTGCTCTATGTGCGGCTTTAGTAGGCCGCGGAAAAAGTCGGTGTGCACTTGACTTTGGGTGGCGCAGCGGTTTACCGCTGCGATCTAGGCGCTCAATTCCGCCGGCTTTAGCCGCCGAGGGTCGCCCCTTCCGAGCATCCAGTCTTGCCCACCTGGACTGAATCAGATAATCACCAGGACACTGCCGCACCTTGGCAAGAGGTGTAATTCGGCCGGGTGCCCCACTCATCGCGTTCTTTGCCAGGAGTGGGCTCCGCGAGCGTTCCCACTTCCGCAATCTGGCCTGACCTTTTTTCATCACAACCATCTGTGACGCCCATCACAGACACCCACTCCGCCATGCGCGACAATAACCTCAGCTCAGGACAGGGTCGAGGTGCGTCCGTCTCCCGAGAGGAACCGAAGACGGCCACCGAAGCCGCCCAATTCCCATTTTGGGGCGCTCTTTGACAACCAAGCGCAGCAAATCACAGCTAAGTCTTTTGTTATCAAAGACTTTAGCTGTAAGTCCTTTAGATTCAAAGACCATGACAGAAAATTCCTCCTAACCCCATGATTCCAATAGGCAGGGGGGGAGGGGGGTACCCTACCTCACCGGTTATTACCTTCGCAGTAAATAGGTGGAAGACTTGGCCGAACCGGGAGAATTCCCAGGCGCCGCTTTGAAAAAAAACGCCGTTACCCCGGTAACTTTCCTCCGACACTTGCGTGCTTCAACATGGCAGCAGGGGTTTCCTCGTTCGCGCAGACGAAGCTGGACGATTGAAACCATGAACCGGGACAACAACCGATGAGTAAAATCGCCAAGGAAAGTATTCTGCTGCTGTCGCTGTTCCTGATTGCGGCAACGGTGCAATTCTTCGCGCAGTCGCTGCCTATGGCGCTCTGCTTTTACTTTCTTCCGACTTTATATTCGGCGTACTACTTCGGACGCCGGCACGCGACGCTCACCGCGTTCGCCTGCGTATTCCTGGTCGTTCTGCTGGACTTCCTGAACAACATGATGCCCGGACATCGGGTGCTGTCGTTGCCAGGGGAGCGGCTGTTCAACTTTGCCATCTGGGCAGGGGTTTTGGTGGTTGTCGGTTACGTGATGGGTACCCTGTACGAGCGCAAACAGGCGATGACCGCCGACATCCGGGAAAGTTTCAGCGGGCTGCTGCTGGTCCTGCAACACTTCATGGCCAACGAGAAGCTCGGCGTAGGTGAAAACCAGCGATTGGTGGAAGCGTCGACAAGAATGGCGGAGGCGATGGGCCTGGGTTCGGATCGCATCGAGTTGCTGCGATCCGCGGTGTTGCTGCGGGATCTGAGCAAACTCGGCATCACGAACGACATTCTCTACAAGGCGGCCGATATGAGCCGCGACGAAGTGGTGGCGAGTTTCGGCAAGTCCCGCAAGGCCGATGCGCGCACCCAAGCGGTTGGAACTTCGCTGCGGCGGGTGATTCCAATTATCGTGGCGCAGCAGATTTTGCAGGATCAAGGAGCGCGTGCGGTCAACGTTCCGATCGAGGCTCACATTCTGGCGGTGGCGGATGCGTACCAGAAATTGATCAGCGGCGCTAACGGCAAGGCTCTGTCGCCTTACCAGGCGCAGCAAGAGATTGTGGCGGGAGCAGGCCAGAAGTTTCACAGCGGCGTCGTGGACGCCCTCACGAAAATCTTGAGCGGGCAAGCCATGGGCGCGGGGGCGTGAGATCACTGCCGTGTAAGGTTAACGGGTATCAGCCAGCGCCGAACTTTTCGAATTCTCTTCCTGCCCGCGCGAGCTTTTCTCTCGCAATTCTTGCCACATCGCCACCACTCTGGACTTCAACTCCGACGTCAGTCCTTCATACGCAGCTTCGCTCGCCTCGCTCAGCGGTGGAGGTTGAATCGGTTTACCGAATACCAGTTGCAGATGGGTAAACTTCGGAAACTTTTTATGGCGTGGCCAGGCTGCGTAGAAGCCCTCGATCGCGATCGGGACAATCGGGGCTTGCGCGTGGATCGAGAGAATCGCGGCACCCTTGCGGAATACGGTCGGGCTGCCATCGTTGGTGCGCTCACCCTCGGGATAGAGAATCAAAATGCGTCCCTGGCTGAGGCCGAAGGCTCCGCCGCGCATGGCCGGAACCAGGTTCGCGTCCGGATCGAGGACGACGACGCGAAGCCAGCGCGCCAGCCGGCGCATGAATCCTTTGCCGAAAATGTCGCTCGTGCCCAGCGCAAAGGTATCGCGAAACACGCGCCAAGGCAGAGCCGCCGCCAGCACCAGCGGATCGATATAGCTCTGGTGATTCGAACAGAGAAGGTAGGGGCCTTTTTCGGGAAGATTTTCAAGTCCGCGCGTTTTCAAGTGAAAGCGGTCGAGCGCGAAAACATAAACGAGCCGCCCCAGCAGAAAGAAAGAGACTTCAGCAAAAGTATTGTGGCGCGCAAGTGCGAGAACCTCGGGATCGTTCACCGGCTCGCTCAAAATTGTCGACCACGCCGGTGTCGCCGCGCTGGCTTGCCCCTCGCCGCGGCTCGCGCTCGTAAGAACGGCATCGACCAGGTCGCGCACGGAGTAAACTTCCGCCAGTTGTGACTCGGGCACATTGCCGCCCAGTTGCTGCTCGATCGCGGTCAGCAATTCAACGCGCTGCATGGAATCAAGTCCCAGGTCGAGCTCCAGATTGTGCGTGGGACGAATCGCGTCGAGCTGGTTGCGCGAAGTCTCGCGCACGATGGCGAGGGCGCGCTTCACATCCTCACGCTCCAGCCACGATTGCTCGTCGTCGGTTAGCGGCTTCTCTGCGCCAATGTCGGCATTGCCACTGCTCCCGTTTTGCTTGAGGTCCCGAACCTTCTTTTCAATTTGGAAGCGCTTCAATTTGCGGGTCGTGGTGCGCGGCAGGTCTTCCTGCCAGATGTCATAACTTCCCAGACGTTTGGTGGAAGCGATCTTGTGGGAGAGCGCTTCAATGTCGAAGCGGATCGCCTCTTTTGAGTTGACGATCCTGCGCTCGCGCAGCCGTTCAAAGTTGGGCACGACCACGGCATGCAGCCGCTCTGAGGTTGGATCTCCCGGACGGGCCTCCAGCGCCATCACGCAAATCTCTTTCACGTACTGTGCCTGGAGGTAGTGCGCTTCGACCTCCTCGGGATAAACATTTTTTCCATTGGCGAGCACGATGACTTCCTTGCGCCGCCCGGTGATGAAGAGATTGCCGCGGGAATCGAAGTAGCCGAGATCTCCAGTGTAGAACCAGCCGTCGCGCAGCACCTCCGCCGTGGCCTGCGGGCGATTCCAATATCCCTTCATCACAATCGCGCCGCGGATCGCTATTTCGCCCGCCGGCGGTGCGCCTTCTTCCACCGGTTGCGGGTCCACGATCTTTGCTTCGACGCCGGGAAAGGGCTGTCCTACAGAGCCAAATACTACGTGCCCCGGAGGGTTGAGGAAGGCGCCGCCCGTAGTTTCGGTGAGGCCGTAGGCGTTCAGAACGTCGATGCCGAAAGAGTAAAAGTCGCGGACGATGGCGGGATCGAATCGGGAACCTCCGGTCACCAGATACCTCATGCGCGGACCGAAGGTGGCGTGAATCTTGCCAAAGAAGAGTTTGCCGGCGTTCACTCCAACCCGGCGCAGTGCACGATTGAGCGCCATCAGGGTGCGCACCAGTCGCATCGTAAGCTTGCCGCGCTTGTTCAGTTCCTTGAAAATCTTTTCGTGAATCAGGTAATAAAACTGCGGCACAACGCAAAACACGGTGATATTGCGTTCCTGCAAAGCGCGCAGCAATTCGGTGGTGTTCAGGGTTTCGAGGTACACGACGCGCGCGCCATTAAACAGCGGCAGGAAAAGATTGGCCATCTGCGCAAGGACGTGAAACATCGGGAGAATTCCGAGGAGCGCATCGGTAGAGTCGATCTTGATCACGGCGAGCACGGAATTCGCCTCACCGACAAGGTTGGCGTGGGTGAGCATGACGCCCTTCGGATCGGCGGTGGTGCCCGAGGTGTAGAGCAGCGCCGCGAGATCGCTCTCAGCGGGGACGATAGGCTGAAACTCGGCGGGACCGGCGGCGAAGATGGAATCGAGATCGGCTGCGAATTGGGGGACGACGTTGGGTGCGCTTGCTTTCGTGGGCGCCAGATTTTGTTCGTCCGCCGCCGACGTCATCACCAGAAGTACGTTGATTCCCTCGACCGCTTCCATTGCCACCGGAAGATGCTTCACATCGCAGAACAACAGGGAAGCGCCGCTGTCGATCAACAACTTCTTCACCTGGTCAGCGTGGAAAGCCGTGTCGAGCGGAACCGCCGTTCTGCCGGCGGCGATGATCCCTAAATAAGCCGCCACCCACCGCGGATGGTTCGCCGCCAGAATCGCGACGCGCGCATCCCGGGGAACTCGCGCCGAGAGCCAGTGCGCCACGCTCTCCGACATCCGGGTCAACTCCGCAAACGTAACCCGCTCCACCGTCTGCTGCCGCTGAATCTCAAGCGCAATGTTGTCGGGGAACTTGCGGGCCGATTCCTGAAACCGCTGATAGAAGGTGGGCATGGGTCGGAGGAAATCTTACAGGGAAGGACGAGCGAAGCCAATCCAGACGCCTGTCCCACTGCTTGCCCTTAGATCGTGAAGGGGCCTATTTCTTCGCAGTAATGATCTTGCAGACTTCTTTACCGGCGTTTCCTATCTTGTGGGTAGCGCCACTGCCGACGAGTTCTCCGTTTGCCTTGTACACCGCGAATTCCTGCTGATGGCTGCCCCACGGCGTTTCCTGATAGGTGCGCGACTCCCATGAGACTACGAAGTCTGCGCCTTCCTGCCTGTTCACGATAACGACATCCGGGCACACCTTGTTCAGCGTCTTCACCTGTTCGGTGTTACCCCGCGTTGAAGCCTGAATAGTTCCGACGGCATTTCCATTCGCAGCGGAAATGAAGCCACCCTCATGGTACGTGATTTGATCCCCGATGAAGACTTTCGGGGGTTGCGCGGCGAGCGCCGAGACCGTCAGCAGCAGAAAAGTGACGTTCCTCATAATGCCTCTTGTTCAACCTCTTACTGAACTAGCTGCGCGCCTTGCGTAGAATCTTTCCTTTGACTTCTTTTCCGTCTGATCCTTTGAGAATCAGCTTGTCGCCGTCAACGCGCGCCGGAGTGGAGTCGCCAATCACAAGGTCTGACGCTTTGAAGTGTCGTTGCTCCCGGTATTGAGCCGTATAGACAAGATCCCCGAGCGAAAGCGTCACTGTGATCGTGTTCACGGTGCTTGGGATGATTGCCGATCCGCCGTCACTCGCAGCCCAGCGTCCAAGCGCGGAATTGTTCGGCACGGTTGCGACGCGCACGTCTAGGACTTTAGCCTGCTGGAAATCGGCGGCGAGTGCCCACCCCGTCATCGTCAGCAGTAGAAAGATGATGCACTTCATAAACTACCCTCCCGCGACATCACTCCGAGGCCGTGGTTAGCCAAATGTCATCTTCGAGGTACTCGTGAGATTCAATCAAGCCTTTCTTGAACTTTTCGGCGCTGTCGCGGTCACGGAATACCGCGCCATTACCACCAGCGGTCACAGCGTTGTGTCGAGATGCGGGAACCTCCACTCTAACGTAGCTTGTCATGCACGTAATTCTAAATCCTCTGTCAACCCGTAGGGGTAGCGAATCACGGGCGCGATGTACGCCCACTCCCCGCTGCACATCTATGGTAGACACAAGGTCATGCTCATGGTGCCCTTTTAAGAGTTACAATCCCGCACATGGATGGCGCAAACGACCCACATTACCTGAAGGTGAAAGATGCTGGGGAAGCTATCGCCCATGCGAGGGAGCAGTTGGACGCGGCGGGCACTCACTACAAGGAACAGCACATCGCCTTCTTCGAGAAGTTGGCACTGTTGAACGGCGGTGCTCTGGCGTCAAGTGCCACGGTGCTAGGTTACTTCGCCCCCAGCCACGGCGTCGCCCGCGCTTCGAGTGTTATTGAAGCTGCGTGGGGCATGCTGGCGGTGGGGATGGTGGCCTCATTCAGCAGAAACTACTTCGCACCGCTGCTGCCTTGGTACCAATCCTTCGAAATCTACATGCGCAAGAAGGCTGAGCACCAGAGGGCCGACGCAGATGCAATGAGAAATCTTCGCGACACGATATTGGACAGGTACTCTGGGCAACCACTCGACAGAGACGAAGAGATAAGAATCTCAGAAGGCAATGCTGGGCGGTGGGAAGCCGCAAGCAAGGCGGCAGACGCGAAGGCTAAGCGGCGCAAAGTACTTATGGACGTTTCCGAGTACGCAGCTCTTGGGGCCAGTGTCGTTGGTATTTTCCTGCTGGTAGCGTTTACTCTGTTGAATATGGCGCACTGATCGCAAGGTTTATCGTGCGCCCACCCTTTACCCTCCCATGCGTGTAGAGCCTAAAAACGACGGTTTGGCCTTGTCGGGACATGTGCATCTATCCGTGACCTCTCCGTCGCACATACCGTCGCTCCCGATGTTGAGTCGTCACCCGCCGCCCCCCAAGGGGGAAACCTCACCCGACCGAATCCATACGTTACAGAACCAGTCCAGCCTAGCTATCTAGGAACTGTACCTAGCGTTGTACACGAGCTTCGTGTACACTATTATCGTGCGACAGAACATTACCTTTAATGCTGACAAGTCCGACATCGAGCTTGCCAGAGAGGAAGCCCGGAGTCACAACACTACGCTGCGTGAACTTTTCCGCGGCTGGCTGAAAGGGATCGCGGGCCGGATTCGGGAGCGGAAATATCGGGCGTTAATGAATCAACTCCGCTACGTGGATGCGGGTCGAAAGTTCACGCGCGACGATAGGTCCTGATGAAGAACATCACTTTTAGTGCCGCCGAATCCGACATTGAACGCGCCCGCGAAGTTGCTCGCAGCGAGCGCAGGCCCCTGATCGATGCTTTCCGGGAATGGCTCATTCCGTACGGATCCCGTCGCGTTAGCGCCGCGGAGGTCACGGAGCTTTACAACAGCCTCCGTCATGTAAACGCGGGCCGCAAGTTTTCGCGCGATGAGAGGAACGAACGAGGATGGGCCAAATGAAGAACATCACGTTTAGCGCCGACGAAATCAAAATTGAACTGGCTCGCGAGGTCGCTCGCAGCGAACACAAGACGTTAAATGACGCCTTCCGCGATTGGCTGAACTGGTATGGCTCACGCAGGGTATGCCGTGCAGAAATAGAAGCGTTATTCGAAAAACTCAAGTACGCCGATGCCGGTCGAAAGTTCACGCGGGATGAGATGAATGAACGTTAAGTCGTTTCTCGATACAAACATCATCGTCTATGCCTTCGGTCAATCCTTTCCTGAAAAAGCAAAGATTGCCCAGCGGCTGGTAACAGACGGGGCCGCCGATAAGCAGGCGATTATCAGCTATCAAGTCGTTCAGGAGTTCATAAATGTCGCCTTGCGAGGATTTCGCCTTACCATCGGCAGGTCCGACCTGGAGTCGTTCGTGCTTACCGCACTATTCCCGATGATGGCCATTTCTTCTTCTCCAGCACTTGTGATCGAAGCCTTACGTTTGCATGGCGAAAATCAACTGGCGTGGTGCGACTCTCTCATCATAGCGGCGGCGCTTCAAGGCGGGTGCAAGGTTCTCTACAGCGAGGACATGCAACACGGTCGTTGCTTCGGCGATCTGGTCATCCAAAACCCATTTCTTTAGCCGGGTGCTTGCGGACATATTTCGTGTTGACCGTCCTTCGCCATCCGTCCCGCATCTAATGTGCTAGGCTTTTACTGATAGTTAGGACGCGTGTCCTCCGAAGGATTTCCGTTTTGATTAACACTTTGCTGGGCAAGATTTTCGGGACGCAGAACGAGCGCGAGGTCAAGCGCCTGCAGCCTCGTGTGGGGGCGATCAACGCGCTCGAGCCGGAGATGCAGAAGCTCTCCGACGACGAACTTCGAGGCAAGACGGCGGAGTTTCGCGCCCGTATTCAGGAGCGTCTCGGCTCGATCGCCGGCGAGCCGGAGGCGGATTCTGACCGCCAGAAAGAAATCGAAGCGGAGCGCAGCCTGGTGCTCAAGGGAGTCCTTGACGAACTGCTTGACGAAGCGTTTGCCGTTGTCCGCGAAGCGGGATGGCGGGTGCTCAACATGCGGCACTTCGACGTGCAGTTGATTGGCGGCATGGTGCTGCACGAAGGCACGATTGCCGAAATGAAAACGGGTGAGGGCAAAACGCTGGTTGCCACGCTCCCGGTGTATTTGAACGCGCTGAGTGGACGCGGCGTGCATGTGGTCACGGTCAATGATTATCTGGCCAAGCGCGACTCCGAATGGATGGGCAGGCTCTACGGTTTTCTCGGGCTTAGTGTTGGGGTGATTGTCCACGACCTCGACGACGAAGAGCGCCGCGCCGCCTATGCGGCCGACGTGACCTACGGCACCAACAACGAATTCGGTTTCGACTACCTGCGCGACAACATGAAGTTCGACCTGCGCGATTGCGTGCAGCGGGTACACAACTTTGCGATTGTCGACGAAGTCGATTCCATCCTGATCGACGAAGCCCGGACGCCGCTCATCATTTCGGGCGCCAGCGAAGAGTCCACCGACAAGTACTACAAGGTGAATCGCATTATCTCCAAGCTCGAAAAGGGCGAAGAAGTGGACACGCAGCCGGGCGAGCCCAAGATCATGACCGGGGACTACGTGGTGGATGAAAAGCACCGCAACATCACGGTCAGCGACGCCGGCTGGGAAAAGATCGAAAAACTACTGGGGATCGGCAACGTCGCCGACCCGGAAAACTGGGCGCTGAAGCATCACGTGGAGACGGCGGTGAAAGCGCACGCGCTTTATAAGAAAGACGTTGAGTACGTGGTCAAAGACGGCGAAGTGCTGATCGTGGACGAATTCACCGGGCGCCTGATGCCGGGGCGCCGCTGGTCAGACGGGCTGCACCAGGCGATCGAAGCCAAGGAGAATGTGAAGATCGAGCGGGAGAATCAGACGCTCGCCACCATCACGTTCCAGAATTATTTTCGCATGTACAAGAAGCTGGCGGGCATGACGGGTACGGCGGAAACCGAAGCGCCGGAATTCGACAAGATTTACAGGCTGGAAGTAATTGTGATTCCGACCAATCGGGAGCTGCTGCGCAAAGAGAATCCGGATATTGTGTATCGCACGGAGAAAGAAAAATATTTTGCGGCTTCCGACGAAATCCAAAGGCTGCACGAGAGCGGCCAGCCGGTGCTGGTGGGTACGACGTCGATTGAGAAGTCCGAGCGGCTTTCTGAGTTGCTGAAGAAGAAGGGAATCAAGCACGTCGTGCTGAACGCAAAGTATCACGAACGCGAAGCGGAAATTGTGGCGCAGGCCGGGCGCAAAGGCATGGTCACCATCGCCACCAATATGGCGGGCCGTGGCACCGACATTTTGCTGGGCGGCAACCCGGAATTCATGGCGAAGCAGGAATGCGTGAAGAAGGGAATCGCGCAGCCGATCCGCGCCGCGCAGGGCAAGATCGAAGCCGAGGTGGACGATCCCAATCGCACGGTTTGGTATTACGCCGGCAATGAGTTCGCGGTGCCGACCGATCAGTGGAACGAGACCTTTAGGCGCTACAAAGCCGACACCGACCAGGAACATAAGGACGTGATTGCGGCCGGCGGGTTGCACATCTTCGGCACCGAGCGCCACGAAGCGCGGCGCATTGACAATCAGCTTCGCGGGCGCGCCGGACGTCAGGGCGATCCCGGCTCCTCACGGTTCTATCTTTCGCTCGAAGATGACCTGATGCGGATATTCGCCAAGGAGTGGGTTTCGAACCTGCTGCAACGCCTCGGCATGGAAGAAGGGGTTCCGATCGAATCGCGCATGATCACGCGCCGAATCGAAGCCGCGCAGAAAGCCGTCGAAGGCCAGAACTTCGAGTATCGCAAGCATTTGCTTGAGTATGACGACGTGATGAACAAGCAGCGCACAGCGGTGTATGGCCTGCGCCGTCGTTTGCTGGAAGGTCTCGACCAGAAAGATCTGATCATCGAAGACTACGTCTCCGGGATTCTCGGCGACATTGTGGAGCGGCACTGTCCACCCAAGGAGCACGTAGACGACTGGGACCTTAAAGCGCTGAAAGACGCGATCTTTACCCGCTTCGGCGTTGACATCTACGCGGAAGGGATCAAGCCTGAGCAGATGAACCGCCAGGAACTGGGCGATGCCATCTTCGACAAGCTCAAAGAGCACTATGACGCGAAAGAGGCGCTGATCGGCGCGGAGGCCATGCGCTATCACGAGCGGATGATCATGCTGAGCGTGATCGACGGGCAGTGGAAAGACCACCTGCTCTCGATGGATCACCTGAAAGAGGGCATCAACCTGCGCGGCTATGGCCAGCACGATCCGCTGGTCGAATACAAGCGCGAGTCCTTCGACATGTTCGAAGAAATGATGCAGCGCTTTCAGGAAGAGACGGTTCGGTATCTGTACCTGATGCAGATTATGGAACGTCCGCCGGACTCGGGAGCGAGGCTGGATGGCGGCGGAGACAGCCCAAACGATCTGTCCGGCCAAGGGCCTGATGCCAGCGTGTCTTCACTCATTACCGGCGGTCGAGGCGGCAACGGCCGGCGGCCGCGTCAGGTTGCCACATCAGTGGACGAAATCGAGGAGGCCTTCCAGCGCAAGAAGAAGAAGGAACTGGAACAAGCGCGCATGGCCGGGGCTGGCGACATGCAAGTTCAGCAGGTGGTGCGCTCTGGGGACAAGGTAGGGCGCAACGATCCTTGTCCTTGCGGAAGCGGGAAGAAATATAAGAAGTGCTGCGGGGCGAGTGCGTAGGGCTTTCACCGCCGAGACGCAGAGATCGCCGAGAGAGGCTTTGGCTGTTAAGGCATCTCTCTGTTGGCGGTCTCCTCGACATTACCTCGGAAGTCTTACCGTCGACCGAAGTTAATCAGTGTCTTGATTTCAGCACAAGCAGAGTAACTAGAGAAAAAATTGAGTGGGCTCACTGTGCCGCGAGCGAGAACAACACAAGGATGTAAACCCACAGCCCCGTCATGCAATGCCAGTACCAGGACGTGACGTCGACCACGATGCGGCGGGTTTCAACCGGACGATGCTGGATAGCCGCGACATTCGCGCACATAAGAGCGAGTACGCCGCCGGCCAGATGAAGGCCGTGCATGGCAGTAAGGATGTAAATGAAGGACACGCTCGTGCCGCCAGCAAGGTGAAACCCTCCGGCGGAAAGCTTGCTCCAAACAAAAAGTTGCCCGGCAAGAAACACGAAGCCGAGAACGGTGGTCAGGGCGAGCCAGGGGAAGTGGCGCTCGTCGCCCAGCGAAACGCCCGGAATGGATTGAACCGGGGCGAGCGCGGTCTCTCGCGTGATGCCGCGCCGGGCCAAGTCGATCGTAATGCTACTGACAAGAAGGACGGCTGTGTTGGCCAACAATAACATCCAGGGCAATCGGACCGGAGCCCAGGTTTGGATGTAAGCCATGCCGCTCAGATTGAGACTCAGGAATCCGCGCCGGATGAGATAGACCGCCGTGAAAGAAATGAAGAGCATGAGGATGGGAGTCATGGCGACGGCCAGTCCCATCCGGGCTTGGCGCAGGCGCTCGCCATAGTCCGGAATATAGTCCGGAATAAAGTCCGGCATGGAGTCGCCGCCGTTGCGCCCACGGCCGTCATCGCCTCCGCCGGTGCGAGGCGGAAGCGAAGCGCCGTTGTGCCCAGAGCGGCGAGTCGACACAGGCGTCACTCGGAGCATCTCCACCGCCCGCTTCGCCGACCGGGGTTAGAATCGCAGAGGTTAAAATCGCAGAGCATGTCGTTCTCTTCTGATAATGGACGCGAGCGCTGGAACCAGAAATATCGGGAAGCGCCCGACGCGAGGGGAACCCCCGATTCCTTCCTGCTACGGGCGTTTTGCGAATACATTCTGCCGCTGTTCCCGCATAGAGGAAGCGCACTCGATCTCGCGGGAGGGGCCGGACGGCACGCGATCTGGCTGGCGAAACAGGGTTGGGAAGTCACGCTCATTGATATCTCCGAGACCGGAGTCGAACAGGCACGGCAGAATGCCGGTCCGCTCGCGTCCCACATTCACTTTGTAGTAGATGATCTCACCCACTTCAAGGCTTCGCAAACCCAGTTCGAACTAGGGTTCGAAGTGGTGATGGCGTTCTTCTATCTTGAGCAAGAGATTTTCTCGGAGATAATGAACGCGTTGCGACCGGGCGGAGTGCTCGTCTACAAGACGCACACGCTTGCGCAAGCGAACTTGGCGGGCGGGCCCAAGAACCCCGCGCACCTGCTTGAGCCCGGCGAACTTTTACAACTGGCGGGTGGGCTGCGCGTATTGCATTACCGCGAAGAGGTGGCGGAAAAGGCGACGGCGGAGTTGGGGGCAAGAAAAGAAATCTGATTGCCGCGCCCAGTGCCACCACAACCGCCACCAATTTCGTATGGTAGGGAGAATCAGGCAACCGTCGGACTCAGCCCGCGCCCAGCCAGCTAGTATCTGGCCCATGCCCAATCTGAATAGCGCAAAGATGAAACTCAAAAATTCCGCGGGTCATGCTGGAACGAATAGGAATCAAGAAGTGAAAGATTTGCGTGAGGCAGGCAAGTGCATGGTTCGTTATCTGGAAAAGGTGGAAAAAGTGAACAAGTCTAAATAGCAAGTTGGTGCGGGGCACAGGACTTGAACCTGCACGGCCTTGCGGCCACTGGCTCCTAAGGCCAGCGCGTCTGCCAGTTCCGCCAGCCCCGCTCATTGAGATTTCCCTTATCGTACCATCAGGTTCGGGCCTGGGCTGGTTCAGCACATTGAGCAATTGGATTACTGAGTCCTTGGCTTGGCGGACCGACCGTGGATTCTATGAGCTGCAGGTAGCACTCAAGAACGTTCGATGCTAAAATCATTTTTCGCACAAGCGCGCCGATTATCCATCGGCGTTTTGGCAGGGACAGCTGCCATGACAAGCACCAGCCTCAAACGGTGCGCTGTATGCGAAGCTTGCAAGAGCCTTGTCCCGCAAGGTTTTCCGGCAAGTCGCTGATTTGGCGAGTGGGGACGTAGTTCAGTTGGTTAGAACGCTGCCCTGTCACGGCAGAGGTCGCGAGTTCGAGTCTCGTCGTCCCCGCCATTTTTTTGAGCACTTTCATGGAATTGGGACCGGGTTGCGGTTTCCGGTCGTGAACAATATCCAGCAGCTCGTGCTCCCGGTAGTGCTTGACGAGCGTTTCGACACGGATGTTCTTGAGGTTTTGCTTGTTGATCGTCAAACGGAGAGCATCTACGGTGGCCTGGGCTGCCGATCCGTAGGGAAACTCTTCGAGCGTTCCGATGACGATGTTCTTTTCGACGAATCGTGCCGTCTATTTGAACTTCTCTTTATCGAAATTGCCAGACCTTTCCCTTCTTACGCTCCGCCAGTTTTTTGGGCTTATCCCGTCACGAGTACGGTGCCGTCGTTGAGCAAGGTCGCCGTGTGTTCAAAGCGTGTACGGGCGGCAGGTCCCAGCCGCGTTGCCGCTTTTTAGGTCTTTTCAACACAATCTGCCACTTCTCTTCCGGGGTTGTCTGGACTCTCGACATTCTCGCCTCCTGGCGAAGGTTACAAGCCTAACTAACTTCCGTGTCCAGTTCTACAGGGGTGCACTACAAAGGCGACGTTTGAACGTTTACTGAAATGACAGCCGCTACACTCTTTGCAGTAAATTTATTCGCGACCTTTACGCAGCCCCCGCGTTCCGCGCCGGTGTAAAATATGACGAAACGAAATAGATCAACCGACAATTCAATAGAGATTTATTAAGAAAGGCGCTCATCCATGCCTTATAGAAAACTGTGGATTGCTTTAGGGTTGGTGTTGGCGATTTCCTTCGCGGTTCTTGGTGGGGTTGGAATCAAGGTCCTAAAGAGCGCCCCGCCGATCCCCTCGCAAGTGGTCACAAGCGATGGCCGCGTATTGTTCGACGGGGGCACGATCCAGGACGGACAGGGAGCATGGCAGTCGATCGGCGGCCAGGAGGTGGGCACGGTTTGGGGACACGGCGCATATATTGCCCCCGACTGGAGCGCGGATTGGCTGCACCGCGAGTGTGTGTTCATCCTTGACCACTGGGCAAAAGAGATTGGCGCTGCCGATTACGCTGCCTTGGGTATCGAGCAGCGGGCTGCACTGCAAGCCCGCCTCCAGCAAATCATGCGGCACAACACCTATGATCCAGTCACTGGCCAGATCACGATTGATCGGGTCCGCGGCGAAGCGTTCGAGGAACTCTATCGTTATTACTCGGACGTATTCAGTCGCGGGCGTGATGAGTATGCGATCCAGCGCAATGCTCTCAGCGATCCCGATAAGCTCCGCCAAATGAGCGCATTCTTCTGGTGGACGTCGTGGGCCGCCTCGACCAACCGGCCGGGCACCGACGTGACCTATACCCAGAACTGGCCGCATGAACCGCTGATCGGAAATCAACCGACGGGTGGTGCCATCGTGTGGAGCGTTGTCAGCTTCGTGTTGCTGCTGGCTGGCGTGGGTGGCATGGTCTGGTACTTTGCCTCGCAGCCCCGGACGGTCGCGGAAGAATTCCTCCCGGGAAACGATCCGTTGCTCGGCCTCAGGCCGACTCCTTCGCAACGTGCCACGGTGAAATATTTCTTTGTCGTGGCCGCGTTGTGGGTCGTCCAGGTCGGGCTGGGCGCTCTCACGGCGCATTACGGCGTGGAGGGGTCCGGCTTTTACGGGATCCCATTGGATCGCTGGCTTCCCTACAGCGTGACGCGAACCTGGCACTTGCAGCTCGCGCTCTTCTGGATCGCAACCTCATGGCTGGCGACTGGGCTGTACGTCGCTCCCGCGGTGAGTGGAGTGGAACCGAAGGGCCAGAGACTTGGGGTCAACGTTCTGTTTGGGGCGCTGATCTTTGTGGTTGTCGGCTCACTCGCTGGAGAGTGGATGAGTATTCAGCACAAGCTTGGGAACCTGTGGTTTTGGTTCGGTATACAAGGGTATGAGTACGTGGACTTGGGCCGGTTCTGGCAGATTCTGCTGTTTGGCGGGCTTACTTTTTGGTTGTGGCTCATGTGGCGCGCTCTGAAACCGGCGCTCATGAAAAAAGACGAGAGCTACTCGCTGCTGTTGATGTTCTTGCTCTCGAGTGTTGCGATCCCGCTCTTCTACGCGGCCGGGCTGATGTACGGGCAACGTAGCAACCTGGTGACGGCGGAGTACTGGCGCTGGTGGGTTGTGCATCTGTGGGTAGAAGGTTTTTTTGAAGTCTTTGCCACTGTGGTAATCGCCTTTCTACTTACCCGCCTGAAGCTGCTCTCGGTACCCACTGCGACGCGTGCCGTCATGTTCTCCACGATCGTGTTTCTCTCCGGCGGAATCATCGGTACCTTCCATCACCTTTACTTCGCCGGAACGCCGAACATCGTACTCGGGTTGGGCGCAGTATTTAGCGCACTGGAAGTTGTTCCTCTGGTGCTGATTGGCTTCGAGGCATGGGAAAACATCCGCCTTGCACGTTCTCGCCAACAGCACATCTGGGTCGCCGCCTACAAGTGGCCCATCTATTTCTTCGTTGCAGTAGCGTTCTGGAATTTCGTGGGCGCCGGACTGTTCGGATTTCTGATCAATCCACCGATCGCGCTCTACTACATGCAAGGCTTGAACACGACTGCCGTGCACGCACACACAGCGCTGTTCGGTGTCTATGGCATGCTGGGCCTGGGCTTGATGCTGTTTTGCCTGCGCGCCCTGCGTCCCGGGATGGCGTGGAAAAATGGCCCGTTGTGGTTTTCCTTCTGGTCCCTCAACGTCGGGCTCGCCCTCATGGTCTTGCTCAGTACGCTTCCCATCGGCCTGATGCAGGTCTGGGCCTCGGTTGAATATGGCACCTGGTACGCTCGCTCGTCGGAATTTCTCCACTCCGGCGGCATGAACCAACTGCGCTGGATGCGCATGATCGGCGACACCATCTTCGCCATTGGCGCCGTGGTGCTGGGATGGTTCGTACTCGGTCTGCTCACCGGGCATTCCTACGACAAGCGCGGATACGTGGCCGAAGGCGAGTGGGAAGTGCGGCCGCAGGAGGATCCTGATCTTCACCGCTAGATGGCCTGTACATTGCTGGCGGCCCGACTCGCGGAATCCGGTACTCGCGCCCACTGGGGAAGGGTCCCTCAGCGCTACGGCTTGCGGCTGCCTTTTCCCCCTCTATATCCGAAGCCTGTGGACTTTGCCGTTGCACCCGTATCCGGCCGAGCCTGAAATGCGTCTGACTGTGACTTTTGTCATGGCGCGGATCAATGCAATCAGTAGACTGAAAACATGCCTGTCCAAATCGGAGCAAAAGCTCACAACTTTACTGACCCCACCGGCTTGCTCTCGGACTGCCACCGCCGCGTTGAAATGTTTCTAGGTTCGCTCGAGGTGGTCGCGCAGACGATCGACAACCCTGCCACGGGGGAAACCAGCCGGGCGCTGGAGTCTGCCTTGCGCTACTTCGGGCAATCGGCGCCTAAGCACACGGCTGACGAGGAGGAGTCGTTGTTCCCTCGGTTGCGTCAGATCCAGCATCCTGAAGTCCGGTCCGCCTTCGCACGACTGGAGCAACTAGAGGAGGAGCATCGGTGGGCAGCCCCGTTACACGCAGAGGTGAAACGCCTGGGAGCGCAATATCTTTCTACGGGCAATCTCTCCAGTCCTGAGGTCGAGGCATTTCGCAAAGCTGTTGCTAGTCTTGCATCGATGTACAAACAGCACATCCGCTTCGAGGACGAACTGGTGTTTCCTTTGGCAGCCCGGATGTTATCTGACGCCGACAAAGCGGCCATTGCAGACGAAATGGCAGGCCGGAGAAACGTCAGGATCGTGACAGAGCTATCTTGAAGTTCGCAAGTAAAACCAGCGAATTACTGCGACTAACCGCGGAACAGTTGTTCTCCGCACTCGCGGAACTGGTGCCGCTGGAGCTCTTTGGCGGCATGCTGGTATGTCCAAAGCTTGCGAAACTTTTACCCGTGCCCGCGTATTGGCTTCGATAAACCTACAATACGCCCGTTCTCATCCCGCAACTGCTTCGCTTCTTGCGCCTCACTCACGCCAATCCCGCCATACTTCGTTTTCCAGGCATAAATCGTGTGTTTGGGCACCCCCACCTCCCGCGCGACGTCCTCTGCCTTCCGTCCCGCCTCCAGTTGCTTGAGTGCCCCGATCATCTGCGCCTCGCCGTGCTTGCCCTTTGAGATCGATCTGCCCCTTTCCGCAAGGTGAAATCATACTCAGTCGTGTGCGGATTTTGGGGAGCGGGTCACCTCCACGCGGCATGTCACTCCAGGGCAAGTGGATGTCACTGTCAGACAAGCTTGAGAATCTGCACGGGAGTACCCTGTCTCGTAAACTTGCCCGGATTATCCGGGCTGAGGCGTGTGATGCTTGGCGACAAAGATCGCGTTGCGGAAGTAACTTCCCGGTAGGAGGAGCCATGAAACGCTTTGAGCGGTGGATGTCAATGGTGGCAGTCTGTCTGGCCTTGAGCAGCGTTGTTTTTCCGCAAGCCTCTTCCAGTTCCCTGCGGGGGACGGTGACCGACTCGAGTGGGAGCGCCTTGCCGGGCGCTACGGTTGTCATCACCAACCCGGAATCGAAGACTACGCGAACGGCGACGACCGGTGATGTGGGAGAGTATCGCTTCCTGGCGCTGCCTCCTAGTACCTACACGCTGACCGTGACTTCGAAGGGATTTACGCGCTACCAGCAGACCGATCTGCAGCTCCTGGTGAACACACCGGCCACGGCAAACGTCCGACTGAAGGTTGGATCGGTCAGCGAGAGCGTCACCGTTACCAGCGAAGCTCCCATCTTGAACCTGGTCGATGCCTCGATTGGAAATCCTTTCAATGAAACGCAGGTGAAGCAGCTTCCGCTGGAGGCCCGGAACGTCCCCGACTTGCTCAGCCTCCAGGCCGGTGTCACCTACACCGGCAAGGGTCTGGGCATCGACCAAAACCAGGACACGCGCAACGGATCTGTCAATGGCGCGCGCAGCGACCAGAGCAACATCTCGCTCGATGGCGTGGATGTGAATGACCAGGTTGCCGGTTATGCATTCACGTCGGTGTTGCCGACGACCCTCGATTCGGTGCAGGAATTCCGGGTCACCACCGCGAATTACAACGCCGACCAGGGCACCGGATCGGGAGCGCAGGTTGCGCTGGTCACCAAGAGCGGCACCAACAAGCTTCACGGATCGCTTTATGAATACCATCGCAACACAATCACCAGTGCCAACGACTATTTCGTCAAGGAAGCGGAAGCGAGGAGCGGGGCCCCAAATGTGCCCCCCAAGCTCATACGAAATATCTTCGGCGTTTCCCTGGGCGGGCCGATCCGAAAGGATCGCCTGTTCTTGTTTGCCAATTACGAAGGGACAAGACGGCGGGAAGAGGAGAGCGCGGTGCGTTCGATTCCGTCGCCTTCCCTCTGCGCGGGCAACATCAGTTATCAGGACGCGACGGGCAACCCCGTCACGGTTACGGCTGCACAATTGCAGAGTCTCGATCCCCTGGGCATAGGGATCAATCCTGCCATCGAGAATGCCGGTCATACTGGGTATTTCGACAAGACTTTCTGCACTGGCCAGTTTGTAACCAATGACCCCTCCGTCGGCGATGGCGCCAATTACTCCGGCTATCGTTTCCGCGCTCCCATAAAAGACGACAATAACGCCTTGATCGTCCGCCTGGACTACCACCTCTCCGCCGACGGCAAGCACTCATTATTCTGGCGCGGCAGTCTGCAGAATCGGTCCAATCCGCAGGCCCCGTTCCTGCCTGGCTCCGCTCCCGAGCAGACTTTGACGGACCACAGCAAGGGCTTCGCCTTGAGATACACAGCAGTTCTCAGCCCGACCATGGTGAACACGGCTACCTGGGGATTCACGCGCCAGAGCACCGGCTTTGTGGGGAACACCAATCAGGAATGGAACGTCTTCTACGGTCTGGACGAGGGGTTTGTCTACGGCCACAACGCGCAGGTGCCAGTTAACAACTTTCTCGATGATTTCTCCTGGACCAAGGGGAAGCACACCTTTCAGTTCGGTGGCAATATCGGTATCGTGCGCGATCCGCGGGTAAGCCTGGAACATTCGTTCAGCTTGGGGAAAGGCGCTACGAATTGGATGTCGCCGACCGGTTTCGCCAACACCGGAGGCAGCTACCTGGACCCGGCGAACATAGGGCTCGCCGAGCCCGGCTCCAACATTGCATATGACTATCCTGTCTTGGGCTTGCTGGGCATGGTTTCGGACATTGTTGGCAACTATAACTACGACAAGCAGCTGAATGTTTTGCCAAAGGGAACCCCCATCCACCGGAATTACGGGCTGGAATGGTATGAATTCTACGGGCAGGACTCCTGGCGCATTAAGCCGAACCTGACGGCAACTTTCGGCTTGCGCTGGTCGCTGTTTCCTCCACCCTGGGAAGTCAACGGGTACCAGGCGTCTCCCAATGTCAACCTCGGGCAGCAGTTCGACCAGACTGTCAAGAACATGAATCAAGGAATGGGATACTATTCCGTTCCGCTTCTGTCCTTTGTCAGGGGAGGGCCGGCCAACAACGGGCCCGGGTGGTACAACTTTGAGAAGTCGGATTTCGCGCCGCGCTTCTCTTTCGCCTACTCGCCCCGTCCCGCGGAAGGCTGGTTGAAAAACATCTTTGGCGAGGGTGACAAGACCGTCATTCGCGGCGGGTTCAGCAAGGTTTACGACCGGTCGGGAATGCAACTTCTCAGTACCTTTGACGCGAACCCTCCCGGTGGCTTCGGCGCGACCATTCAGAACTTTTGCTGTACGCCAGGTTATGACGATGCCGCCCACGTACCCCGCATAACCGATATCAACACGATTCCGACCTGCGGCCCGGTTGACAACTGTTCGGACCCGGCGAACCAGGTTTTCTTGCAACCGCCGCCGGCGGCGTTCAATCCTCCGGCGGGCCTCCAGGCCATTACCTGGGGAGTGGACCAGTCGATCAAGACGCCTCACTCCTGGGCCATCGATTTTTCCATTGGGCGCGAACTACCGAAGAAGTTTTCCCTGCAGGTATCCTATGTGGGTCGATTGGGTCGCAATCTGCTTACGCAGCGCGACCTCCGGCAACCCCTCGACATCGTGGATCCGATTAGCGGAATTGATTACTTCTCCGCAGCCACAGCCTTGGCCAAGGTCGCCAAGGCGCAGTTGGCGGCAGGCGGCATTGATCCCACTCAGGTCACTGACGCCGTGGTCGGTCCAACCGCGGCTTACTGGCATGACATGCTGCCCCCGCTGCAAGCGGGCACGGCCTATACGAGCTATTCGGGATTCACCAGCACGATTCCAGGAAACGCCGGGCTGATTCAGTCCGTTTATGACCTCTACTACTCTCCGTTCCTGTCATACCTCGGCAACGAAGTCGTTGGCATCGGCAACATCGATCTCTACGGCGGTTTAGGGGATAACGGGGGGAGCGCCCCGTTCACTTATTCGCCCTGCCTCCAGCCGGGATGCACGGGGCCAGGAGGAGGGGGCGGCGATTACTTGAACAACCAGGCGACGAGCACGTTCGCGTGGAGTTCGATCGGAAAATCAAACTACAACGCCCTCCAAGCCACGCTGAGAAAGCAGTTCAGCAACGGGGTCCAGTTCGACCTCAATTACTCGTATTCCAAATCGATCGACATCACCTCCGCAGCAACCCGTCTCAGTTGGAGTTCGAGTGTCAACGTCGGTGCCCCGGGTACTCGCCTGGCCAATGCGTTTGCTCCTAATTCGCGACGGGCGGTGTCGGACTTTGACACGACGCATCAGGTCAACGCTAACTGGATGGCGGAGTTGCCATTTGGCAAGGGCCGGCACTTCGCTGGGGATGCCAGCCCTGTCGTGGATGCTCTAATCGGCGGCTGGGAGCTTTCCGGCGTGGCCCGCTGGACCAGTGGGTTTCCCTTCACCGTGGATAACGGTAACTTCTGGGCTACGAACTGGGACGAGCAGGGCATCGCACAGATGATCGCTAAGCCGAAGATCGGGCATCATATCGATCCCGCAACGGGCGCCATCAGCGTGTTCGCCGATCCGGTGGCGGCTTTCAAGGATTTTCAACACCCCTTCCCCGGACAGGCAGGCTCGCGCAACGCGATTCGCGGTGACGGATACGCCGGCTTGGACATGGCACTCAACAAGCGCTGGAAAATGCCCATCGAAGGTCACAGTCTGCAGTTCCGCTGGGAGGTATTCAACGTTCCCAACCAGCACCGCTTCAACGCTCTGTCGGGCTTAGGGACCCAGGCGTGTGGCTGCATTGCTTCGCTGCAGCAGGCGGCGCTAACCAAAGGGAACACCTTTGGCAACTACACCGGCCTCCTGACGCAGCCGCGTGTGATGCAGTTTGCACTGAGATACGAGTTCTAAGATCAGGTTCATGGGGAGGCAGGACCTCCCTTAGCCCGATGCTCTTGTAGATTTTTGCGAACCGTATGACGACCCTCGCCCGGAAATTGCATCTGGTGGACTACTTCACGCTGGCCTTCGGCGTGATGGTGGGTACAGCTTGGCTGGTCGTCATGGACGACATCCTGAAGCGTGGCGGCCCTCTCGGCGCGATCCTCGGCTTCACCCTCGGCGCGCTGATTCTGCTGCCGATCGGCTACGTTTACGGCCAGTTGGTGAAGGAGATTCCCGACGCGGCCGGCGAGGCCGCCTACGTAGCCAGGTTCTTTTCTCCCGGGGTGAGTTTTGCCACCGGCTGGATGATGTTTCTGAGTTACTTCCTTACCTGCCCGTTTGAAGCTTTGGCCGCGGGACGGATCAGCGGTTACCTGTTCCCGTCTTTGAACACACACGAACTGTACCGCCTCGGTGGATACCCCGTGTACCTGCCTCACATGGTGCTCGGGTTGACCATCACGGTCTTGTTGACGTGGCTGAACTACCGGGGAATTCAAGCCAGTGCCCGGCTCAGCAAGACAACCACGTTCACGTTCCTCACGCTTGTCGTCATCTTTGCCTTGGCCGGAGCAAGACACGGATCGGTCTCGAACTTTCATCCGCTGTTCAGTCATGCGCCGCTGCTCTCGATCCTGTTGGTCTGGCAGGTGGTTCCCTGGCTGGTGGCGGGCTTTGAGTCCGTAGGCAAGTGCGCGGAAGAAGCGAACCCAAATTTCAAGGGACGCGATTTCTCCGTCGCCATACTTCTAACCATCTTTTCGGGGCTCGCGTTTTTCTGGGTGGTGATTGGCGCGGTTTCGTACGTGGCTCCCTGGCAAAGTTTGAACAGTAACCAGCAGTTCCCGACCGCAGTCGCATTCGAACGCGCGCTGCACGCCCACTGGATCGTCGTCCTCATCATGGGGTCGGCGCTGGTAGCGCTGGTTCAGGCTTTCAACGCCAACATGGTGGCGTCCTCCCGTCTGCTGTTTGCCATGTCGCGCCGCAACCTGCTCAGTCCAAGGATGAGCCGCGTCCACCCAGTGAACCAGACTCCCTCCACGGCAATCATCTCAATTGGGGTTGCGACGGCGCTGGCAATCTTCCTCGGGGAGGCTCTCCTGATTCCAATCCTGGAAGTCGGTGCGATCTCGGCGGCAGTGGCCTGGATGGCCGCTTGTGCTTCCTATTATCGGATGAAGCCACCGTGGTCGCGGCGTGCCGCAGCAGTCTTCGGTCTGATCGTGACGTCAGCCATGGTTCTGGTGAAGGTGGTTCCCCTGGTTCCAGGTCACTTTACCTCGCACGAATGGATCGCTCTTGCGATTTGGGGAGGGCTGGGCGCAGCCATTCGAGCATCGCGGCAGCGCGACCAGCGGCAGGAACCTGAGATAGAAGTGGCGAGTGTCGAAAGCTAGGCAGCACCCTTCAGGAGCCAGTGTGTTTGTCAGATGCCGTAGTCGGTTGGTAGGGCGTCCCATAAATTCGCGACAGGAGGGGCGCGGATTTACGCCACGAACTTGCGGGACGCTAGTTAGGATTGGAATATCGCAGCTCCGTGGCCTAGATACGCAAAAAATCAGTTGCTTTCCGGTCCCTGTCGTAATTCCGTTTTTTCACGACAGTTTGTGCGCGGAAGGTGCGAGGGCAGGTGCCAAAGTGCCTGCGGAAGGATCGGCTGAAATGAGCGGAATCGCTGAAGCCCCAAAGAAAAGCAATCTCGGTGATCGTTTTGTTGGTCAGGCGTGAATCGGACAAATCGTTTCTGCACTGCTCCAATCGCCGTGCGCGAATGCAATCTCCCAGTGTGCTGCCGGCGTTTGCGAAAAGGCGATGTAAATGCCGAACTGAAATATCGGCTGCCGCAGCGATCTCCGCGGATCCCAGCCCAGGGTCCGCCAAGTGTTCATCGATGAATCGCTGAATCCGTGACCGGAGTTCTGGGCCGCGTCGCTCGCAGGGTTCCGTGCGACCGATGCAAGCCGCCAAAATCTGGAAATAAGCGTCCAGAGCGGTTGTGGCTTCTTCTTTCAGCCGCTCCGCTTCTTCGTACAAGGACTGCGATAATCGGGAGAGCATAGCGCCCACGCCTCCGGCCCCGCTGATCCGTTGGGCGATCGGAATGTCGCGCAGTCGCAACCGGCTCTCCATCATCCACCGCGGCACGCGCAAGTAGAGACGCGCACACTCCGTGCCGCAGATGGAAGACCATGGACGTCCGGAATCGATAAGCGTGGTGTCTCCGGGGTTCAGTAATACGTCGTGTCCATTCTGAACGTAGCGCCTGTTGCCGGCCAGCTGCGTGATCACAATGCAGGAGCGGTTATCGGGATTCGCCGTTTCGGAAGGCCACTTCCAGAAAGAAAGGGGGCTGGAAGAAAATCGTGTCATCCGCAGGCCGCCGACAAGCCGAATTTCGATGGCACCGTTAAACGAGGCTTTCGGAAGTTGAAAGCGGCAATCACCGCATATCTGTTGCGCATTCCATTGCCATGCGTCAATACGGTCTGAAGCCGGCAGCATCTCGGTTGAGAACAAGTGTGACATCCTGAGTCCCCCGGAATCTCGTCGACTCGCCCCAGATCCAATCCGCGCAGGCGTCGCTCGCCGAGTTTGGCACAGCGACCACGCTGCATTCTGTATTGGCAGAGGCGAGGTGGAGCGAAACCCTAGCACACGTGCAAACAGGGTGCAACACTAATCTCCGTACTGTTGTTGGCGGGTGGCCCAACCCTTTCGAGGGGTTGTTTTTCTCTTTCCTATAGCGGAACGCGGGTGCCCCATTCTTGCGTTTTTTGCAAGGGTGGGCGACGTCGCCGCTGCTACGATAATGCACGTCATGCGGCGCGGCCTGCATCGCTACTACCGCGCCGATCGGTTGCACTTTATCCCGTGTTCTTGCTATCGCCGAATGCCACGTTTGCGCTCCGCACGGAGCCGCGACCGCGTCCTCTCCGCCTTAGAACAAACCTGCAAGCGCTATCGGTTCGTAGTGGTCGGTTATGTCGTAGTGCCGGAACACATCCACGAGCACTGGACTAAACCCGATTACAGTCGCAGAGTCAGATCGGACCTCAGCACATCGTGTTGCGCAACTGCGTTGTGGCTCGATTGCCAATTACTGGGTCGGGTTCCGCGGAAACTTCAAGTAGGGCAGGCGCACGCCGTCGATGATCACTTGGTCGGCGCGGATATTGTCCGGCGCCTCGAAGCCGTGGGCGCCGGCATTGGTAACATAATCGTCCTGATCGACGCCATCGCCACTCACTCCTAAACCACCCACCAACACTCCATCCTTATATAGGGGCACGCTTCCGGGAAAAAAGACGACTCCGTTCTGATTGGGGTTTGCCGTTTGGGAACCTTGGGTGCATGGATGCGCGAGGTCAAATGTGTAAAGACTGAAAAAGGGACCTAGACCCGAGCCGTCAATGCCCGGCGGGAAAGAGGGCTGCGCCCCGAAGCCGATGGTGCGGTTCGTTACCGCCGTGCCCGCGGGAACTCCGGGTAGGTCCGGATTTCCCGTAAGCAGGCTGAAATAGATAACATTGCGGGCCTTGGCCACCGCCACGTCGATGCTGAAAACGGTTGCGTCCGGCATACGGTGCAGGCCCAGTACCGTGCCGTCAAGGTCCGTGACGGCGATCGTCATCTTGGTGCGTGAGCTCGGGGGCAGACGAATCACAGCTCGCGTGATCTCGGCCGTGGCTACTGCCTGGTTGATAATGTTGGCTACATCGTTTTGAGTTAGGCCAGAAACTCCGCCGGTGGGTCCCACCAGATCGCCTTCGGGAGGCAAGCTGCCATTCAGCGGTCCTAACGCATATGTGCCGGCGGCAGTTCCGGGGCCGATGCCGTTCGGAGGAGTTGTTTGGTTTACGAAAGGCAGGGCAATGCCACCGATGATCACAACTCCGGGCGGCGGGAGTTGCGATGGGTTTGGGAGGAAGCCGGACTGGGACGCGCCGGAAAAGGCTGCGAACTCCGTTGCCTCTGGGGAAGTGCTAACCACTCCTACTCCTCCGACCACGTAGCCGTTTTTGAAGAGTGGAATTCCGCCTGGGTTCACAGCGGTTGAATCGCTGTCCATGGTGTCAGCCTTGCCGGTAATAATGCCTAACCCCAAACTGAGACCGTCCATTGAACGGGCCGGGTCGATGATTTTGCCCGGCAAGAAAGTGGTGTTCAGCGGACAGCCTCGGTTGGTGTTCTCGATCCCATACAAATCGCCGTTGGAGCTGTTCGCGACGCCTGGCGGAAAGTGGATCCCACTGATGAAGCGCACTGTACGGCTGGAGAGCGGAGCTTGGTTGTTGCTGAAAAAGGCGGCGGTGCGAGCCAGTCCGACGGCGAGTTCCTTGCTATCGACGGACACCCCGAAGTTGCCGGTCGAAACGAGCGGCGCGCCGGCGTTTTGAAACACCGCCAGAATATTTCCAGCGCGGTCGGCCACCGCGATGACCATGGGAACATTCAGCGACTTGGCGGCATCTTCGACGACCTGCTGGACGTCGGCGGCATTGAGCGGGACGGGAGGGGGCAGCGGCGGGGGATTGGAGGGAGCGGTGCTGCTGCCGCAGGAGATCAGCAGAGTTGCAAGCAGCAGAAGAAAAAGAACCACGAAGACAACCCGTGCGGATCGACCCCAACGGCAGTGGCGCATTCCACCTCTAAAGACTCGCCTGCCGGACGCACTCGGCGGCGAGGAGTCTCAAGAACTCCTGTCTAGAATGAATGTTAATACGGCACCCGGGTGGAAACGAGGGGTCGGCACCTTTGTGTAACCACAGTTGCCACCCCTGCTACTGGTAACGTTGACAATCCCTTTGCGTATGACACAATTTGCTTAACGCCCAAGAAATAAGGTTAGAACAAGAGAGAGAAGGAGCCTGACTTGATTCCGTGTAGAGGTTTTATTGCTGGATTGCTGGGCCTTTTGATGTCGCCAATCCCTGCGCTGTGTGCGCCACCGGAGGGGGGGCAACCTGCCGGTCAGATCCGGGCTATGATTCCGTCGGCCACGCACAATGCCAAGGCTGCCAAGGTAAATGACAATCTGGAATGGAATGATCTGCTCAAGACCGAACAGAAGGGCCGTTTGCGCGCCGGCCTCACGGATGGGTCCATCCTGAGCTTGGGGTCGAACAGTGAACTGCGGGTGGTGCAGCATGATGCTGCCTCGCAACAGACCTCGCTGGAAATGAATCTCGGAAAGGTCCGGAGCAAGGTGGTCAAGGTCACGCAGCCCAACGGCAAGTTCGAGATGAAGACACCCAATGCCGTCATCGGCGTAATCGGCACAGACTTCTATGTGAGCTACGACAGCAATAAGACTACGGTCATCTGCTATACCGGGAAGGTCTCGGTCACCCCGATCGGCAATGCGAAGGTGGTCAACAATTCCGGGGAATCGAAACAGAATCAGGTTCTGGTCGGCGCCGGGCAGATGGTCGTGATCAGCTCTGAGATTCCTCCCGCGGGTTTTGAAACTCAGTCCACGCCACCCGATGTGGAGCGGGCCAGCATGCAAGATACATTTTTGGCGGATGCTCTACCTCCGGTCCGGCATGCGCATCTGGTACGCAACGTTATCCTTGGGGTTGGAGTGGCAGCCGCGGGATGGGCGATCGGGGTAACACAACTCGGTACGAGTACGCCCGCCACGGGATGCGCTCCGCAAAACCCCAAGTGCCGATAATTGGTTGCTTTGCTTTATTACATCCATGCGTCGTCTGTCTATGGGCCGCGCTAGCCTGGAATCGCGATGGTTATGACGTTGCGCGAACAAAGGTGGTCCCGCTGGTCACGGTGGCTGGGTAGATTTTCGGCACGACAGGTGGACCTGGCTCTCGCCTTGCTTGTCACCCTGGCGGGCCTGGCGCTGTTCGCGTTTACGGGGATTGGCGG
The DNA here is from genome assembly GCA_025355505.1 of Acidobacteriaceae bacterium. Lineage (GTDB taxonomy): Bacteria > Acidobacteriota > Terriglobia > Terriglobales > Acidobacteriaceae > Acidiflorens. The sequence continues at coordinate 62,471 of JANXZM010000009.1, read as the reverse complement.
CAGCACTCGGGCTGGCTTTTTATTCCTGCAAAACATTGAGCAGCGTTCGCTGGACATGCGTTTTGCCGCACGCGGAACAAGGCCGCACGATGAACGCATCGTGATCGTCGGCATTGACGAAAAAACCCTCCAGAACGTCGGCGCCTTCCCCTTGCCACGCACCTCCTACGCAGTGCTGGTAAACCGGTTGAGCGCGGGTGGCGCGGGCGTCATCGCATTCGATGCCACTTTTCCTACAGCGGAGAGCAACTCCGCCCAGCAGGCGCTGTCTCAATTGCAGCGCGAGCTTGGTTCGTCAGCTCCGGCGAAAATCACAGCCAGAATCAAACAACTGGAAGTCAGCGGCGATCACGACGCCGCGTTTGCCGCCGCTCTGCAACAGTCCGGCAGGGTAGTGCTCGGTCACTTGTTCCTGGACCGGGAGCGCGCCCAATCTTCCGACGCCAAACGGGCGGAGGAATACTTCAACATTATCTGGGCCAAGGCGTTTCCCCAAGTGCTGAAAGTCAAATCGCAGGGCCGCGATTTCGATTTAAGCCGCGCCTGGCTGGAGAACGGCGGCAACGTTTATCCGGGCGCGGAATCGAACCTCGCTCAACTGGCCGAGGCCGCTGCCTCCTACGGGTTTTTTAACACCAACCCCGATCCCGACGGCACTTTGCGGCGGGCGTTGCTCATCGTTCGCTATCAGGACCAGGACTTCTTTCCTGCGCTGGCCATGCAGGTAGTGCGGGAATACGAAAGAATTCCTGACCAGGAGATGGCAGCTTACATCTCGGAAAGCGGGCTGGAGCGTATCCATTTTGGCCGCCATAACCTGCGGCCCTGGCACGATGGCAGCGTACTCATCAACTACACGGGTCCGTACCACACTTACCAGCACTATTCGATGTGGGATGTACTCAATGGCGTCGTGCCACCAGAAACATTCAAGGACAAGATCGTGCTGGTTGGCGGCACCGCCCTGGGCATCGGCGATTTGCGCAGTACGCCGTTTGAAAAGCAGGATGCCGGGTACATGGGGGTCGAGGTCCACGCCAACATCATCGACAACCTTCTCCACAGCGACGAGAAGGGGCGCAGTTTCCTCACGCGCGGCCTGCACGAGGAAATGATCGACACCGGATTCATCGTGCTGTTTGGGCTGGTCTTCGGATTCTGGTTCAGCCGCATCAAGCCGCTGTACTCAACCATTTCAGTGTTTCTTACCCTCGGCGCTTTTGCCTGGTTCGTGTATTTTAGCTTCGCGCACTGGGGACTCTGGCTGAGCTGTGTGGTTCCCGCGGGCACGCTGGTGGTCAACTACGCGGTCATCACCAGCTTCCGGATGATCTTTGAGGAAGGCGAGAAAAGGAAGATCCGTAAGACCTTCTCGCAGTACCTTTCACCGGGCGTGATCGCGCTGATCGAGAAAGATCCGCAGAAATACATCCGGCCGGGCGGAGAGACCAAGGAACTCACGGTGATGTTCAGCGACATCCGCGGTTTCACCACGTTGTCCGAGGGCCTGACGGCGGATGAGCTCGTGCTCCTGCTGAATGAGTATCTGGGAGAAATGACAGAAGTCCTTTTCCGCAGCTTGGGTACGCTGGACAAATATATTGGCGACGCGATCATGGCATTCTGGGGATCGCCTTATCCTCAGACCGATCATGCGTATCGCGCGTGTATCTGTGCTTTGGAGATGGTCCGTACCCTGGAAAAACTCAATGCGCGATGGCAGGCGGAAGGGCGAAAGCAGATTTCGATCGGAGTCGGCCTGAACACCGGTCCGGTCAATGTGGGTAACATGGGTTCCGCCAAGCGCCTGGCGTGGACCGTGATGGGCGACAACGTCAACCTCGCATCCCGCCTGGAGGGGATGACCAAGGAATACCACGTCCGCATCGTGATCGGTGAAGGGACATACCGCCAAATTGCGGATCAGTTTGTCTGTCGCGACTTGGACAAGATACGCGTGAAGGGCAAACAGCAGCCGGTGACCATCTACGAACTGCTGGATTTCGCCGCGGAGAAAAAGAAATACGAGCCGCTGCTCTCGTGCTTCAAGCACGCGATGGAGGCGTATCACGAGCAGAACTGGCAAGAAGCCGCGGGCAGGCTGGGAGTAATGCTGACCCGTTTTCCGGACGACGGCCCCGCGCAGATTTTTCTGGACCGGGTATTGGAATTCATGCAGAACGCGCCCGAGCCTGATTGGGATGGCGTTTACGTGATGAAGACGAAGTAGTTTTCGATCCAAGCTTGCTGGTGGAGAGCCGGGCGTCCCCGCCCGTGTGGACCCTTCGGCGGCGCTCAGGGCAGGCTCGCGAGACGCCCGTCGCTCCACCGTATGACTAGCAGGCGATCACGATACTAGTGACGAAACGTAGTCCCAGGCTGCGGTTTTCTTTGCATGCGCGGCGTAGCTATGGTACCAAGGAAACTAAATCTCCTTGGGATGGTGCTGACGGGTGCAGACAGGCGGGCGTGTGCTCCGGTGGTTCCTTGCATGTCTGCCATGCTTCGGGGTTTTTCTGTGCCTGTTTTCTTTCTCGTCTCCGCTTTTTGCGCGCCAGTCGCAAGGCCAATCCGACCGTCGTATTCCGGAACGCTCCCCGGCCAGCACTGCCACCTTACAAGGGTTAATTCGCGACCAGAATGGGCGTGCGATTCCCGGCGTGCAGCTTGATCTGCACAACAAGACCAGCGGCCAACATTACTCCGCTGCAACCGACGTCGAAGGGATCTTCCGTCTGCGAGATGTTCGCTTGGGTGTTTATGAGGTCAAATTTGTCCGGGAAGGATTCGAGGCGCGGAGCATTCCCAGTCTGCAGGTGAGCAGACCGGTCACCGTGCTCGAACTCGAGCTGCACGAGTCCGAAGAGACAGTTCCCGCCACTACGTGCGCTTCAGGTGTGCCAGGAACCCCATGCACTCCCGCGATGCCTGCCAGTCCTACAACGCCTTATCCCGGGATGCGCAGTTCCGCCTCTCAAGAAGCGTCCGCAGAAACATCGCCGGAGCAAATTCCACCCGATTCCGCGAATTTCTCACCTAACCCTGACCGCTGGGACATCGCCATGCCCGAGTGGCGCCGCAATCAGAAGCAATCCGATGCGCCGTACGTGAAAGGTCACTGGTACGATCCCTTCAATCGCAACCGGTTCAAGGGCGACTATCCGATCTTCGGTCAGCGCTGGTTTCTTAACTTCACGGGGACGAGCGAAACCGGTTTCGACGGGCGCCGCCTGCCTGTACCCAGCGGCTTGAACGCGGTGGACCCTGGCAGCGGCGGCTTCTTTGGGCGCGGCGAGCAGGCGTTTGTTTCCGAGAACCTGCGTTTGTCCTTCGACCTCTTTCGCGGCGACACCAGTTTTCGTCCTGTGGATTTTCGCATTCGCCTCACACCTGAAATCAATCTCAATTTCCTGCAAGTGCGCGAACGTGGGATTGTAAACATCGACACGCGCAAGGGCACAAACCGCTTCGACGCCCATGTCGGCTTGCAGGAAGCCTTTGTCGAAGCGAAACTGCATGACCTCAGTCCGAATTACGACTTCGTCTCTGTGCGGGCCGGAATCCAGCAGTTCACCAGCGATTTCCGGGGATTTCTTTTCTCCGAAGAGCAGCCCGGCGTCCGCATTTTTGGGAATCTGCGCTCCAACCGGCTGGCATACAACCTCGCCTGGTTCCATTTGCTCGAAAAAAATACCAACAGCGGCTTGAATACATTCCAGAATCGAGGGCAGCAGGTTTATGTCGCTAACCTGTACATACAGGACTTTCTCGCCAAGGGCTACACTACGGAGTTCAGCTTCCATTACAACCATGACGATGCCAGCATTCACTACGACGACAACGGTTTCCTGGTGCGTCCGGCGCCGGTCGGAGCGGTGGTCAATGGCACAGTCCACCCTCACAACATTCGTGCCTACTATCTGGGATGGACGGGCAACGGCCACATTGGGCGGCTTAACGTGAGCAATGCCTTCTATCAGGCGCTGGGGTACGACGACTTCAACCCGATCGCAGGACGGCGCGTCAACATCAACGCGCGGATGACGGCTCTGGAACTATCCGTTGACAAGGACTGGGTGCGTTACCGCGCCTCGTTTTTTTATGCGTCCGGGGATTCCAGCAATCGTTCCGGCGCTTCCCGCACGGACGGGACAGCGCGCGGCTTCGACTCGATTGTAGACAACACTCACTTTACCGGCACCGACTTCAGCTTCTGGGACCGCGAAGGCATTCGGCTTACAGCCACAGGCGTGGCCTTAGTCACTCCCATGAGCCTTCTACCCAATCTGCGGTCGAGCAAAGAAGAGGGCCAGGCGAACTTTGTGAACCCGGGGATTTACGTTTTTAATCTGGGAGCGGATTTCGATGTGACGCCGAAGCTGCGTGCGTTCGTCAACTCGAACTATTTACGCTTTGACCGCACCGAGCCACTGGAGTTGCTGTTATTCCAGCGTCCGATCCATCACAGTATCGGGACAGACTTTGGCGCGGGCTTCGAGTATCGCCCGCCTCTGAGCGAGAACATCGTAATCCGCGGCGGTGCATCGGCGCTGGTGCCGGGTCAAAGCTTGGAAGATATTTCTACCGGCAAGGTTTTGTTTTCTGTGTTTGCCAACGTTAAATTTCAGTTTTGAACGCTCTTGAGGGAACGTGAGATCTGTACTTCGCTACGTTTGCAGTGCTCTGGTTGCGACGGCCTTGGTCTGCCTGGTCGGGGCCCGTACTGCTAGTTCCGCTCCCACGCAAGGCGGCGACACCGTTCTACTTTTGCAATCTCAAGCGGATGCCGACCGAAAATCTTCCGGCTGCCTGACTTGCCACATTTCAACCGACAGTCCAACCATGCATTTAACCGGTACCGTTCGCCTGGGCTGCACCGATTGTCACGGAGGGAATAGCGAGTTGCGCATCGAGCCGGGTACTCCGCGGAATTCTGCCGGGTATGCTCAGGTCAAGAGTCAAGCCCATCCGCAGCCTCGCAGTGCGGCGGCTGCGCGCACTTCCGCGAATGCTGTGCGTGCCTATAGCGATTGGTTGCGGGAAAACTGGGACTACGTGCGCTTCGTAAATCCCGGAGACTTGAGGGTCGCGGAAAAGACCTGCGGGACTTCCGGCTGTCATAGCGCCGAAGTGCGCAAAGTTGAGACCAGCATGATGACGCACGGCGCCATGCTGTGGGGAGCGGCGCTCTATAACAACGGCGCGTTTCCTTTGAAGTCCCCGCAGTTCGGCGAAAGCTACGGCCCCGACGGCAGTCCGCGGCGTCTGACCACTTTTCCGCCGCCCACGCCGGAGGAAATCAGCAAGAAGGGAATCCTGCCTTATCTCGATCCGCTGCCGCGCTGGGAAATTTCTCAGCCCGGCAATGTGTTGCGCGTGTTTGAGCGCGGAGGAAAAGCAAAACCGGAAGTTGGCAATCCCAGCCTGGAAGAAGATCCTGGCAAGCCCGAGATCAAGCTGAGCGCGCGCGGTTTCGGTACAGAACTACGCACCGACCCAGTTTTTCTCGGCCTGCAGAAGACTCGGCTAATGGACCCGCTGCTCTCGTTTCCGGGCACCAACGATCAGCCCGGTGACTACCGGGCCAGCGGATGCAGCGCCTGCCACGTCATCTATGCCAACGACCGTTCGCCCGAACATTCCGGCGCGTACGCAATCCACGGCAATCAGGGGCACAGCGCGACTGCCGATCCCACCATTGCTCGTAACGAGTCCGGCCATCCCATTCGCCATCAGTTCACGCGTTCCATTCCGTCGAGCCAGTGCATTGTCTGCCATATTCATCCGGGCACGAATATGGTCTCCACCTATTTCGGTTACACCTGGTGGGACAACGAAATGGATGGCGAACAGATGTGGCCGGGCCAGCAACGACATCCGAACGCCGAGGAGCAAAACCGCGTCCAGGCGCAGAACCCCGAGGGCTCGGCCGTTCGCGGCCTCTGGTCCGACACTGCGTTTCTGGAAAAAACCGGCACGCCTGAATTTAACCGGCAGCTTCAGCATACGCAGTTTGCCGATTTCCACAGTCACGGCTGGATCTTCCGCGCCGTATTCAAGCACGACCGCAAAGGCAACCTGCTCGATCCGGATGACAAAGTTGTTTCCTTCGACGATCCCGAGAAATTCGGCAAGGCGGTACACCTTAAAGATATCCATCTCGAAAAGGGCATGCATTGCATCGACTGTCACTTCGAGCAGGACAGCCACGGCAATGGAAAACTCTACGGTGAGACCCGCAATGCCATCGAGATCGACTGCGTGGATTGCCACGGCACCATCCAGCAAAAGGCCTCGCTGGCGACTTCCGGTCCGGCTGCGCCCGCAGCCGGCACTAATCTTGCAGGATTGCGCACCCCATGGCAGGAGCGCCGCTTCTACTGGAAGAACGACCGGTTATATCAGCGCTCGATGCTCGATAAAGAAAAGGAATGGGAAGTCGTGCAGGTGCGGGACACGATCACTGCCGGCAATGCTCACTACAGCGAAAAATCGCGACTGGCCAAGACCATCCAACAGGACGGAAAAACCTGGGGCGAGGCAACGCAAAATGGAGAGGAATCCAAACTCGCTCACCAGAACAGCCGGATGACCTGCTACACCTGCCATTCGTCGTGGGCGCCCACCTGCTATGGCTGCCATCTTTCGATGAGCGCCAACCAGCGCACGCCCATGCTGCACAATGAAGGCCTGACCACGCGCAACTGGACTTCCTACAATTTTCAAGTGCTGCGCGACGACATCTATACGCTCGGGATTGACGGCAGCGTAACGGGCAATCGCGTGGCGCCAGTGCGTTCGGCCTGCGCGGTGCTGGTCAGTTCGCAGAACAACGATCGAGACTGGCTCTACTATCAGCAGCAAACCATTTCCGCGGAAGGCTTCAGCGGACAGGCATTCAGCACGTTCGTCCCGCACACGGTGCGCGGGAAAGAAACCAAGGGCTGCACTGACTGCCACGTCTCGCGTGCCAACGACAACAATGCCTGGATGGCGCAACTACTGCTCCAGGGCACGAACTTCATGAACTTCATGGGACGGTACGTTTTCGTAGCCAGTGGCGACAAGGGTTATGAGGCGGTCGCTGTAACCGAGCATGACGAGCCGCCCGCAGTGATCGGCAGCGACTTCCAGAAGATCGCTTATCCCGACAACTACAAGAAACACATCGAAAACCATCGTGCGCTGAAAGAGAGCCACCATCATCCCGGTGCGGAGGTCCTCGATCTGCAGGCGCGCGGAGAATATCTCTACGCGGCGATGGGCAAAGGTGGTCTTCGTATCTACGACATCGCCAACATCGATAACAAAGATATCTCGGAGCGCATGGTGACGGCGCCGGTCTCGCCGCTGGGACAGCGTTTCTACTTGCCCACCAAGTACGCCATGGCGGTCGCGACTCCGACTACGCTCGGCGTTGATCCTTTGCGCTCGCATCGCAAGGAGAACGAAGAACAATCAATCCACCTGATGTACGGATTTCTCTATGTCGCCGACAAGTATGAAGGCCTGGTGATCGTCGGCAACCCCGATCTCATCAGCAAGAGCCCCGGAGTGGGCACGCTGCTTGATGGCAATCCGGCGAATAATTTTCTCAAGCGGGCGTTGGCGTTCAATCCTAATGGGATATTGAATGGCGCGCGCCGCATCACCATCGCGGGAACCTACGCGTACATTCTTTGCGAGCGCGGGCTGGTGGTGGTTGATCTCGACAATCCGCTACATCCGAAAGTGACGGCTGAAATAGGGGCGCCGTTTTTGAACGACGCACGAGGAATCGCCGTGCAGTTCCGCTATGCGTTTGTGGTGGATCGCGACGGTTTGAAAGTTCTGGATGCCACCCACCTGGCCCAGCCGAAACCGGTGGCGGGTGCGGTGCTTGCGCTGGAGGACGCGCGCAACCTTTACGTGGCGCGTACTTACGCGTATGTTGCGGGCGGGAAACAGGGGGTGGCAATCGTGGACATCGAGCGCCCCGAAGAACCCAGACTCGATCAGATGTTCAACGCCAGCGGTGAAATTAGCGACGCCAACGACGTGAAGCTGGGTATGGTGAGTTCGAGCCTGTTCGCCTATGTAGCAGACGGACGAAACGGTTTGCGAGTTGTACAACTATTCTCGCCGCCCGATAACCCGGCATTCAGCGGCTTCAGCCCTCGGCCCACGCCGAAGCTGATCGCGACTTATCGCACGCTCGGCCCGGCTCTGGCAGTGTCGAAGGGGATCGATCGTGACCGCGCGGTAGACGAGAGCGGGAATCAGCTCGCCGTATTCGGACGCCGAGGGGCGCGCCCCTTCAACCGTCAGGAGATGGAGCGCATGTATTTGCATGACGGAGAGGTGTTCACCGTGACCGATGAACCGCCGACGGCATCGCCAGCGGAGCAGGCACTGGGTCAACCGCAGCGATGATCTCCGCGGGCAAGATCAGTGCGGTGATCCGGCTTGCGGGACGGGAACCCGAGCGCTCCCGCGCAGTTGCTGAATCGTGAACCCGCCCTTGGTTGGTTTGGCTTTCGTCCAATCGTGATACTGGTGACACTCGAAGCAGCGGCCTTCGGCGGCTTCTTTCGCAGGTCCCTGTGGTCGATGACACTGCTGGCACGTCTGAATCCCGGGCAATAGAATATCGGTCGTCTCCCGGCTGTCGGGCGTGCGCGTGTGGCACGCGGTGCACGTCATCATGCGGTGCGCGCGATGATCGAACTCGGCATGCGACAGCCAGCGCGCGGTGAGGTTCGACTTGGCGACTTCTGGCAGGGGACCGCTGGTCGGGTTGAGCGTGTGGCATTGCTTGCAAGTTTTGGAATAGAGCAGCCACTCGGCGTCATCCACGCGGAACTGCACCCACTCGGCCGCATTACGTGCCACACGCGGTACGCGAACCCGCTCCGGAATCTGGCGACCCGGCGGATTGATCTCATGAATCGCGTCCGGATGAGCCGCAATGTATTCGCCAAATCTCTTCAACAGAAACGCGTGCACGATTTCGGGTTTATCGTGCGGGACCTGGTCGTTGCCGAAGCGCTTGTCAAACTGCAAAGTGTGGCAGGCGGCGCAATGCTTCGCGAACTCCGGCGGCGGCACATAAGCCTGGTCGTGGGGGCGATTGGGGCTGGCGTCGCTTGCTGCGGCCGGATGCATCCCTGCTGCCCCGTAAGGCCAAGCCCCTGCGCTGGTGGAACGGTGGCAGTCATCGCACGTCATCTGCACGCGCGTGTTGTTGGGTCCCATCAGGTTCGGTTGCAAGTGGAGGTAGTGGTTCAGCTTGACTCCGCCCGAATCGACCATACCCGAACGCAGAGGGGTAAATTCCGGATGCTTGTTTTCAAAGCTGGTGATGGAAATGGCGTAGTGCGGTTGGCCGTCGCGCGTACGGAGGTCGGCGTGACATTGAGTGCACGCCGCATCCGCCGTCGCCTGCAGGAGCGTCGCACCCTTGTGCTCGACGTGGCAGGTCACGCATTCAGGAGTGAATGTTTGATTGGCGTGGTGTAGAGGCGCATCATGGCACGCTAGGCAGGCCTTATCGGTCACTTGCGCGGTGAAGGCTCCCGCCTGGGCAAGGTGGCAGAGCGTGCACTGCTGGGTGAATACGGCGTGAGCATGGGAGAGTTGGCCACTCGAATACACTTTCTGGCCGCCCTGCGCGCGCTGGGTGATAAACCAGCCCAGTGCGATTATGGGGACTGCCACGGAAAGCCAGAAACGCCAGCGCCGGAACGGGTGCATGTGCGCGAAGTACTGCAGGTCAATGCGCTTAGCGAGCTTCTTGGTTGTCCGCGTCCGTCGCAGCATCGTTGAATCTCAGAATTTCAAAGCCACTACCGCATGTACCGCACCCAGTAGCAAAAGCGCATAGGAAAGCGGGATGTGCACCAGCAGCCATCCGTGCAAAATCAAGTGCAGGCGGCTTTGTTTGTCCAGTTGGCGCTTTTCCTCGCAAATATTTTCCAGGTCATCCAAATTCGAATGCAGCTCGGGAGGAAGAAGAACGCGAAACTGCTGGAACATCTTCTGCGCCTGTGCTCCCTGGCCTAAACTCATGGCATGCGCCCCGGCTCGCTCCAGGTAAGGGTGCATTTCGTCGTCCAGGAACTGGCGCAACTGCGTGCTTACTTGTTGGTTGGCCTGCAACCCGGAAGCCACTGTCAGCCCTCCCTGGGTGCCGGCGCTGGCAGACATGGCGCGCTGCCGTTCACTGGCGCGCGAAACCTCGCCTTCCAGTGCGGAGCAGGTTTCGTCGACCAGTTGATCGGCCTCCTCTGCCAGTTGCCCGCGCACGCGGTCAATCTGTTCGTAGATGGTCTCCATGGGAAGTTGCGCGGTTTGGAAGCGAGGCATGAAATGCTGCAGTGCCGCGCCCAGAATGCCGCTCACCCAAACGAAGACGAACAACCACATCAGCATGCGGGTGAGCGCTCCCCCAAAATGAAATCCGCCGTGAAAAAGAATCAGCGGAAAACTGAGGAAGCCGAGCCATAGATGGCCGCGCATCCAGGATTGCGCGCGTCCCACACGCCATACGGGAACCTTCTTGCGCGCGCCGAGCAATCCCGCGAAGAGCATGAAGAGGAAGCCCGCGATTCCATAGGCCAATCCCATGGCGCTGCCTGGGCGTGCCCCTTGCGGCGAGTGCAGGCTATAGGAGATGTACACCGCGGCTGCGACGGCTAGTCCGGCGACGCTGCCGAGGAACCATTTGCGGTGGGTGCAATCGATCAGCAATTGGGTTCAGCCCCTGCCTTTGCTGGGCGCGGGTTGTGCCAGCAGACCGGCAAAAAACTCCGGCGGATTCACGCGGTGGGCCGCATCGTGCGGGCAGGCGTAGACACAACTCGGTTCGGCGTGGTCGTGGCATAAATCACAGGATGTGGCTTTCACCTGGACGCCAGCGATCTTGTGTCCGGGGTGCGCGGGGTCATCGAGTTCCGCCGGGAAGGGATGCAGATTGATATTCCCGTAGGGACAGTTGGTGGCGCAAAGACCGCAGCCAATGCACCAGTCCTCGATGATCACCTCCAGCGTATTGCGCCGGCGGATGGAGCCGACCGGGCATCCGACCATGCAGAGCGGATCGCGACACTGACGGCAGGAAGTGGCCACGAGATATTTATCGAAGCGCAGACCTTCGCGGACCAGACGGCTGACGCCCTCGTGGGCATCGGCACAGGCGCGGACGCATAGGTCGCAGCGCGTGCATTTGTCCAGATCAAGTACGAGCAGGCTCTGCGCCTCCATCAAGCCCTGGGCCAGGAATTGATCTACGGGAACGTTCTGTGCCTGGACGGTGTGCCGCAGATTTTCTTCGATGCGCTCTTGGGCGATTGCCTCCAGTTTTTGGCGAACCTCCGGAAACCGGTCGAGCATGAGTTGGAAATCTTCACCGGAGATGCGCACGACCTCGACATGGTCAAGAGCGGTGCAGGTCGCGGAGCGCGGGATGCCGCTGAGCAGCGCGATCTCGCCAAAGTACCCGCCGCGCGCCAGGTAGGCCAGCACCAGTTCGCCGCCGGGACGCTGTTCTGAAACCTTTACAAAGCCGATGCGAACCAGATAGAAGCTGTCGGCGGGATCTCCCTGACGGCAAATTACCTGTCCAGGATTGAAGCGCAATAATTCCACCCGGTCGCGCAGACGGTCGATGAAGTCCTGGGTGAGGGACTTAAAGACGGGTACGCTGCGCAGGTGCGAGTCGAGCGCCCGGGTGCGGTAGTTGCGCTCCAGTTGTGCCCGAAAGGTTTTGTTGCGCTGCAAAATGTCGAGCACGTTGCGCAGCATTTCCAGCATCACGCAGTCGGTCCGGGCGCGCACCGTCGCCGACCGCGGGTAATAACTCATGCAAGTCATTTCGCCAAACATGTCGCCAGGGTTCAGTTCAGCGATGGGATTGTCGTAAGGCAGGTCAACCGAGGCGTCGATCGGAATAAACGGCCGGTCGGATTCTTCACTGCGGCGGTCTCCCTCGCGTGGCGCCAGCAGGCTCTGCAGTTTGCTGAAGAAGCCTTTGCTGCCGCCTTCCGTCTTGACATGCGCAATGGGGCTGGAGAGAAAAACTTCCGCCTTACCTTCGAGGATGTAGAAGGCGGTCGAGCCGAACTCGCCTTCGCGACAGACAATTTCTCCTGGCTTGAAATGCCGTTTTACGACTGCCTTCTGGTTGAGTTCAAGAAATGTACCGGAGACGTTTTCGAAAATCGGAAGATGCAACAACTCGGCGGGATCGAGCACATCTCCCTGTCCGAGTTGGGTTCCGACGACACGCTTGTTGGTGAGCGCGCCCGTGGGGCAGGAGACCATGCACTCGCCGCACGAAACACAGGACGACTCGCCCATGGGCAGGTTGTTGTCGAAGGCGATGCCGGCCTGGTATCCCTTGCCGCGGCGCGCCAACACCCAGTTGTTCCGGATATCGTCGCAACCGCGAACGCAGCGATCACAGAGGATACAGGCTTCGTGATCGACCGCGATTACGGTGGAGGAGTCGTCTTTGCCGCGCGGGGTGATGCGCCGAGGAAAGCGAGGCTCCTGGATTCCGGCGTCGTCGGCGAGGCGCTCCAGTTCGCAGTCTCCCGATTGTTGCTGGCGAGCGCAGGGCGCGGGATGGTCCGACATCAGCAGTTCGACCAGAGTACGACGCGCCGCTTGCACCGGGCCGGTAGAGGTCTTCACCGTCATGCCGGGTTCAACCTGACGGATACAGGAAGCGGCATACACACGCTGGCCGATATCCACCACGCATACGCGGCATACGCCCACCGGGTTTTCGTTCTGCTGGTGGCAGAGCGTTGGGATGGCAATACCATTGACGCGGGCTGCGTCGAAGATGGTGGTGCCCGCCGGAACCGAGATTGGCCTGCCGTCAATGGTGATCTGAATCTCGGCGGCAGGGTTGGAACTCATGCCGTCCCTCTTTGCGGGAAGCAGACGCCCGCCGGGCAGCGGCGATTGGTGAGGTGCTCGTCAACGACTTCACCAAAATGTTTCAGCACAGAAACGATGGGCACGGGAACCACCTGGCCCAGTCCGCAGATCGAAGTCTGCTTCAGGGCATGCGATAGTTCATCGAGCAATTGCAGATCGGTGCTCAAAGAGCGGCCTTCGGTCCATCCCGTGAGCATCTCGACCAGCTTCTGCGATCCCACCCGGCAGGGAACGCACTTGCCGCAGGATTCGTTGCGATAGAAGCGGACCGCGTTGAGCGCCATGTCGAGCATGCATCGGCCTTCGGCGCAGACCACAATCGCTCCCGATCCCACCATCGAACCGGCTGCCGCTACTGCGGTCCAGTCGAGCGGAAGGTCCACCATGGAAGCGGGCAGGTATCCGGAGGAAGGTCCCGAAGGCGCGTAGGCCAGCAGCTTGCGATCTCCGAGAATGCCGCCCGCGTATTCGTAGATGAGCTGAGAATATTTCGTACCCATGGGGACTTCGAAGATTCCGGGACGATTCACATCGCCGCTGATTCCCACGAACTTCATGCCGAATGCGCCGTTCGTCCCCTGCGCCTTGAACCACTCCGCTCCTCGGAAAAGAATCGCAGTGGCGAAGGTGAAGGTCTCAACGTTGTTGATGGCTGTCGGCTGGTTCCAGAGACCATTGGTGCCTGGGAAGGGCGGCTTGTTGCGCGGTTCGGCGCGTTTACCCTCGATGGCTTCGAGCAGCGCGCTCTCTTCCCCGCAGATGTAACCTCCGGGGCTGACAAAGATTTCGAGATCAAAAGCCAGACTGCTCCCCAGAATGTTTGGACCGAGAAGCCCTTCGCGATAACAGCGGTCGATCTCTTCTTGCAGAATTTCTCTGGGTCGTTCGTACTCGTGCCGGATATACAGAATTCCGCGGCGGGCGCCCGTGACCAGTCCAGCCATGATCATGCCCTCGATCACCAGGTACGGGACGTTTTCCATGATGAAGCGGTCTTTGATAGTGCCAGGTTCGCTTTCATCGGCGTTGCAGACAATGTATTTTTCCTTGCCCGGGGCATTGCGCACGATTTCCCACTTGCTGCCGGTAGGGAAGCCGGCGCCGCCCATGCCGCGCAGTCCGGCGGATTTCAGGGTGGCGATTACACCACTCCAATCCGGGTTCTCGATAAACTGCCGGACCATGGAGTATTGGGGAGAACCGTTGTAAGGATCGGAAGCGACCGGCGCCCGATGATGATCGTGCTTTTCTGCGGGAAGTTTGCGCCCGGAGAGCACGTCGCGCACAAGCGCAACGCCGCGATGTTCGTCGAGGTTGCTGTAGATCCGGTCATTGATCGAGAGCGCGGGCGCCTGGTCGCAGCGGCCGAGACAGGATACGTCACGCACTGCAACATCTTCCGGGCCGCCTCCACGGAAAGCCTGGTCCAGACCTCGTTTCAGGTCGGGACCGCCACGCAGATGGCAAGCCATATCGGCGCAGACACGCACTTCAGCCTGGGCCGGCGGCGTGAGATGAAAGTGGGGATAAAAACTGGCCACCGCATGGATCTGGCTGAGGGGCACCTGAATCTTTGCGGCGAGTTCATGCAACTGATCGGCCGGCAAGTACCCGAACTGCTGCTGAATGGACCTGAGTTCGTCGATCAAGCGCCACGGTCTCCCTGGTTCCGCATAATAACTAAGGTTGTCAGGAATTTTAACGTTAGCGGTTTGCCTTGGGGAATGGCAAACTTGGGGCATGAAGGCTCACCACAGGCCCTGTCTGTTGGTTGGAGGACGTACCATACAGTCAATTGATTTCGTGCAGCAGAGCGGGTATAAGCAAGACAATTGCCCCAAAAAATGCGTATGGTGGACAAGAGACGAGTGGTGTGGCGATGGGCGGCGTGTCTGACACTCGCCATCTCCGTTTCAGCCTCAGCCCAGAATACTGTTGTTGGCAAGTACAACGGCCCGGGCGGATGCGCCTCCAGCAGTTGTCATGGAAGCATTCAGCCGAAACAGATCACCCATGTTGCCCAGAACGAGTACAGCATCTGGGCCGGGCAGGACAAGCACGCGCGCGCTTACCAGGTGCTTTCGAATGACGTTTCCGTCCGCATTGGAAAAATTCTGAACCTGAAATCACCTCCCAACCAGAACCAGAAATGCCTTGCGTGCCACGCTCTCCAAGTCCCACCCGAGATGCGCGCCCAAACATTCGACATCAGCGACGGCGTGAGCTGCGAGCATTGCCACGGCCCAGCGGCGGGTTGGCTGGGGCCGCACACGGTCAAAGATTGGGAGACGCGAACCGCAGACCAGAAGAGTCAGCTCGGCATGCGCGATCTGAGCGACCTGACTGTGCGCAGCCATACTTGCCTTCATTGCCACGTTGGAACTGAGGAACAATCCGTCGATCACCAGATGATTGCGGCGGGTCATCCTGACTTGACTTTCGAGCTCAATCTGTTCAGCGCGGTGATGCCCCGCCACTGGAAGGACTCCGATATCACTCCCTGGTTCGGAACCAAGGAGTGGGCGGTGGGCCAGGGCATGCAATTGCGCGACAGTCTGCAGCGTCTCGCTCGCCGCGCCCGCAGTTCCACTTGGCCCGAATATGCCGAGCTCGATTGCTTCGCCTGCCACCACAGCCTGACCGCCACGAAAGATAGTTGGCGTCAGGAGGCTGGATATGCCGCCCGGACGCCGGGCGTCCCGGCATGGAATGCCGCTCGCTTCGTGGTATTCCGCTACGCTGCCGCGGAAACCGACGCCAGCACCGCAGCTAAGCTCGAATCGGAGATGGCAACGCTCAGCGGATTGATGGGACAACTCAGCGGTGACCGTGAACAAATCGCGGCTTCAGCAGACCGATCCGCCGCGCTCGCCCATTCTCTGGCCGACGCGCTGAACAGCCGCACCTACGATCAGGCGTTCACGCTACAAGTGTTGCGGAAAATCGCCGGCGATTCCCGCGCCATCTCCCAACAGGGACAGCGCGCCGCCGGGCAGGCTGCCATGTCGCTGGACTCGTTGTTCGGGGTGTACAAGCAGCACGCAAAGAACCTGGACGAAGCGGAAATTAAAGTTGCGATCAGCGGCCTCTTTCAGCAACTCGACGATCCATCCGCGTACAACGCACCTCGGTTTGCGGCGCAAATGCAGAAGCTGAGCGCGCTGTTGTCCGCTGAAAAGGGAAGTCGGTAACCATGAGCGACAAACCGGCCGACAAACCGAGCGCTAAACCCTGCAGTCCTTGGCTAACTCTGGAACATCAGCGCCTGGCCGAGCCCTCCAACGAAATGGTCGCGCCCTGGCGCAAGTGGGGCCCCTATGTCAGCGAGCGGGCCTGGGGGAGCGTGCGAGAAGACTACAGTCCGGATGGATGCGCGTGGGAATTTCTGACCCACGACATGGCGCGGAGCAAAGCCTATCGCTGGGGCGAAGATGGCATCGCGGGCATTTGCGACCGTTACCAGCTCCTCGTATTTGCGCTGGCGTTGTGGAATGGCCGCGACCCCATCCTCAAAGAACGCATGTTTGGACTCTCCGGCAACGAGGGCAATCACGGCGAGGACGTCAAAGAATACTGGTTCTATCTCGATAACACGCCCACTCATAGTTACATGCGGATGCTCTACAAATATCCGCAGCGGGAATTCCCCTACGCCCAGTTGCTAGAGGAAAATCGTCGGCGCTGGGGGCAGGCGGGAGCACCCGAGTACGAACTTCTCGATACCGGTATCTTCGACGATAACCGCTATTTCGACGTGTTCGTCGAGTATGCCAAGTCAGGTCCGGAAGATATTTGTATTCGTATCGAGGCCTTCAACCGGGGACCGGAGGCCGCCGACCTGCATCTGCTGCCCCACCTGTGGTTTCGCAATACTTGGGCGTGGACTGATCCCGCGGGCAGTGAGCCTGTGATCGGTCTTGAGCGCGCAAGCGACCACATCACGCTGGTCGCGGATGATTTCCAGGCAGCCGCGCTGCACAACCTCCAGTTCCCATATTCACTGGGCCAACGCTACCTCTATGCTCCCGCAGGCGGGAGACCGCTGTTTACGGACAATGAAAACAACGGGGTGCGGCTCTACCAAAGTACAAGTAATCGCAAGCCGAACGTGAAGGACGCATTCCATCGGCACATCGTGAACAAAGAGGACTGCGTAAACCCGGCGCAGTCTGGGACCAAGGCGTGTGTTCACTACAAATATTCTGTCCCCGCTGGAGAGTCGGTAGTGCTTCGCCTGCGATTGACGCCGGAGAAACTGGATCGCCCCCTGGATGACGTGGACAAGGTGGTTGCGCAAAGAAAAAAGGAGGCCGATCAGTTCTACGCCGCCGTGCATCCTCCCAAGGCCACCGCGGAAGAGAAAGAAATTCAGCGGCAGGCGCTGGCAGGAATGCTGTGGAGTAAACAGATTTATTTATGGGACGTAAACCTGTGGTTGGAGGGCGACAACCCCAAACTGCCGCCGCCGGAATCCCGGAAACGGATCCGTAATGTTCACTGGCGGCATGTGAACTCGATGCGCATTCTTTCCATGCCAGACAAGTGGGAATTCCCCTGGTTTGCGGCCTGGGACTTGGCATTCCAGTGCATTAGCCTGGCGTTGGTCGATCCGGATCTTGCCAAGGAGAATTTGTGGGTGCTGCTGTTTGAGCAGTTCCAGCATCCCAACGGACAAATTCCCGCTTATGAGTGGGAGTTCTCCGACTTGAATCCACCGATGCACGCTTGGGCTTGCTGGCGCGTTTATCAGACGGAGAAACAGCGCACCGGCAAAGGGGACACAGAGTTTCTGGAAAAGTGTCTGCATAAACTGCTGATGAATTTTGCCTGGTGGGTGAACCGCGTGGACAGCCAGGGCAATAACGTTTTCGAAGGCGGATTTCTGGGCCTCGACAACATCGCAGTGGTGGACCGCGGCGAACGATTTCCCGACGGTGCGATCCTGGAACAAGCAGACGCAACCGGCTGGATGGGCTTCTTCTGTCTTTACCTGATGCGCATCGCACTGGAGTTAGCGAAGCAGAACCCGGTGTACGAAGGTATAGCCACCAAGTTCTTCGAGCACTTCATCTACATCGGCGCGGCCATGAAGAAGATGGGCGGCCGCCAATACCAGTTGTGGGACGAGAAGGAAGGTTTTTTTTACGACGTGCTCCGCTACCCCAACGGCGAGTTTCACAAGTTCCGGCTGCGTTCGCTGGTCGGCCTGATTCCGCTGTATGGCATCGAAGTGCTCGACCGGGAGGAATTGAAAGCGTACCCCAGCTTTTTGAAGGACGTGGAATGGTTTATTCAGAACCGGCCTGACCTGGTCGGGGATGCGTGCTATGCGGTGGACGACGGGCGCAAGCGTTATGTGCTATCCATCGCGGACCCAAACCAGTTCAAGCGGTTGCTCCAGCGCATCTGGGATCCGGCAGAATTTCTGTCGCCGTATGGTATCCGCAGCCTATCGAAATATCACCAGGACCATCCCTTTCAATTCGGAGACCGCACGCTGGGTTACGAAGCGGGCGAAGCCGAAGTCAAACTCAAGGGAGGGAATTCCAACTGGCGCGGTCCGGTGTGGTTTCCGACCTCGTACCTGCTGATCCATTCGTTCCTGCGATTCAGCGACGCGCTGGGTCCGCAATCCTCGGTGCAGATACCCGGAAGCGACGGAGAGCCAGTCACGCCCTCGATGGTCGCGGAGGAAACCGCCAACCGCATGATCTCAATTTTCAAGCGCGATCAGGATGGCAAGCGACCCTGTTTCGGCACCTACCGTAAATTTCAGGAAGATCCGCACTGGCGTGACTGTCTGCTTTTCAACGAGTACTACCACGGCGACACCGGCATGGGCTTGGGCGCGAGCCATCAGACAGGTTGGACGGGACTGGTCGCCAACCTGATCGACGAATGGCGCCGGTGACGACTCGGCTTCACGCGCGCTTCGCGGTCCGAAACGCTTTCTCAATGAGCGTGTAGCGCGCCGCTCCGATGATTCCCGAATCGTCGTTCAGCACGATCGTGACTGGGATCTCCTTGAGCAGCGGCGCCATCCGGCCCTTGTCCAGGAACGATTCCATGAAGATCGGATCTTTCATCTTGGACACATTCTTGGCTGCCACGCTGCCTCCGATGAAAATGCCCCCGGTGGACAAGAAGTTCAACGCGCAGTTCCCAGTCTCGGCTCCGTAAATACTCACGAAGATCGACAGAGTCTGATCGCAGATGGCAGCCTTGCCTTCCTGTGCAAGTTGCGAGATCAGAGCCGGAGGATCATGCGCCGTCCCGATTTGATCTTTCAGCCATGGCGGCTCTTCCGCTTTCTGCGAATCTTTAAGAAAATCGTAGATGTTCTTGATCCCGGGACCGGAAAGAAGTCGCTCGTAGCTGATGCGACCGTACTTCTTCTGGAGATAGCTCAGCAGCGCCATCTCCAGGGCGTTGCGGGGTGCGAAATCGGAGTGCCCACCCTCGCAGGCGAAAGGATGATGCCGGAAGCCATCCCAATAAAGGCCCGCCACGCCCAGTCCGGTGCGCGCGGAGATTACCGCTCGATTTCCTTCCGCATCCTCGGAGCCTTCATTCAGCGTAACGAAATCTTTGGAGTCGAGCCCGTCGATCCCGTAAGCATAGGCTTCGAGATCATTAATCATTCCCACGGAATCGAGTTTAAGCTGCTTGGCCAGGTCACGAGAATCAATCACCCAGGTCAGATTGGAAATCTTGCTTCGTCCGCGTCTCACCGGTCCGGCGACGCCGAAGCACGCCGTGTGCACCGCAATCCCTTCCGCCTTGATGAAGGCGGCGATGATCTCGGACAAGCTGCTATGCTCCTGGCTCAGGTAGGTCTTCTCGACCACAAGGTGGAGCCGGCTGCCTTCCTTCTCGAATGCGGCGAGCCGGGTACGAGTAGCGCCGATCTCTCCTGCAAGAATCATGGCTCGATTTTCCTCCATTGGCGTTCGTCGCGTTCCAAAAGTTCGTCGGCATCCTTCGGTCCCCAGGTGCCGGCGGCGTAGTTAGGAAATTTGCGTGGAGGCAGAGCCGTCCAGACGTCCAGTATCGGATCAACGACACTCCAACCCGCTTCGACCATGTCCGCGCGCTGAAACAAGGTCGCATCGCCGATCATGCAGTCATAGAGCAGAACCTCGTAGCCCGTGTGGGCATCCGCTCCAAAATACTTGGCATATTCGAAACTCATGTCCACCGATCCAACTTGCAACACGGCGCCTGGGATCTTGGCTCCAAAGCTCAAGGAAATCCCTTCCACAGGTTGGATCTGCATTACGAGTGTATTTGTGTGCAGCTTGCGAAAAGCAGAGTTGCCGAACAGTTCGAAAGGAGTGCGCTTAAACTGAATGGTGATCTCGGTGTGACGCTTGGCCATACGCTTGGCGGTTCGCAGATAGAATGGCACCCCCGCCCACCGCCAGTTGTCTACCATCAACTTCATGGCTACGTAGGTCTCCGTCCTCGAATCGGGAGAAACTCCAGGCTCGGCACGATAACCCGCCACTTTCTCGTCGCCCATCAAGCCCTCGCCGTATTGGCCGCGCACGCTGAGATGCAGCACATCGTCGGAATCCAGGGGCTGAATCGCGTGCAGAACCTTGGCTTGCTCATTGCGGACCGCGTCGGCCTGGAAAGATGCCGGCGACTCCATTGCGGTCAGGCTGAGAAGCTGCATCAAGTGGTTGGGAACCATATCCCGCAGTGTGCCGGCGGTATCGAAGTATCCGCCCCGCTGTTCCACGCCGACAGTCTCAGCATTCGTGATCTGCACGTGATCAATGTAGCGGCGGTTCCAGATGGGCTCGAAGATGGCATTGTCGAACCGGAACACCATGATGTTCTGGACTGTCTCTTTTCCCAGGTAGTGATCGATGCGGTAAATCTGATTTTCGCCCAATACGCTCTTGATCTCGCGGTTCAAAGCCTTGGCAGACTCCAGATCGTGTCCAAAAGGCTTCTCGATCACAACCCGCCGCCAGTGCCCATTCTGCTGGCGCGACAGACCGGCGGTTCCCAAGTGCTGGACAATGTTCCCAAAAAACTTCGGCGAGGTTGCCAGATAAAACATGTAGTTGCCCGCCGTCTGGCGCTCCCCATCCAAAGCACTAAGCCGACTAGCCAGCGTGGAATAAGTATTGGGATCCGCAAACTCCCCGCGTTGGTAGTAAAGCCGCTGCGTGAACCACTCCCACGCTTCCGTTCCGCGATCCTCAGCCGGCAGAAATCCTGTTACCCGGGTCCGAAACTGTTCCAGAGTCAAGTCATCCACGGAAACGCCCAGGACCGCGAAGTCCCTAGGAAGCAGATTCGCTTTTACCAGATTGAAAAGCGCGGGAATCAGCTTGCGTTTTGTCAGGTCGCCGGCCGCTCCGAAGAGCACCATCACGCAAGCCCCGGCAGCTTTGCCGGCCTGCCCGGATTCGCTTCCCAGATTTTCTGTCTCCGCAGTTGCCATGGGATATTGTTTTACCCGATTTCTCTAATGCTAGCGCCAACCTGTGGCCAGAATTGTAGGTCACCGGAGTTCAAATTCATAACACTCAAAAGGTCCCGGAGTTGTCGAACGGGGATCGGACTACCGGTAAGCGATCGTCGCGGGTTGCCCGTCAGTGATCAATTGCGCCGTGCAGTGTGACGCGTGGAAATAGGAAATGGCGCATGCCGATTGAGAGTATTGGGGACTGGCGTGCTAACGACAGTCACTGAAGTCGCGATTGACAACCGAACCCGCGTTTGACATATTGTCAAAGCGGTTAGCAATAAGGCTGCAATTGCCTCCGGCGTGAGTCACAGTGGGTCCTGTGCAACGTAGGAATGGAGAACACATGAGCGAAAGTGATTGCCTCGTTCCTTCCGAGAATCTGCCCCCGGAGCAGGCGGGTGAGCTTCTTCATTTGCCTCGCCAAAGGGCTAAGTGGGAGTGGATGAGCTTCTTTGTTCGTCGGCTTGGTCGTGGTGAGGTCTATCGAGCGGACACGGATGGCGAGGAAGCGGTGTTTGTGCTGCTTGGCGGAACGTGCCAGGCCGATTGGGGGCCAGGCGCACAGCGTATCGGAGAACGAAAGAATGTTTTCGACGGCTACCCTTATGCCCTGTATTTGCCGACCGGGAACAAAGTCACTTTTACGGCCGAATCTATTTGCGAGATTGCCGAATGCAGGGTGCCGTCGACCGCGCAACTGGAACCGAGATTGATCACTCCCAATGATGTTGTGAGCAGTCTGCGGGGCGGGGGCAACGCCTCACGCCAGATCGTCGACATCATGAGTCCCGCCTTTGCCGCGGACAAGTTGATTGTGGTGGAGGTCTACACTCCAGGAGGGAACTGGTCCAGTTATCCGCCGCACAAGCACGACGTTCACGATCCGCCCACGGAAGTCGATCTGGACGAGATTTACTACTATCGAATGAATCAAGAGAACGCATTTGCTTTCCAACATCTCTATTCCCACCAAAGTTCCGTGCAACGAACCCTGAAAACGCGAGATGGAGATGCAGTTCTGGTTCGCAGCGGCTACCACCCGGTGGTTGCAGGACCAGGTTATGACGTCTACTATCTGAACTTTCTTGCCGGATCTTCCCGCGCGATGGCGGTTACAGAAGATCCCCAGCACGCCTGGTTACGGTCCACGTGGAATGCGCTTGACCCTCGCCTGCCGCTCGTATTGAGGCGATGACCGGTTTCGCGGGCTGTGATGATTGCATCTGAAATTGTTAGAGCAGACAGCCTGAGCAACTAATCGAGTCAGTACCCCATCTGTGATGGGCCAGGGGACCAAGGTGGAACCTAGAACCGCAGTGGCAACAGCCGCGGCACCCAAGCTCAAGAGAGTCCTCGGTCTCTGGGACCTGGTTTATTACGGAATGATATTAACCTCGCCGATCGCGGTTGTTCCCATGTTTGGCGTGGCTCAAGTTCTTTCCCACGGTCATGCGCTCATAACTCTTCTGGTCGCGATGGTGGCCATGACCGCCACGGCAGTGAGCTTTGGACGAATGGCGACGGTCTATCCTTCCGCCGGTTCGGTCTACACTTACGCCAGCCGGAGTTTCAATCCGACGTTTGGGTTCGTGGTTGGTTGGGCGATGTTCCTGGAATACCTTTTTCAGCCGCTACAGAACAGCCTCTACGCGGCCCTCACGATCCAGCGATTAGTTCCAAATGTGCCCCTCGCGTTACTTTCGGCGTTGGCAGTCGGATTCATGACTCTTTTGTGCTGGTTTGGAATTCGCACTACCGCGCGTGCGAATGAAATTCTGCTGGCCATGATGTCCATCGTAATGGTGGTTTTTCTCGGCGAGGCAATCTGGTACATCATTGGGCACCACCACGTCGTAGGACTGATTTCAATTCAGCCTGTCTACGATCCAAAGACCTTCAGTGTACGCGCGATCGCCGCGGGTACAGCCCTGGTTGCCACCACTTACATCGGGTTCGATGGGGTCAGCATCCTGGCGGAAGAAGTCGAGAATCCGCAGCGAAACGTTTTGCTTGCGTCCGTTCTCGTCTGTGTTTTCACGGGGCTGTTTGCGGCGTTTCAGGTTTACCTGGCGGTTCGGGTTTGGCCCGATTACCGCACCCTCGTCAATCCCGAAACAGCTTTTATGGATGTGGCAAATGTCGTGGGCGGCTACAAACTGTTTATCGGATTTGGCGCCGTGCTGCTCATTTCAAGCCTGGCTGGTGGTTTGGCTGGTCTGCTGGGAGCCGTGCGTTTGCTCTACAGCATGGGCCGCGACAACGTGTTGCCGCGTAAACTTTTTGGCCATCTCAACGCTGAGCGCGGCAATCCCTCTAATAACGTGCTCATCGTCGGCGCTCTGGCCTATCTGGGCAGCTTAACCCTGGGATGGGAGCGCTCGGTTGAGATTCTTAATTTCGGCGCGCTGATGACTTTTATGGCTGTGAACCTCGCGGCTGTCCGGCATTTTGGTTTCTCCCCGGGAATGGCCGGAAAGCGGAGCCTGTTGCTCGACGTTATCGTGCCGTGCCTGGGATTTGTTTTCTGCCTGGTGATCTTTTTGGGCTTGCAAGGATCGACGCTGGCGATCGGCGCGATCTGGGTGGCCGCAGGCGCGCTTTACGTGATTTTGAAGACCATGGCTTTCGGGCAACCGGTGGAAATCGATTTTAGTGAATCGTGATGGCAAGTTGATTCGTAGAATGGGATTGGTGTGAGCTATGACGCAATCGCTGGACGATTGGTATCGTCCTGAGATTCCTCGCAAAGAGCTGAAGCTGTTGATGGCGCGAGGTAACGGGAAGGGCTTCGCCAACTTCGGACTCTGGCTGGCATGCCTTGCCGGTAGCGGCTACCTTGCCTACGCGGCGGTTGGCAGCCATTGGGTGATTCCGGCGTTTTTCCTGTACGGCACAATCTACAGTTCATGCGATGCCCGATGGCACGAGTGCGCTCACGGCACTCCGTTCCGCACGCGCTGGCTAAACGAGATGTTTTATTTGCTTTCCTCTCTCATGAACATGAAGGAAGGCACTTACATGCGCTGGAGTCACACGCGGCACCACACGGAAACGATCATGGTCGGACTCGATCCGGAGATCCAGGTGATGCGCCCAGCGAACCTGCGCAAAGTGCTGCTGGATTTTTTCTGGATACCGGATGCCATCCAGATGTTCAGAGTGATGACTCTCCATGCCCTGGGCGTACCCACCAAAGAGGCAAAAGACTTCGTACCGCAAAGCGAATGGCGGAAGATGTTCTGGTGGTCACGTGTTTACCTGGTTGTCTACCTGGGAATGATGGTTTGGTCAGTTTCCATCAAGAGTTGGCTCCCACTGCTGTTCTTTCCCCTCGCGCGAATGTACGGAGGTTGGCTCCATCAGATGTTTTCGCTGACGCAGCATGCGGGCCTGGCTGAAAACGTGCGCGATCACCGGTTGAATACGCGCACGGTGAAGATGAATCCGGTGTTCCGTTTTCTCTACTTCAATATGAATTACCACATTGAACACCACATGTTCCCGATGGTCCCGTTTCACGCGTTGCCGAACCTCCATGAACGGATGCAAAGCGTAATGCCGCACACCTATTCCGGCTTGCTGGAAGCTTTTCGGGAAATTGTTCCGGCGCTGATCAAACAGTCGAAAGATGCGAACTATTTTGTTCTGCGGAAACTTCCGCCCGATGCCGCATCCAGGCGTCCGTCGCAAGAAAAGGAATCGGACGGCAACGCAGTTACTGCCACCGGGGGATCTCACTATGCCTGATGGCATTGTTTCCTGGCACCCAGTCTGTCACGTCGATGACATTGCCGAGGAAGACGTGGCGCAGTTTGAGCACGGCGGAAAAATCTACGCGATCTATCACACGCCCAGCGGCTTCTACGCAACGGATGGACTTTGCACGCACGAGGATGAGTTGCTGACCGACGGACTGGTAGTGGGGGAGATTATCGAGTGTCCGAAACATCAAGGACGCTTCCACATTCCTACCGGCAAAGCGAAGGGTGCTCCGGTGTGCGTAAACCTGCACACTTATCCCACGAAGATTGAAGCGCAGCTTGTGTATGTGGGTATCCCCGATTCAGCGTGATCCCTCGGTGGTTGCCACTGGCTCTTTCCTGGAGTGCAGCATGAACCCGCAGGATTCGCGCACCCGGAGTTGCGGCAAGAGGTTCACGGTCACAGCTTTGGTGCGCGTACCCCGGATGCGCTGAAGCAAGAGTTGCACGGCGGTGTCGCCGAGTTCGTGCTTGGGCAATTCGATGGTTGTCAGACGGGGACGGAAACAGCCGGACCAGGGATAGTCGTCAAAACTGATCAAGGCGAAGTCTTCCGGACAACGCAAGCCCATCTCTTCCGCTGCGCTCATCAGCCCAATCGTCATCAGGTAGTTCGTCACCAGGACCGCATCTGGCCGCTTCGGAAGCAGAGCATGCCCAGCACGGCGACCGGACTCAATTCGATAGTCGCCTTCGAAGCTCAACTCAGGGTCGTAAACCAACCCCCGCGCCTTCAGCGCCTTGGTGTAGCCCTGCCGGCGGGCGCGGGCATTGCTGACATTCATGGGGCCGCTGACGAATGCGATCTTCTTATGGCCGATGCGCGCAAGATGATCGACCGCATCCATTGCCCCCTGCTTGTCATTAGTTTGCACAATATCGGTTTTCAGTTCCGCGCAGGTTCTCATCAGCAGGACGATCGGAATCTTCGCTTCATCCAGCATCCGGCGTTGGGCGACGCTCAAGGCGGAAGGCGTCTTGCTCAGAATGATTCCGTCGACCCGATTGGCGATCAAAAGCTCCAGATACACCGCTTCCTTGTCCGGTTTGTCATCACTGTTGCAAAGCAACATACTGTAGCCCGCCTTCTGTGCCGCATCTTCGGCGGCACGCACGATGGCTGGAAAGAAGGGGTTGGCGATGTCCGTGACCACCATGCCGAAGGTATGGGTTTGCTGTTTAGCAAGGCTGCGAGCGAGCAGATTAGGCCGGTAATTGAGCTCGCGGACCGCCGCTTCCACGCGGCGGCTCAAAGTCGCGCTGACCCTTCCAGTTTCGTTGATCACCGCCGACACTGTGAATACCGAGACCTTCGCCTCGCGGGCTACATCGTAGATACTGGGTGCCTTGTATCCTCGGGCACCTGCGGTTCGCCCAGATTTCTTGACCATAGGAAAATACGACTATACATGACCTTCACAGCCCTGCCGGTCATCGGTTAACGACGACTCGATTGACCGGCGACGTACTTTGCCCCGATTGAGAACCGGTGAAAATGTGCCCACTACCCACACTAACCCCTTATTTAATACCTACGTTCATGGTGATTGGACCAGACGGAAGCGAACAATCGACCTTTCACTGAATTGGCAGATGGCACCACTATTCGGACCATTAAAACCTTGCCACCGAGCGAAATATAAGCATTTAGAGCAAAGACATAAGCGGTTTGTAACTTCACCAAATCTGCTGGTGCTTTGTGGCAAATTGCAGTATGCTGCTTTGGCGACGCACCAGCTCACTGCACAAAGCTCACTGGGGTAGAAACATGACGCGAAGGCTGACCACGGCGCAAGCCATCATTCAGTTCCTGAAAACCCAGTTCGTATCGCGCGACGGTAACCAGAGCGCTTTCTTCGCCGGGTGCTTCGGCATCTTCGGACACGGCAACGTCGCGGGCATTGGTCAGGCGCTCCAGCAGAATCCTGACTTTCCCTACTACCTGTGCCGTAATGAGCAGGCGATGGTCCACACCGCCGCTGCATTCGCCAAGATGAGCAACCGCCTCCGCACGCTGGTATGCACGACCTCGATTGGGCCAGGCGCTACCAACATGCTGACCGGGGCTGCGGGAGCCACCATCAACCGGCTTCCTGTACTGCTTCTTCCCGGAGATATTTTCGCCCGCCGCAACGTCGCTCCCGTTCTGCAACAACTGGAGTCAACCTCCTCGCAGGATGTATCGGTCAACGACTGTTTCCGCCCAGTCTCGCGCTATTGGGATCGCATCCAGCGGCCCGAACAGATTCTGACTTCTTTGCCGGAGGCGATGCGAGTGCTGACTTCGCCCGCGGAAACAGGCGCTGTAACCCTTGCCCTCCCCCAGGATGTGCAGGCCGAAGCCTACGACTACCCGGAAGAATTCTTTCGCCCACGCACCTGGGTTATTCCTCGTGCTCGGGCGGACGCAACTCAGCTCAGCCGGGCCATCGAGTGGATCCAGTTGGCGCGACGGCCGCTCATCATTGCAGGCGGAGGTGTGATTTACTCCGAAGCAACCGAAGCTCTCTCCCGTTTCGCGGCGGGCACTGGCATTCCCGTGGGCGAGACCCAAGCGGGAAAAGGTTCGCTTAACTTCGATCACCCGCAGTCGGCAGGCGCGATTGGGGTCACGGGTACTTTCGCTGCAAATCGGTTGGCAGCCAGCGCCGATTTAGTGGTCGCCATAGGCACGCGCCACAGCGATTTCACCACTGCTTCGAAGACTGCCTTTCAAAATCCGGACCTGCGCCAGATCAATATCAACGTCACCGAGTTCGATGCCAGCAAGCAAGCGGCGCTGCCTGTAGTGGGAGATGCGCGCACGACGATCGAGGAGCTCTCAACCGCGCTCTCGTCGTATCGCGTGCCGGAAAGCTACGCCTCTGAAATAGTCGGCCTTCGCGGCGAGTGGATGACTGAAGTTGACAGAATCTACGGTCGGCGGCACGGTCCACCGCTCAGTCAGGGAGAGGCGATCGGGCTGCTGAACGCCACGCTTGGTCCGCGCGATGTCATCGTTTGTGCCGCGGGCAGTCTGCCCGGCGATTTGCATAAGCTCTGGCGCACGCGCGATCCCAAGAATTACCACACGGAGTACGGCTACTCCTGCATGGGCTACGAAATTGCGGGTGGGCTCGGAGTCAAGATGGCGGACCCGAGCCGCGAAGTTTACGTTCTTGTCGGAGACGGCTCCTACCTCATGATGGCCCAGGAGATCGTAACTTCGTTGCAGGAGAACGTGAAGCTCAACATCGTAATCTTTGACAACCACGGCTTCTCTAGCATTGGCGGGCTGAGTCGCGCGTGCGGCAGCGGTGGATTTGGAACGAAGTATCAGTATCGCGATCAGGAAAACGCAGGCGCCGTCATCCCCGTCGATTTCGTCGCGAATGCCGCCAGTCTGGGGGCACATGCCGTGCGGGCACGCACCCATGAGCAACTGGCAGAAGCCTTGTCCGATTTAAAGAAGCAGCCGCGGACGTCGGTGGTGGTAGTGGAAACCGATTATTTCGACGGCGTTCCCGGCTACGAGTCCTGGTGGGACGTTCCCATTGCCGAGGTGTCGGAGTCGGACTCCGTCCAGCAAGCTCGGCGCGATTATCTGGAAGGCAAAAAGAAGGAAAGATATTTCTGGCCTTCGCAACGTTGAGATTGTTTGGGAGAAAGACGCAATGCGCAAACTGGGGATTGGCGTACTCGGAGTGGGAGCGATGGGCAAGCGGCACGCGGAAAACATCCGCCGCCTGGTGCCGGAGGCCACTCTGGTCGCGGTTGCCGATGTCGCTGCCGACCAAGCCCGGCAGGTCGCCGCTGAGCTTGAAATCGAGCACGGATTTGCCAGCTTGGAAGACATGCTGGAGCGCAAAAACATCGACTGCGTTGTAATCGCCACACCTGACAAGTTCCACGCCCAAGCCATCCGCGCCGCGGCCGCAGCGGGAAAACATATCCTCTGTGAAAAGCCTCTGGCCCTGAGCCTTGCGGATGCGCATGCTGCCTTGGAAGCGGTTGCTAAGGCTGGCGTCCATCTGCAGATCGGTTTCATGCGCCGCTACGATCCTGGCTATGCGGCAGCCATGAAGCGGATTGAGGCTGGCGAAATCGGGGAGCCCGTCGTCTTCAAATCAATTGGCCGTGACAAGGATGCTCCACCGATCTCGTCCTATCAGTCGAAGCTGAACGGCATGCTGTTTTACAACAACACCATCCATGATTTCGACCTGGCCCGCTGGCTCATGCGCGATGAAGTAAAAGAAGTCCAAGCCTACGCAACCGTGGCGATTCGCCCGGAGGTTGCCGAGTTTGGCGACATCGTAGCCGGGGTCGTGAACCTGAAGTACGGGCGCGGCGCGATCGGCAACATCGAGTCCTTTGTGCAGGCAGTCTATGGCTACGATATACGAACTGAAATTGCAGGATCGAAAGGGTCGATCCTGATTGGAAGCCTGCAACAAACCTCGGTTACTGTTCTGACCTGCGATGGTGGCACTCAAAAACTTGCCGACCATTTCCTTACAAGGTTTGACGACGCCTACGTTGCTGAAGTCCAGGATTTTGTTCAAAGCATGTTGCACGACCGCGCTCCCCGTGTTTCAGGGGAAGACGGCTTGCGGGCCCTCGAGATCGCTGTAGCTGCTGAGCAATCCCATCTTCAATCCAAGCCAAGCCCCGTGGGACAGGTAGACGAGAACAAAAGCGGCGGCCGGAGGAATCCATGATGCAAGTAACTGCTCCTGTAACTTACAAGAGTCCCTTGCACGAAATGACCCAGACCACATCGACTTGCCTGTGGAATGACTCGGCGTCGATTCAGGAGCTCACCTATTCGATCGAACATGGCGCGGTCGGCGCCACCTGCAATCCGGTGATCGTGCTCGGAATCCTTAAGAAGGAAATGGGGGCGTGGAAAGACCGCATTCGCGCACTGATTGAAGAACGGCAGACTGCCACCGAAGAAGAGATCGGCTGGCAACTGGTTCGTGAAGTTTCCATTAAAGCTGCCAGCTTACTGAAGCCGGTTTTCGATGCGCATCACGGACGAAACGGAAGGCTTTCGATACAAACCGATCCACGGTTCTATCGCGACACGGAATCCATCGTGCAGCAGGCCCAGGAGTTCGACCGGCTGGCACCCAATATGATCGTGAAGATTCCGGTAACCCGCGCGGGGATTCCCGCCATCGAGGAAGCGACTTACCGCGGAATCAGTATCAACGCGACAGTCAGCTTCACGCTGCCGCAGTGCATGGCGGTTGCCGAAGCGGTGGAACGTGGGCTGACACGCCGCGAGAAGGAAGGTAAGGAAATTGCGACCATGGGGCCAGTATGCACCATCATGGTCGGACGCCTTGACGACTGGCTGAAGGTCATCGCCGAAAAAGAAAATATCACGATCGACCCCGGATACCTGGAGTGGGCTGGCGTAGCGGTGTTCAAGAAGACTTACCAGCTTTTTCGCGAGCGTGGCTATCGCATACGCCTGCTGTCGGCGGCGTTTCGCAATCACATGCACTGGAGCGAGTTCATCGGTGGCGATGTCGTTATTTCTCCACCTTTCGGGTGGCAGGTTCGCCTGAACGCGAGCGACGTTGAGGTTTGTCCGCGCATCGACAAACCGGTGGATTTCAAGATCGTGGAAGAACTCTCGCGGAAGTTCGCGGATTTCCGCAGCGCTTACTCGGAAGGCGGCCTCTCGGTGGGCGCATTTGATTCTTTCGGCCCTACCCGTCGGACGCTTCGCCAGTTCATCTCCGCTTGTCTTGAACTCGATGGGCTGGTGCGCGATATTATGCTGCCGAATCCGGATGCCGCGTGAGAGCGCGCGGCATCCGGATTTCAAAATTGATCGAAGGAGCTTGACCACATGGCGACTGCAAAACGTGTCGGATATGCGGTAGTAGGCTTGGGCTTCATTGCGGAAACTTCTGTGTTGCCAGCTTTCCGTCACAGCAATAAGTGCAAACTGGTGGCTGTGGTCAGTCACGATCAGAAGCGGGCCAAGCAACTCGGCGCCAAATTCGGTGTCGGTGTCAAAGACTGCTACGGCTACGAAAACTACGATGAATGCCTGAACCATCCCGGCGTCGAAGTGGTTTTTGTTGCTTCGGTGAATGGATCGCATGCCGAACAGACGATCCGCGCGGCAGCGGCGAAAAAGCACGTGCTTTGCGAGAAGCCTCTAGGCATAACGGTGGAAGAATGTCGCCGCATGGTGGAAGCGTGCAAACAGAACCGGGTCTACCTGATGACCGCTTATCGCAAGTATTTCGAGCCGGGCAGCGTGGCGCTTAAGAAGCTGATCACCAGCGGCAAACTCGGCCGTCTCCGGCACATGTTTTCGGCCTACACCGAAGTCGTCGATCCGGCGAAAGTCGGCTGGCAACTGAACCGGCGGCTGGCCGGAGGCGGTTCATTGATGGACATAGGCATCTATTGCGTTAACACCATGCGCTGGCTTGCGGGGAGCAACCCGATCGAGGCGTCGGCGCAGACCTGGACTGACGACCCAAAGCGCTTCGCCGAAGTGGAAGACAGTATCGCCTTCCGCCTCACGCACCCCGAAGGTCTCGTCTGCCAAGGCACTTCGAGCTACAGCTCGAAGGCGGCTTCCTTCGTCCAGGTTCACGGCGACAAGGGATGGGCCGCCTTGAACCCCGCGTTTGCTTTCGAAGAAGATCGCCGCCTGTTTGGCAAGGTGCAGGGAAAATGGTTTGAGCAGAAGTTCAAAGTGATGGACGAGTTCGTACTGGAGCTGGACCATTTTGCCGACTGTATCCGGCGCGGGCATGACCTGAAGTCGGATGGAATCGAAGGGCTTCGAGACATCGCGACGATTCAGGCGATCTATCAGTCGGCTCGCGAAAACCGACCTGTGGCCATCGCATCGAACATTGAGTCGACCGCCGGCTGATTCACGAAAGCAGGGCGAGGGCGGCGTCTTCGACCGGGCAGGAAGAACCGCTAACCGTCATCGAATTTTGTAATCGCTGACATCAAAGCGATTAGTACCGCAAAAAGCGCTTGACATTGTGGCAGGAACGGAGCTATATGATAAGCGCTTATTCGCACTAATCTTTTTGCGTTAGGACAGCAGCACATCTGTTTCCGAGGGGGGAAACTTATGACAAAGCGCGCGCGTTTCGTGGGGAGTTTTTTGGTTTGTGCAGTGGCGCTGTTTTGGTCGGCGCCGGCCGCTCTGGCGCAACTGACGACCGGCGGCATCGTCGGAACGGTTAGCGACGCATCCGGTTCAAGGGTGCCTGACGTCACCGTGACCGCCACCGAAGTTGGAACCTCCACCGCGACCACGGTTACCGCGGACTCTTCCGGAAGCTACAGCATTACGCCCCTGAAGATCGGACAATACACTGTCACGTTCCAGAAGACGGGATATCGGCGCGTGGTCCAGACCAACGTGACCATCGAGATTGGACAAGTCGTTAAGGTGGATTCGGTTCTGAAGGTCGGCTCCGTGTCGCAAACCGTTGAGGTGACCGACGCCCCTCCACTGCTTCAGGAGGAGACTTCTTCGTTAGGAACGATTGAAACCGAGAAGCGTATTGTCGAGCTGCCGTTGAACGGCAGGAATTTCTTCAAACTCGCTTTCCTCGGCCCCGGAGCGAATGAAGGTTCGACGGGAACGAGCGCGGGCGCCGGTTCCACCGACAATAACCGGCCGGGTATTGCTTTGGCCGTGAACGGTCTTCGCGTCTTTGACAACAACTTCCTCCTCGACGGCTTTGACAACAACGAATTTGGCAACGGAACGGTCGTCATTCAGCCCCCCCCTGATGCCATCGAGGAGTTCCGCGTCGAAGAAAACTCGATGAGCGCGGAATTCGGGCGCGGCGGCGCCATGGTGAACCTGCTGCTGCGCGCCGGGACCAACAAGATTCACGGTACGGCTTGGGAATTCATTCGCAACAATCACCTGGATGCGCGGAATTTCTTCGCCAGTTCGCCCACACCCTTCCAACAAAACCAATACGGTGGTCAGTTGGGTGGCCCGATCGTAAAAGACAAGATGTTTATCTTCGGTTCGATTCAACGCACCGACATCCGCAAGGTGATTCCGTACATTAGTACCGTTCCCACCCTAAAGATGCGGAGTGGAGATTTCTCGGAGATGGGGAGCGTTGTCCTCAACGACCCTTCGAACCCGGGGAATCCGCTCAATCCCGGGAACCCGTCCCAAGTTCCATCCGGCCGAATCGATACCACGGGTCAGAACATAGTGAATCTCTTCCCGCTGCCGACATCGGGAAACACCAATCTCAGCAATAACTTCAACTACAACGCAAAGTCCAAGTTCGACGAGACGGCGATCGAGACGCGATTCGACTATAACCTGACGAGCAAAGACCGCTTTTTTTCGCACTACGCGATCGCGACGCCCGTATCGATTAATCCCTCATTTTTGCCGGGTGTCGACGGTGGAGCTGGTTCGGGTACGTCCAGCACCCTGAATGACCGAGCGCAGAGCTTTGGTGTGGATTGGACACGCATCCTCCGTCCCAATCTGATTAATGACGCGCGCGCCGGATTCATCCGGTACCGCGACAACACGCTGCCCCTGGATTTCGGGAAGAATCCGTCGGAGACTTTGGGCATTCCCAACTCCAACCGAGGGGGCAACAGCTCGGGATTAACCAAGCTTCAGATTTCTGGTTTTCAGCAGCTCGGTGATTCGCTGTGGGTTCCAGAGACGATTGTCGAAAACGTTTATCAGCTGGCTGACACCGTAAGCTGGATACACGGCAAGCACACGGTAAAGTTCGGAATGGATTTTCGCCGTCAGCAGCGGAACTTTTTTCAGCAGACAGCTCCCTCCGGCTGGTACCAGTTCAGCGGAAATTACACAGGCGTAGCCCTGGCCGACACCTTGCTCGGAATTCCTCAATTCTCGTTGCAGGATCATTTGACCGGTAGCGATGACACGCGCTACTGGGACATCTCGGAGTTTGTCCAGGACAACATCCGCGTCACTCCGAACCTAACCTTGAACCTCGGCTTGCGGTACGAAATCAACTCGCCCGCGGGCGGGAAAAAAGTTGGCAACTTTAACCAAACGACCGCCGTCGTGGATACCCAAAGCCCGCACGCCGGAGTTGGGTTCGACAAAACAAACTGGGCGCCGCGGGCTGGCTTTGCCTGGACCGTGCGTCCCAAAACCGTCGTGCGCGCTGCCACTGGCATCTTTTACGCCGCCGAAGGAAATATTTTTGACGACCTGGGCCTCAATCCGCCCAACCTGGTAGTCCTCTCCCGCAACTTCAGCACTTCACAGATTCCGCAGGTCAGCCAATTAGTCTCCAGCGGCTTTCCAGCCACCATCCCCACGGTGGATCCGACGAACCCCGTCGGGACGGTGCGAACCACGGGAGCGGTCCGAAAAATTCCCAGAATCTACGAATGGAACCTTACGATTCAACAGGAGCTTGCGTCCAACTGGCTGGTTCAGGTTGGCTACGTCGGCTCGAAGAGCAACAATCTCTACGACCATGAATCATCGAATCTAAATCAGCCTTTACAGCCGGCGGACTCAAATTTTTCGGACTCCACGGGAAACTTCGGGCGTCCGTACTTCGGCGTCCGGCCCGGTCTGACCACGGTCCTGCCCCTTGATATCGCACGGCTGAGCATGTTCTACAACGCATTCGAGGCGTCTGCCGAACACCGGTTTTCCAGCGGGTTCAATGTTCTTGCCGCTTATACTTACGCGAAATCAGTCGGCACGGCCGATGGTAACGTCCAGCAGTGTGACGTGCAAAATGCGCACAACATTGCCGCTGAAAAAGGACCCAACACACCGGACTTCCGCCATCGCCTGACGGTGAGCTACGTCTATGATTTGCCCTTCGGCAAGGGGAAGCATTACGGCGCCTCCGCCGGCAGCGTGGCGCGAGCCGCTCTGGCTGGTTGGCAGGTTAGCGGCGTAACCACAATACGCAGCGGCGAGGCCTTCGACGCCCTCCTCGGCGGCGACGTCACCAATACCGGCGCTTCCAGCGCACGTCCGGACAGAATTCACAACCCTTACGACTTTTCCTTCAACACGGCGGGACAGTTAGCCATGGGCTGCACCAAGCCCGGCCATCAGACCCGTGATTGCTGGTTCAACCAAGAGGCTTTTGCTGTTCCGGCTCTCGCCCAGGGTCAGCTTTCTGCCCGCATGTTCGGGAACACGCAACGCGCCGTGCTGCGAGGTCCGGACCTGGTGAACTTTGACTTCTCCCTCTACAAGACGTTTCAGTTGGGTGAGAGATACGGGCTTACTTTCAGGTCCGAGTTCTTCAATATCTTCAACCATCCAAACTTTGGTCTTCCGAACTTCGGATCAGGAGGGGGAAGCAGCGGAGCTGGATTCATAAACGTCACCGGAGGTGCTGCTATCACTTCGACAGTTCCGGACAATCAGCGAGAGATACAGTTTGGTCTCAAACTCGCGTTCTAGACCACTCGCTGCCCGCGTCAAACGTAGAAGCAGTGCCTAAGTAGGATTAGGCGTAGCCATCAGGGGCGACACTCGTCGCCGGGTTGCGCACAGCAGCTACCGGATTGTGCGACGCCGAGATTTGTGCAGGCATAAGCCTTTCCTGTTAAACGAAGATGAAAGGGTCAAGGAATGGCGATTCGTGTAGCTAACGCACCGATCAGCTGGGGAATCATGGAGCATGTCGAGCTCCCCGCCGATTACACCTCTGGACGGGTTCTGGACGAGATCAAGGCTGCCGGATACTCAGGTACCGAGCTCGGTCCTTATGGATTCCTTCCTGCCGAGCCAGCTATGCTGCGCAGTGAACTGGAGAAGCGATCGCTCACTCTCTGCTCAGCTTTTGTGGACATCGAACTGGGTAACGCTGCCGCGCACCCGGACGGCTTAGCCTTTGTTGCGCGCTCTGCCCGCCTGATCAGTGATGCGGGTGCTCGCCTGCTGATTCTTTCCGACAAAATTATGCCCGACAGAAATGCCACAGCGGGCCGTCGCAACGACGCCAATCAACTGTCCTGGAGCGAATCGGAGTGGCAGGCAGCGGCAACTGCGATCCGTGAGGTAATTGCGCAGTGCAAGGAAGTCGGTCTGCGGGTAGCGTTTCACCATCATGCCGGAAGCCATGTGGAAACACCCGAGGAAGTCGATCGCCTCTTTTCCCTGTTTCCCGCCGATGAATTGGGCCTGTGTCTCGACACCGGGCACTACGTATATTGTGGCGGAGATACCGTGGCGTTTCTTGAGAAGCAGGTGTCGCGCGTGTGGTGCGTGCACCTCAAGGATGTATACGAAAGGAAGGCAGCGGAAGCGCGCAGCGGGCGAATGAATTTTCACGAGGCGGTCCGGCACGGAATCTTTGCGCCCCTTGGACAGGGAAGTATCAACTTTCCCAAGATCGTGGCACTATTGCAAGAGGGCCACTTTGATGGCTGGGTGGTGGTCGAGGCAGACGTGCTGCCGGGCGGGGCCGGGGCAGATGCTCCGTTAGCGAATGCCATCGCGGGGCGAGAGTATCTTCGCCTGCTCGGTGTGTGAAGAAGGGCCAGGAGCAACCGCGTACCAAGGTTCCTGATATGCTCTGTTGAAGTGCGCGTGAATTTCTGCTTGTGTCTTGAACAACGATATGCCACCGGAACGAAAGACTCGTAAGCGGAAAGCGAACAAGGCGACCAGCATCTACGACGTCGCCAAAGAAGCTTGCGTATCCGTTTTCACAGTCTCCGCGGTCGTAAACGGCAAGAGCCACGTTGGCAAAGCGCTCAAGCAGCGGGTAGATGCAGCGATTCTAAAGCTGAGCTACCGGCCAAACCTGCTGGCGCGTAGTTTGGCGAAGCGGCGAACTCATACCATCGGTATCGTGGTTCCCGACATCTCCAATCCGTTTTTTCCGCTGGTGGTTCGCGGCGCGGAAGATGCCGCTCAGAAGCACGGATACAACATTCTGCTGTGCGATAGCGACGATCGTCTGGAGCGGGAGGAAGAGTGCCTGGAAGTGCTGCTGGCGAAGCGAGTCGATGGCATTCTGCTGACCAAGGCGCCGCAGGCATTCCGTCCTTCACTGCGCCAGTTGATCGACGACGCGAACGTCCCGTTCGTGCTGCTCATGCGAACTTATCCCGATCTCACCAAGGATGCGGTGGTGACCGATGATTACAAGGGCGCCTATGAGGCGGTGAGCCAACTGGCAAGAGCGGGACATCGGCGAATCGGCTTGCTGGGTGGCCCGATGACGATCAGCAACGGCCGGGAACGGTGGAAGGGATTTCGAGACGCTCTCGAAGCCAATGGGCTGACACACGAGCCTGAACTGGTGATTCATGGCGACTATCGCATTGAGTCAGGCTATCGGGGTGGCCATGCTCTTCTGTCGCGAAGTCCAGATGGCATCTACGTGGCGAACTACCTCATGACGGTTGGCCTTTTGAAAGCCGCGGAGGAGATGGGGATGCGGTGCCCCGAAGATTTCGGGCTGGTGAGTTTCGACGACTACCCGTGGCTCGCCGTTTTTCGTCCGCGACTGACCACGGTGGAGCTTCCAAAGTATCAGATTGGATTTGAAGCGACCGAACTCTTGTTGGCACGGATCAAGGGCGAACCAGCTCGAGGCGGAACCCTGAAACTCCCGCCCGAACTGCACGTGCGAGAGTCCTGTGGCTTTCAGCTCCGACCCAACAGAAACTCGTCCGACGCGCGCAATGAGATCAGAGTGTAGATTGCGTCTAACTGGTTCTTTGTCCCCCATCTCCACCGCAGCTTTAGAATTACTACGATGAACCGGAGACAGTGGCTCAAGAATCTGGCAGCGGCTGGAGCGGGCTCTCTGCTCCAGCCCCTTTGCGCCCGGAGTTTCGCAACCGGCATCCCGTCTGCCTATTTTCCGCGCTACGTCGATGTCGCCAGAGAGGCCGGACTTTTGGCGAAGACGGTTCTTGTAGGCCATGAGAGTAAAGACTTTCTGCTTTCCACGACCGGCGGTGGTATCGCCCTTTTCGATTACGACAATGATGGTTGGCTCGACATTTTCGTGGTCAATGGCTGGGGGCTCACGGAGTTCCCCAAAGGCAAAGAGCCCACCAACCACCTTTACCACAACAATCGCAACGGAACGTTTACCGATGTAACCGAGAAGGCAGGATTGCTGCGGCACGGCTGGGGACAGGGCGTTTGTGTCGGCGATTACGACAACGACGGCTATCTCGACCTGTTCGTCACATACTTTGGCGCCAATGTTCTGTATCACAACAATGGCAACGCCACTTTCACGGACGTTACCCGCGAATCCGGGCTGCTGCAATCCGAAGAGCACTGGAACACCGGTGCCGCCTTTGTCGATTACAACCGCGACGGTCATCTCGATCTCTTCGTATGCAACTACGTCGACCACCAATACGGCTTGCTGCTCTATGACAGTAATCCCGCTTTGATGGGCCAGCAGTCTCCCGTGCTCTACGGTGTCGCCGGACTCAAGGGTACGAAGAACCTTCTCTATCGTAATAACGGCAACGGTACTTTTACGGATGTGTCGGACAAGGCAGGACTCCTCAAAGCCGAGCCCACTTTTGGTTTCACTCCCTGCGTCGGTGATTATGACAATGATGGCTGGCCAGATATCTACGTGGCCGACGATTCGACGCCAAGTCTGCTCTTCATGAACAACCGGGACGGCACTTTTCGCGAGAGTGGCATGCTGGCCGGTGTGGCCTACGATGCAAACGGCCGGACTCAGGGTGGAATGGGTGCGGATTCTGCCGACTACGACGGCGACGGTCTGCTTGATATCGTCAAGACGAATTTCTCCGACGAGATGCCGAGCCTCTATCACAACGATGGCAAGGGCTTTTTCGCGGACGTAACGGTTCCGGCCGGACTCGCCGGCGAAACCAGTTCGGTGAAGTGGGGCACGGGCTTTATCGATTTCGACGATGACGGGCGCCCCGATCTTATGATCGTCAGCGGGTCCATCTACTCGCCGGGAAGCGGCACGCATCACCGTCTTCCAAAGACGGATAGCAAGCTGATTCTGTTGCGCAACCTCGATGGCAGTCGTTTTGTGAATGTTTCGGATCAGGCAGGTCCAGCCTTTGCCGAGTCAAGATGCAGTCGAGGCGCTGCTTTTGGCGATATATTCAACACCGGACGAATCGACATCGCGATCAATAATCTGAATGACTATCCGTCTTTGCTGCGCAACCAATCTCCGCCAACAAACGCATGGCTGCTGGTGAAGCTGATCGGAACCAGGACCAACCGGGCAGCAATTGGGTCGCGTGTGTCCGTCGACGCGAATAACCACCGACAGGTGCAGGAGGTACGAAGCGGCGGAAGTTTCTGCTCGCAAAATGATCTCCGCCTCCATTTCGGGCTCGGAACGGCGAAAGACGCGCGCGTGCAAGTCCGCTGGCTGGGCGGGTCGGAAGAAACCTTTGAGCACCTACCCGCCAATCGGCTTGTCGTGATACAGGAAGGCAAAGGGATCGTGTCACAGGAAGCGTTTTGATCTTGTCTTATCCTGCCATCGGACGGATTGTCACTGTCGCCACGCTGGTTGCCGTCACCATCTGCATTTTCGAAATTGCGAGCGCTGCTTCCCCTCAGACTCCCACTGCTCAAGCGACCGTCCAGGCGACCAACATTCAAGCCACCTATGAACAGGCAATCGAACTTCTTCACCGTGGGAAGAGTGCGGACGCTCTGGGATTGCTCGATGCCGCCATCCGAGCGGGCGCTCGTGATCCCTCTCTTTATAACCTCAAGGGACTCGCGGCCAGCGAACTCGGTCGCAACGCGGAGGCACAGGAGAGTTTTCGAACCGTGATCCGTCTCTCGCCGAAGTCGGCAATGGGATACAACAACCTTGGCGTGCTGCTTTCGAAGCTCGGCCGCTATCAGGACGCCACCGCCGCCTTCCGCGAAGCCCACGTGCGTGACCCGCGGAACTTCACCGCGCTTCTGGGCTTGGGAACATCGCTCGCCGCTTCCCACAACTATGACGAAGCCGTAAAATATCTTCAGAAGGCTTGGGATGTTCGCCCCGGAGATTTTCAGACCGGATACGAATGGGCACACGCGCTGCTTGAGGCCAAACAGCCGGCTGTGGCAAAGAAAGTCTTGAATCAAATCTCCGCGCCCCAAGAAACCGACTCAGCCGTGAAGTACTACTCTCTGGCCGGGGCCGTGGCCGAGTCATTGCAGGACAGCCCCGTCGCATCGCAGTCGTACCGTCAAGCCTATGCGTTAAGTCCGAGTTCGTATGAGATATATCTGGCGCTGGTCCAATCTAGCCTCTCCTCTGGAGATGCGCCGTCTCGGGAGGGCCTGCCCGCTCCACCTGCGAACCTGTCCGCATCCCAAAATCTGGCGCTCGGTCTTCTTCTTCTGTCGCATGATGCTTACCAGCAGGCGATTCCACGGTTCGAACAAGCCCTGCAGCAGGACGACTCCAACGAGATGGCGACTCTTAATCTCGCCCTGGCGTATAGGAATGTTGGAAAAACTTCTACCGCAATTGACCTGACGCGTCGCAAACTTGACACAAAACCCACTGCCGCTCTCTACAACATGCTGGCTGAACTGGAAGAGGGGGCAGGCCAATACGTGGATGCTGTTCAAAATTATCAAACTGCCGTCGAACTCGAACCGACGAATGAGAATTATTACTTCGACCTCGGTATGGAGTATCTTTCGCATTTCACGTTTGGGCCGGCGCTCGAAGTCTACCGGGTGGGTACCAAGAAATTTCCCGACTCCTCGCGCCAATATCTGGGACTGGCATTTAGCCACTACGCGGTGCGGGAGTATAAAGAAGCCGCGGATGCCTTCACCAAGGCGCTAGAACTCGACCCGGACTCACCGGCGGTCTTAAAGGCTTGGAATACTGTCCTTAGTTTTCTGGCCCCGGCAAATTGGCAAGGAATTCTGCCACGCCTAAGCCGCTTAGTGGCAGCCCATCCGCAAAGTCCGGACTTAGCCTTCAGTTATGGGGCGGCTTTATTCCGCTCGGAATTTGCCAAAGGACCAAAGGTCGCTTTGGATCGGCCGCAGAGTTTCCTGGGAAAAGCGATAACATTACGGCCCAACTTTGCCGCAGCCCGCCTCGAATTAGGGGCGCTGTACGCGGCACAAAATCAGAATCAAAAGGCAGTCGACGAATACCTCGAAGCCATTCGGGAAGATACTAAGTCAGATGTCGCCCACTACCGGCTGGGCCAGATCTATCGCCAGATGAATAAGTTGGACTTAGCTACGCAGGAACTTGCCAGTTACCAGGAGCTGTCCCGGCTGCACCAGGAAGAAATTAAGCGCAACCGCAGCGCGATCCAGCAATTCGTACTTTCCCAGCCCTCCAAGCCCAGCAACTAGCGCGGATTGTGTGTGGACCCCGGGCTTTGCCCCGTCCAAGCGGGGCGTAGTCCCGCTTGGACGGGAATTGTCAGGAGGCGCGCGAAGTCCGACTTCGATTCTGCACGGTCACGGCGCGCCCTTCGCGATACGAGCGCTCCGCGGCGGCTGCCACAGCTACTGACTGGCGGCCGTCGAAGGCATCAACCTTCGTCGAACGGTCGGTAAGTATGGTCTGAACAAAATCGCGCATCTGGTGGAGGTATCCATCGGCGAAGCGAACCAGAAAGTGGTCAACCACATCGGTCTTCGCACCGGCAGCGGTCAACACTACTTCAGCCGTCTGCTGCAGATATCCTGTGATGATGGTGCCTTTCGATCCCACGACCTCGGTACGAACGTCGTAGCCGTAGCCAGACTGCATGTAGTTCTCCACTGCCCCGAGCGCACCCCGCGAGAACTTCATGTTAAGCAGGGCAGTGTCTATATCGTTAAACTGCGCGATCTCCGGAAAAACAAGAACCGCACCATAAGCATGGATCTCGGAGATCTCGTCGTTCATCAGCCAGCGCCCCAGATCAAATTCGTGGACAGTTGAATCCTGGAAAAACATGCCGTTGAC
Source organism: Acidobacteriaceae bacterium (assembly GCA_025355505.1). Classification (GTDB taxonomy): domain Bacteria; phylum Acidobacteriota; class Terriglobia; order Terriglobales; family Acidobacteriaceae; genus Acidiflorens. The sequence goes on along the minus strand of JANXZM010000009.1, from coordinate 20,367 downwards.
GCCGCTGGCCATATAGCCGACCGGCGGAGGCGCAGGGTCGCGTGCCAGCGACTTAAAGATGACGGGGTCGCCGATTTCGCCAGCTTCAATCCGCCTTTTGGCGCTTACATTGGGAGGATCGTAGCGCCGAACGTGCCCTACCTGCACTCGCACTCCCGCATTTTGTGTAAGGTCGAGCACTTCATCGGCCTCTTCGACGGTAAGTGTAAACGGCTTTTCGCAGAAGATATCCTTACCCGCATGGGCGCATACCTTCATCGCAGCGCCGTGAAACTTCGCGGGCGTCACCACCACAATCGCTTGCACATCCTTGCGCTCAACCATGGCTTCAACGCTGCTGTAGTGGTGGTCGATCTCAAGCTCAGTAGCAACCAGTTTCGCGCGCTCTATGTCGGTGTCCGCCACGGCAATCAATTGCGCTTCCGGAATCAAGTGCCGCAGGTTGTAAGCGTGCTGCTTGCCCATCGTGCCGACGCCAACCACTCCTACGCCCAACTTTGCCATAATCGCCCTCGCACTCTTATTAGTATTTGATCGGTACTGAGCGGCGCTGTTTCACCGCCCGATAAATCGCGTCGATAATAATGATGTCTCGGAGTCCTTGCTCGCCATTCGGTTCGGGATCCCGGCCCTCCTGGATGCAGGTCGCAAAATCGTCCAGTTCTAAAACAAATTCGTCAATGGGATTGAAGGTTTTAGCAAACCATTTTCCGCCGACCTTTCCACTGATCCGCCGTTCTTCCTCGAAAGCAAATGCAGGGGCGAGTTCCGCCCAGCCTTTGTCCCCGTGGACGTGAACAAAGGAAGAGAAGGCTGCGCTGTATGCCGCAGTTCCTTGCAGAACAAGTCCGCTCGGAAAATCGAGGCGGAATGCGACGCCTTCCTCAACCTCTTTATAACGTCTTCGATCGCGCACCCAGCTTATGCCGGTCGCTGCGATTGGATCTTCGTCAACCAGCCAGCGTGTCGTATTGATGCAGTAAACACCGAGGTCCGTCAGTGGACCACCCCCGCACAACTTTTGCGAGAACAACCACGCGGGTGAGTTGTCGCCGAATGGACGAAGCTCCGCGAACAGCGTGTGGATAATATCGATCCGGCCCAACTTGCCCGTCGTAATCATCTTCTTGAGCATTACACTGCTGGGCTCAAAGTACTTTCGATAAGCGGTCATGAATAACACGTTGTTGCGACGGCAGGCATTGACCATGTTTCGCGCCTGCTGGACGGTGGCTGCCAGCGGCTTTTCGCTGATCACGTGCTTGCCGGCTTTCGCCGCGGCCACCGCGTACTTTTCGTGCTCCCCAGGCGGAGTCGCAATGTACACCGCGTCAACCTGCGGGTTATCGAGGCAATGGGAAAATTCGTTGTAGCTGTAAGCCTGGCTGGCATTGAAGTCTTGCGCGAACTTCTGGGCCTTTTTCTTGTCACCACTTACAACCGCGACCAGTTTGGCCTTCTTGCTATGCGCGAACGCGGGCAGCACCGCGACTTGAGAAATGCTACCCAGGCCCACCACCGCATACCCGATTCGTTTTCTCGATGCCATCGATGAATTTCCTCTCAGTTCAGTCCCACTCGTCCAAGATCAACTTCCCAGGGTCAGCTTTCCCGGTCTGCCCGGCTAAGGTTCTGGTCCGCGATTGCGCGGTGATCGAGGCCTCGAAGTTCTTCGATGTTTTGGAGAACCTTGAAGATGGCATCCACGATGCTGTCGACGTTTTCCTTGCCGCCGAGGAATAGATGATGCGAGAACCAGACCGCCTCGTGATATGCGGCTCGCTCCGACGCCGGACACTTGTACATGTTGCGCAGATCAAGCGGTTTCGGACGTCCCCAGCTCAAGGCTGGATAGTCTGTCGGATCAAGCGGGAATAACGAACTCCGGTAAACGGGCTCGTAGAAACGTCCGTCGCACGGTATCCCTTCCAACTGAAGCGCCGCGACAAAAGCTGCGCGCGGAATGTCCTTCAGCTGATCCGCGTAGTACTTGAGCACGTACCCATAGGGAGCGAGGCGGGTGATGCGCGGCTCGGGCTTCAGCAATCCAATACCGGTCGTGCCACAAAGGCGTGACTCAAAGTATTCCATGTTTGCCTGACGGATTTTGGCTTGCTCGGGAAGCCGCTCCAACTGCGGACCCAGTACCGCCGCCTGGAATTCACCCAGCCGGTAATTGAACCCAATCATGCGGTGGTGAAATTCATCGGTAACGCTTCGGCGGCCAGTGTTGATATATGACTGAACGCGCTCGAAGTATTCGAGGTTGTTGGTGATGACCGCTCCCCCCTCACCGGACGTGATCAGTTTGCTGGATTGAAAACTGAAAGCGCCGAGGTCTCCGATAGACCCAGCGCCCTTGCCGCGCCACATCCCGCCGTGGGCGTGCGCACAATCTTCGATGATTTTGATACCGTGCTTTGCGGCCAGCGGAACAAGGACGTCAAGATCGGCAAACCTCATGCCCAGGTGAACGGGAAGAAATGCGCGCGTCTTAGGAGTGATCGCCTGCTCCACCAGTTTGGCGTCCAGGCAATACGTGTCCGGATCGACATCGACGAAAACCGGAACCGCGTTCACCAGCAATACCGGCCCAACCGTTCCTTCCCAAGTGTAGGCGGGAACAATCACTTCATCGCCGGGGCGGATATCGATGGCTTTAAGAGCGGCCTGAATCGCCACCGTTCCGGTGTTCACAGCCTGCCCGTATTTGGCGGTGTGGAATTCGGCAAATTTCTTGCCGAAAGCGTCGCCGTGCTTGCCTGGAAATGGCTGGCCACCCCATTTCTGATTGGTTAAAACATCTTCGAGCGCCTGTCGTTCTTTGTCCGTGTAAATAGGCCAAGCATCAAAGCGCTTTGTTCGAGTCGGCTCGCCGCCGGTAATTGCCAGTTTTCCCATCGGAAACTCTCCTTAGCAACAGCTGTTGTAAACCACGTTAGGGTTGATCGGAATTCGAAATTATGCCCAGGGCATGATCACGACCTTCATGGACTCTGGAGCGACCGATTTGTGCACCGCAGCTTCCACGTCACGAAGTGGAAAGCGGTGAGAGACAAATTCGCGCAGCGGATAGGTGTGCATGTAACGAGCCATCTGCCGCATGCTCGGCCCATAGGCGGCGGGCTCTTCTCCACCGACTCCAAGAATTCGCGCACTCTTTCCACAGATTTGCCGATGCGGACTGATCGGTACTTCGCCCAGGTCGGAAAAATTGCCCGCCTCGACCAGCATCCCTCCCAACCTCATCATGTCCAGTCCCTCGGGTACGGCCTGCGGCACACCCGCGGTCTCAATTACCAGATCCGCTCCGCGCCCATGGGTAAGGCCTCGAACAAAATCCAACCTCTCAGCGAACGTCGTGTTCGAAGCGTTAAGCACGTGGTCGGCCCCCATGCGTTTGGCAAATTGTAAGCGATAATCTGAAAGATCCACGGCAATGATGTTTCCAGCTCCCAGCATGCGCGCTTTCATCAGAAAGCACATGCCCAGCGGCCCCACGCCCAGCACCACGACCGTGTCATCAAACAGGAAAGCTTCACTCGGAAATGCCGACATCTGCTTGGCCCGATCCAGGCCCACCGTCACCGCCATGATTTCGGTAAGGACCGCAACTTCAGAGGGCAGGTCATCTGGAACTCGCACCAGAAAACTTCCCGGAATGATGTACATGTATTGCGACCAGCCGCCAAAAAGATGCGGCGGATCGGCTGCGCTCAGATTGTTGCCGTAGTCCGTCATGTTCTGGCAGAAGTAATAGGGGAAGTCGTGTCGGCAGTAGTAGCAATCGCCGCAGGAGACGTTGGCACCGACCACAACCCGATCCCCAACCTTGAGTGCGATGCCCTCAAAGTCGGTGTATTGGCCGTCTCCGCCAATCGCCGCCACCGTCCCCACGTTCTCGTGACCTTGAATGATTGGAAAGCGAATCTGCTTTCCTTCGCCCGCTCCCGCATATTGGGTGGTGAATCCCTGGTATGTGTGTTTGTCGGTGCCGCAGATACCAGACATTTCCATCTTCACCAGCACACAGCCGGGAGCCGGCTCCGGCAGCGGGTACTCACGCAGTTCATATTTCCCGGGTTGTACTAACGCAGCAGCGAGAACGTGCTGAGCAGACATTGCTACAGACCTCACAGGGCAGATCGACGCGGTTTCAAGCCATCAAAAAAGCATATTCAATAAGCGCTTAGAACAATAGCGACGGCAAGGTTAGTTTGTCAAGCCGAGAGTCCCCGCATGGTCGGTTCCTCGCCGCGCTGGCGTGCCTACAGCTTGGTCAGTCATTGGATGGTTAGTCCGCGGAATCAAGTCGCAGCATTTTCTGTTCCCGGTCGGAAGTATTGCGCTTGAGTTCCTCGAAAATTCGCAATTCCTTTCGCGCTTCATCCATCTCCCCCCGGTCCTTATAAATACCGAACAGCAGGTAATGGGCGTCTTGCCGACTGGGGTCCGAGGCCACCACAGAGTGGAGTAGTTGCAGTGCCTCGTCCGTCTTGCCCTGGCCGTGATAAGTCTTGGCCAGGTCGAGTTGCGCCTCGGCGAGCCCAGGTTGCAGCTGCAGCGCCTGCGCCAGGTATTGTTGCGCTTCGTCCAGTTTGTTCTGCTGCAGGTATACGTCGCCAATGAGGTAGTCCGTCATCGCATCGTTCGGCGAAATCTTCAGCTCCGCTTTGAATTCGGCCAATGCCTCGTCCAGCCTGCCAGCCTCCCGATACACCGTTCCCAGAGCATAGTGCAGTCCAGCAGCATCTGGTTTCTGAGCGATCGCTTTTTTATATTCACTGATCGCCGCTGGCGTCATGCCTTGCTGCCGAAGCATCTCAGCCCTTAACTGAAACATCCGGTAGGAGTCCGGCGCCGCCTTCGACAGTTGATCGAACGAATCCGAGGCAACATACACCGATGCCTTCCCTTTGAAGTACAAGGCGTCGGGACTGTTCGGTTCAAGTTCGGCCCAATGGGTCAGCATGGCGAGAGCTTTGTCGTCCTTGTTCTGCCGCAAATATGCTAGACCAAGATGCGCGACAACCACGGGGTCGTCTTTCCGCGTCTGGTACGCCTTCTCGAGTAAAGGAACGGCGCGTTCAAAATCGCCGCTATCGAAGTAGCTCAACGCCAGCAAGGCCTGTGTGCGATCAAGATGCGGGTCGAGTTCCAGGGCCTTGCGGAACTGAGCGATGGCATGCGTGTAGCTGCCCGTCATATACAGAGCGAAGCCAAGATTCGAATGGGCTTCGGCCGAACGAGGGTCAAGCTTGACCACCTGCTCGTAGATTTTCTCCGCTCGACCAAATTGCTGGTCCTGCAGCGCAGCTCGTCCTTGCGATGAAAGTTCGGCCGGATTCTGGGCTTGTGCGCCAGCGCGACTTGCCAAAAATGAAGCGCAAACAATGAAGACAAGGGCGGCTTGCACAAGTGGCCCCTTGCAAATTCCATCTCCATCCCGACTCCAGACCGACGCAGCCGAACTACTTTGGTGCCCCATGAAAATCCCCTGGCAAGGTATATAGCTGAAAAAGCATACAGGATGACTGGCTGCTTACCACCGAACGTTAACGCTGATGCGACGCGAAGCGTTCAGTTCGTAGTCATCCTTTCGATCCGGATCGCGCACCATCGGTTGAGCGTTGCCCTCGTCGTCGGTCGCACGAACCTCCAATGTGTACGGACCGGGATGCGGGACGCTCCACGCATAGCTCCAGGGAGTCCACACCAAGGCAACCGGCGACGCGCCAAGAACCGCGGGCCGCCAGGCGCCGTTGCCGTCAAAACGCAACTCAACCTTCGAGACCTTGTTCTCTCCCGCCCAGGCGATGCCCTCGATCCGGTACGCCTTCACTAGGATCTCCTCATCGGTCAAAGGACGGAGGAACTTGGAATTCACCCGCATGCGAGTGATGGTCTGCCGCTCGCCATTTGACTTTACCGCGACGTAAAGTTCTTGCTGAAAATAGCCTTTGAAAGGCTCCCGCGAAATCTCGATGCGAGTCAGCCACTTCACGGAGTCCATCCCATACCAGCCCGAAACCAGCGCGCGGAGCGGAAAGCCGTGTTCCGGCGGAAGAGGCGCGCCATTCATCTCGTAGGCCAGCACTGTTGTTGGGTCCATCGCCTTTTCCATCGGGATCGCGCGAGCAAAGTGGGTGCCTTGCGGCACTCCCTCACCCTCACCGGAATCAGCGCCGTGGAAAACTACCGTAGTCGCCCCAGCCTGGACGCCGGCCTGCTTGAGCAACGCCTCCAAAGGCAGTCCTGACCAGACGGCAGTACTCACACCGCCCCCGCCGGAAAGGTTTCCGGCACACTCTAAAGTGAGCGGCCGACGGACCGACGACGTCAGCAACAGGTCGGAGTACGAAAGCTTGAGCGGCTTGGCCACCATGCCGCCGATCTCCAGATGCCATTTTTCTTCGCTGATCGTCGGAATCCTGAAGTGGTTGCGGATAAAAAAATCAATATTGGGAGTCACCAATTCCTTGACGGTTTCGCTCGAACTGGTGGTGTCAATTGCGGGACTGAGCGCAGTACTGGCGCGGAGTGAACTCACTTGACGTCTCAAGTAACTCGAAGCCAAGCCACTTGTGCCGAGGGCGGCCAGCAGGAATTCACGCCGTCCCATTGCCTTTGTAGCGCGGTTTTTCGCTGCATCGACGGAGCGCTTCATGACAAGCACAAGTGGCAGAATCTGAGACTCAGAGGATTATATCGTGTGCGTTTCTCCCGAGATTGCTCCCGTCCGGCAGATGTGGTTTACGACCGGATGTGTTTCGCGGTACTGGACGATCCACAACGGCTCCGCAGGGCAGAATGGGACGCCGGGGCGGGGAACTACGACGACGCAAAAAGGGAATAGAACGGGCAGGTTTAGGTCTGTTCAAGGTTGGGATGGGGCCACAGGGCGGCCCCACCTCCTGCGACACAGTTTTAACTCCTGAAGCGAGAGGCCGGTGCGCAAGACGGCAAGCGTGCGCCGATTCATTAGAGGCTCAGGAATCTATTTCGCGGGAGTGACTTCGCCGGACATTTCTACTTCCACATTCACCACTGGCTTCACTTTTAAAAAAAAATTGCTCGGGTCCTTGATCCCCCACTTCACATACGGTACTTCCAATTTGCCGGTTCCCGTCCAGCGACATCCCGTCAACTCGGTGTGAACCAGTGCCGTGAGGTTATGGTCTGTGCCATGGATGGAAAAAACACCGCTGAGCTTCACGTCGGATGCCCCGGACCGGACTACCTTGCCCTCCACTTGCGTTGGGCGGAAGACCACGTCGGGATATTTTGCCGTCTCCAAAATCTCTCGGTGCATGCGGGCATCGCGCATGCTACTCCCACTTTCACCGCTCGGTGCGACAACAATAATCTCGCCGCCAGCCTTCCCGGTTTCCGGATCGAAATGTAGGGTTCCGCTCTTCAGGGCGAACGTGCCGTGGACCGTGTGCAACGTGCTGTTTACGCTCCAATGCACTCTGGATTGTGCCGGGTCGAGCGTCAGAACAACTTCGGAGACCGTCGCTTGAGTAGCTTGCTGCTGAGAAAAAGTTGGTGCAGCCGAGAGGACCAGGGCTAAACCGGCCACGGTCAATGCTCCAACGCTTAGAGATCTAAACCACACCAGCCTCATGCTTTTCCTTCTTATTTTTTAAATGTTGACTACACACCGCCCCATTCGTAACGCCTCGGTCCAGAATATTGGCGACGTCTGTGCCAGTTCAACCACGTCACGAATGGCTTCCATAAATTCATCCAGTTTCAATTGTCAGTGGTATCCGGGATCTGCCTATTGCGGGTACCACTCCAGTAACCGGACTTCGATCCCGGTTCCTTCCAGCCGTTTTTGAAACACGGCGAGATCGGAGCCACGGTAGTGGTACGGAATCACGACCTTCGGGTGGAATGCCTTCACCGCATCCGCCGCTTCGTCGGGAGGCATGGTGTAAGGCAGATTCATGCAGACGAACGCTACGTCGATATTCTTGAGTGCGCGCATTTCAGGGACACCTTCCGTGTCGCCGGAGAAGTAGAAGCGCACGCCGCCATAGGTAAGCACGTATCCGTTGCCGCGTCCCTTGTCATGGAAGAGTTTGCCCGGAGATGGGCCGCGGGTCAGGTTATAGGCGGGAATCGCCTGAATCGTCCAGCCCTGCCACGTTTTGCTTTCGCCATTCGCAATCGGTTTGGCAGTCTTGACCGTTGCTAGCACGGCAGGCGGCGCCAGGATGTCTGTTCCGGCCTTGGTGAGGTCGGCGATGGAAGTCGGATCCATGTGGTCGGGGTGAATGTCGGTAATCAGAATGAGGTCCGCTTTCTGGGATCCGGCGAACTTCACAGGTTTGGAGGGGTCGAGGTAGATGGTTTTTCCTCCCGCCTCGATCCGGGTGCTGGCGTGATTCAGCGGAGTGATCTTAACTTCTCCCGCCGAGGTTGGAAACGTCTGCACAGCGGTCGCAGAATAGGCAAAACACGACAGAGCGAAGAAGGAGCAAGCAAGAGCCAGAAACAGTTTCATCTCAGCCTCACCAACTTTCAATAGTCTCGGTACAACGAAGCTCACCGCGCACCGGATGTACTTGTACCCCACCCATCTCTACCACCTTGTCCGTGTCACGGAACGTCCTTATGTTTTGTTCATTCACAATTGTAAAGCCGAGTGGACCTTTGCAGATAATTGCGACCTTCAGACAAGTTCGACATCCAAACTTGTGAAGGCGTCGCTGACCCGCCTCGCCATCAACATCAACACACACACGAAAGGAGAATCTCAATGCCATACATTACGGTGGGTAAGGAAAACTCCGGCAACATCGATCTCTACTACGAGGATCACGGCGCGGGTAAGCCGGTCGTGCTGATCCACGGCTGGCCGCTGAGCGGCGCTTCCTGGGAGAAACAGGTGTCAGCCCTGCTAGGAGCGGGACACCGGGTCGTCACCTACGACCGCAGAGGGTTTGGCAAGTCAAGCCTGCCGACCGAAGGCTACAACTACGACACGCTTGCCGAGGATCTGCACAAGCTCGTGACCAAGCTCGACCTCCGTGAATTCGCATTGGTAGGTTTTTCGATGGGGGGCGGCGAGGTGGCTCGCTATCTGGGTGCCTACCCAACAGAACGCGTAAGCAAGGCGGTATTCATCTCTTCGATTTCGCCATTCCTCCTGAAGACCAGTGATAACCCGGAAGGTGTCGACCGCGCTGTATTCGAGGCGATTGAGAAAGCGATTGTCGCGGATCGTCCCGCCTTTCTCACCCAGTTTTTCGCAGACTTCTACAACGTGGACATCCTGGGTGGCAATAAACTGATCAGTGACCAGGCGGTCCAGCTAAGCTGGAACATCGCAGCCGGCGCTTCGCCCAAGGGCACTCTGGATTGCGTTTCGACGTGGTTGACGGATTTCCGAAAAGATCTTGCGCGCATTGACGTGCCCACGCTGGTCGTTCATGGCGATGCCGACCGGATTCTCCCCATTGCCGCCACCGGAAAGCGCACACCTCAATTTGTTAAAGGAAGCAAACTGGTGGTGGTGGAAGGCGGACCGCACGGCATCCTTTGGACCCACGCCGAGAAAGTCAATCGTGAACTGCTGGCGTTTCTCGGACAAGCCGAACGCCGCTCTAAAGTAGCCTGAGCGCAGCGCCCAGGGGGGCAGGTGCAATGAGTGTGAGATTCGCAGGTAAGTTGGTGCTAGTCGCCGGTGGCACGGGCGGACTGGGACGCGCGGTGAGCCTTGCGTTCCTGGAGGAAGGCGCCAAGGTGGTTGTCACCTACCGGGAGCAGAAAGAGTTCGATGCCGTCAAGAGCGAAGCCGGCGCGAGTGGCTCGTCGATCGAGGGGTACCGTGTTGACGTCACCGACGAAACTGCCGTGCGCCAACTTCTCGACCGAGTTCTCGCGGAACACGGGTGCCTGGACGCCCTGGTGAATGCGGTGGGCGGCTACGCCGGCGGCGTGAACTTGTGGGAACTGGAGACGAAGGTTTTCGACCAGATGCTCGCGCTGAATTTGCGCTCGGGGTACGCGTTGTCGCGTGCAGCGATACCGGCGATGCTCAGACAAAGACATGGAACGATCATAAACGTTGCGTCAAAAGCCGCGTTGGATCACGGTGCCGGTGCAGCCGCCTATGCCGCTTCAAAGGCGGGTGCGTTGGCGCTTATGGATTCGTTGGCCGCGGAAGTGAAGGGTACCGGGGTGCGGGTGAACTCGATTCTACCCAGCGTCATCGATACAGAGGCGAACCGCAAAGCCATGCCTGGCGCCAATTTTGCAAAGTGGCCGACGCCCCAGGAGATTGCGCGTGTCATCCTGTTCTTGTGCAGCGACGATGCCAAAGTGATTCATGGTGCAGCCGTGCCGGTCTATGGGGATAGCTGAACGTTCATGTAAGACGTCGCGACGCGCGTGACCGAACCGGCTGTTGCCAGATTTCGAAACGAAGTATTGAGCCCCATGAATCCCCCCGAACTCGGGTGCCAGAAATCGCCCCATAAAAAACTCGGTAGGGCGGCGGGTGGGGCAGCGCTTTAAAGCGCTACTCCGCGCAAAAGCGTGCCGATGGGGAGGTTGTCAGCGACTGTTAGGCCGGTCGAGCTAAGTGTTGCCTCAGAGTGTCGCTGTCCAATTCTCCCTCCCAGCGCGCCAGGACCAGCGTTGCCACCCCGTTTCCAATCATGTTAACCAAGGCTCTGAACATACTCAGGAAGCGGTCAATTCCGAGAATCAACGCCATGCCCGCAACAGGGATGGTTGGGATCACAGAGAGTGTGGCCACAAGCGCAATAAAAGATGCTCCCTGCACGCCGCTGGCGCCCTTGGAAGTGAGAACCGCTACGGCAAGAATGGTGAGTTGCTGGATCAGACTCAGATGAGTATTGGTGGCCTGCGCCACGAATAGAGCGGCCATGGTCATGTAAAGACTGGTTCCATCTGTGTTGAAGGTAAATCCGGTCGGGACCACCAGTCCAACCAGAGACTGGTCGCGGCAATCGGCAACCCAGAGCATTTCTTAGGCTGAGCTCACCGCATCTGAACCGCAAGAAATTTCCCGAACTGATGCCGGTTTTGATAATGTACTCGTGGCATGACTATTAAGAAGGACGCAGTCCGCAAAACGACGCTGAAGCAAAAAGCACAGTTGATGTCGGGTTCGGAGATTGAGCGCACGCTGGTGCGCCTGGCTCACGAAATCCTGGAGAAAAACGGTGGCATCGAAGGCTTGGGATTAGTCGGAATCCGCCGTCGCGGAGTTCCCATCGCCGAGCGGCTTGGCAAGATGATTCAGCGGGTCGAAAAGAAAACAATTCCCGTGGGCACGCTCGATATCACGTTCTATCGCGATGACCTTTCCACGGTGGGGCCTAAGCCCGTGGTGCAAGAAGCGGAAATCGGTTTTTCCATCGAGGGTAAGAAAATCGTGCTGGTCGACGACGTGCTTTATACCGGCCGCACCACCCGCGCTGCCCTCGACGCCCTTTTTTCGCATGGCCGCCCCAGCCTGGTGCAGCTACTGGTGCTGATCGATCGTGGTCATCGCGAATTGCCTGTCGAAGCCACCTTCATCGGTCGAACCGTGCAGACGACCGATAGTGAAGTGATCGAAGTGAAGTTGACCGAGATCGACCATGAGGAAAAGGTTCTCCTAATGGAGAGGTGAGGTTTGGTTTGTGGAGCGGCGGGCGTTCTGGCCCGTCCAAGCCAAGCGCAAATCGCCTTAGCCCTTACTTCTTGAACTCCACTCCGCGTCAAACCGCGCCCGGTCGTAGAAGGATTTCTGGGTTCCCACTCCAGTTGTCGAAAGGCCGGCGTAAAGGTTGGCGCGCTTAACCGCTTCCTGCTCTGGCAAGCCCTCGCCAAGGAAGGTAGCGAAGCTGCCAATAAAAGCGTCTCCGGCTCCGGTGCTATCCACGCTCTTCACGCTAAACGCGGGCACGTGTTCCATGCCTTCACTTCCGGCAAGCAGCGAGCCATTCGCACCCAGAGTGATAATCACTCGCCGAATACCGCTAGCTAAGAGCTTGTCCGCACATTGTTTGGCATCGTCCACAGTGCGCACCGGCATGCCGGAAATCGCTTCGGCTTCACTCTCATTGGGAACAAAGTAATCGAGATCGGCTACCGCCTTGATGTCGGTGGGCTGCGCGGGTGCCGGGTTCAAGATGCAGCGGATGCCGTTTTTCCGCGCAAACTTGATGGTGTAATACACGGTCTCCAGCGGAATCTCGAACTGGAGAACGATGCAGTCGGCGCTCTTCAGCATATCCGCAGCGGCATCCACGTCGGCTGGTTTCAATTCGTCATTCGCGCCCTTGACGACGATAATCCGATTTTGCCCGGAAGGATCGACAAAGATCGGCGCCACTCCGCTCGACACACCGCTTACCTGCCGCACATGCGTGGCATCGATACCCAGGTTTTCAAAGTTCTTGATGGTTGAGGGACCGAATAGATCGTCCCCGACCCGGGCCACCATGAAAACGTCCGCTCCACAGAGGCGGGCGGCCACGGCTTGGTTCGCGCCTTTTCCGCCAAAACCCAAATCAAACTTCTGGCCAAAAATGGTTTCCCCAGGCTTCGGAAACTGGTCTAAAAACGTTGTCAAATCAACATTGGCACTACCCACAACCGCGATGCGAGGACGCTTTGCCATAATTTTCTCGTTGCAGCCAGCACGTTCAAACAGCAGGTACACCTTTGAAGTGAGGAAGGCAGAGTTTAGTCAGCCGATCGTTGCCTGTCAACTCTTGGCGGGCACTTTTCTCATATCACAACAGAAATGTCCCAAGGTTACAACTTCCGCGAGGCCGGGCTCATTCATCTGGCATCCGCACCCGCTCTTGAGTATTCTCTTGAACATGGCCACCGTGTCGTTGAGCGAACTCATGGGCGCGACCGTCTATGACGCCTCCGGCGTCGCCTGCGGCCGTGTGCGCGAGGTCGCGCTCGCTCCGCAGGAGGACCGCTCCCGCGTCGCCCTGCTCATCGTCAAAACGCCTGCCGGAAACCGCTTGCTGCCCTTGACTGCCGTTTCCGCGATCAATGGCGGCATTCGGGCCTCCACTGCGGCTGCGGAATGGGCCCCGTCCGATGGCTCCGAAGGATTGTTGTTGCTCAGCCGGGACCTGCTCGATCAGCAGGTTATTGACGTGCACGGCCGCAAAGTTGTCCGGGTAAATGACGTGGACTTTCACCACGACTGCTCGCAGAATCGCTCGGTTTTGAGAGTTGGCGGTGTGGATGTCGGCGCGCGTGGTGCGGTTCGCCGCCTGCTCAAAGGTTTGGTCCCAGCCGCTGTCCTGCGCGCCTTGCTCCTGCGGGTTCCTCCGCGCGATATTCCCTGGGACTTCGTGGATATCATCGAGACCGATCCCGCCCGTCGCGTCAAGCTCAAGATTTCGCATGAGCGGCTCGGCAAACTCCATCCCGCCGACATTGCCGACATTGTGGAAGATCTGTCTCCCGATGAGCGCGAAGCAGTGTTCGAGACGCTGGACGAGGGCGTCGCCGCCGACGCCTTGGAAGAGCTCGAACCCAGGGTGCAAAGAGCGGTCTTGGAATCGCTCGATCCTGACCGGGCCGCCGACATTGTCGAGGAGATGGAACCCGACGCCGCCGCCGACCTTTTGGGTGACCTGTCCGATGAGCGGACCAAGGAAATCCTGGTGCAGATGCAGCCCGAAGAGCGCCAGGAAGTCACCGACCTGCTCGAATTCAAAGAAAATACCGCCGCCGGACGCATGACCACCGAGTACATTGCGCTGCCGGTGACGGCCACAGCCAACGACGCCATCGAAGCCATGCGTGCTTTCGAAGGCCGCATGGAAAACATGAGCACCATTTACCTGACGGATTCTCACGGCACCCTGGCGGGTGCGATACCGCTGGTGAAGATCGTTCTGGCGCCCTCCTCGACGCCCCTCTTGGCTTTAGCCCAGGAGCCCCTCATTTCCTGCCACGAAGGCGCGAAAGAAAAGGAATTCGCTGAACTCTTTGACAAGTACAACCTGCTGACATTGCCCGTCATCGACGAGCACAGTCACCTGACCGGCGTGATCACGCCAGATGATGTGATCGCAATGCTGCGTTCCAAGCTGTAGTCGAATATTATTTTTCCCGGGGAGACGCGGTAAGCCCGTCTCTACGGGAAAAGCCTGCATTTGCAACTTCACACAAAAACTTTCTTAGTTTTGCAGTTTCGCCTATCCAGACAGAGCTTTATCCATTTATTCTGGTCCTTCTGTTTAGCCAATCTGATCGTCCCTGTGGCCTGCGCGCATGAAATTTTTCAGAAGTTGGAAGGTCCGGACCCTGGTCTTTTTTGCCGTCGTTGGGCCCGGCTTCATCACCGCGAATGTCGACAACGATGCCGGCGGCATCTTTACCTATTCGGACGCCGGTGCGCGCTTCGGCTACACGCTCTTGTGGACAATGATCCCGATTACCATCGCCCTGATCGTGGTGCAGGAGATGTGCGCCCGCATGGGAGCGGTTACGGGCAAGGGCCTGAGCGATCTGATCCGGGAAGAATTCGGCCTCCGGATTACTTTCCTCATGATGCTCGGCATTCTGATTACAAATTTCGGAAACGTCATCGCCGAGTTTGCCGGCATTGCCGGAAGCCTCGAATTGTTTGGAGTCTCAAAGTACATCTCCGTGCCCATCTGCGCCGTCATCGTCTGGCTGATCGTAGTCAAAGGGCAGTACAAGAGCGTTGAGAAGGTGTTTCTGGCGGCTTCCTTCTTCTATATCACTTACATTGTCGGGGGGGTGCTGGCCAAGCCGGCATGGATTGAGGCGGTGATGGCCACCGTGAAGCCTCCGCAGTTGGCGGCCTTCAAGCAGGATTCGTACCTCTACCTGGTGATCGCCGTGGTCGGTACTACGATCGCGCCCTGGATGCAGTTCTATCTGCAATCCTCGATCGTGGAAAAAGGCGTTACGCGGCGCCAGTACAAAGCCTCGCAGCTCGACGTGATTGTGGGGTGCATCTTCACCGACGTGGTCGCCTGGTTCATCATTGTGGCCTGCGCGGCCACGCTCTACCTGCATGGTCATCATGCCATTCGTGACGCCGCCGACGGCGCCCAGGCGCTGCGTCCGTTGGCGGGCGACTACGCATACATACTATTTTCGCTGGGGCTTTTCAATGCGTCGCTGTTTGCCGCTTCGATTCTGCCCCTTTCCACGGCCTACACGGTTTGTGAAGGATTAGGTCTGGAATCTGGCGTCGGCCGCAAATTTTCGGAAGCCCCTACTTTTTACTGGCTTTATACCGCGCTCATCGCCGCAGGGGCAGCCGTGATCCTGATACCACGGATCCCGCTGGTGAAGATCACCGTATTTTCGCAAGTGGTCAATGGCGCAGTCTTGCCCTTCGTCCTGGTTTTCATGTTGTTGCTCATCAACAAGAAAGAACTGATGGGCGAATACGTGAATAAACCCACGTTCAACATCATCGCCTGGGCCACCACCGTCATTATGGTCGGATTGACATTGCTGCTGATCTACGGACAGCTACGCAGCGGGACCGGATAAAGCGGTCGGGCCTGGATACTGCCGCCAAGCTGCGGTGAGATCTCAAAGAAGCTTTCCCGACGCCAGGTCCTTCACCAGCCCCAAGTCGGCTTCTAGAAAATCCAGTCCCAGCATTTCCTGCCGCGTTACCCAGCGGATTTCGCGAAAGATTCGGTTCTCGATTTCACCCTCGTAGTTGCGCACTTCGAAGAACCGGAGTTCCACGGACCCTCCGCCTGGGTATTCATGGACGATACGGGCGACCTCCGTGCCAATCTCCGCCACGATTCCCAGTTCTTCCTCCAGTTCCCGGCGCATCGCATCGCGAGGCTGTTCGCCTTCTTCAATTTTGCCTCCGGGGAATTCCCATTTGAGCGGCATAGGCTGGTGCCGCGTCCTCTGGCAGGCAAGGATGAGGTCATCTTTCAGGATCAACGCGGCGACGACTCGTTTCATCATCTTCAATTGTGCAAGACTACGTGGCGACAACCTACTCGTTCTCCAGACGCTTGCCAACCAGTTCAGCGCAATATTCAATCAACTCGCGGTCTTCGGCGGCGAATGCCGCCGGGAAGTGACTGTCAATGTCCAGTTCGCCCGCCACCTTACCGCGCACAAAGACTGGAACTACGATCTCCGACTTGGTTTCGAGCGAGCAGGCAAGATAGCGCAGGTCCTTCTTTACGTCGTCCACAACCACTGTCTTCCCCGACGATGCCGCCGCGCCGCAGATGCCCTGATTCAGGGGAATGCGAGTATGCGGAGTCATCGCTCCCCGGTAGTGTCCCAGGACCAGCATGGGCGGGTTCGCTCCTGGCTCCAGCATGTAGAAGCCCACCCAGTTGTACTTCAGCATTTGTTGGTTCAGTAGAACCGTGATGCCTTCCATCAGTTGATTCGCCGTGGGAGCTTCGGAACTCAAGCGGCCCGCTTCCTTGCGGACTTCGTCGACCTTGCGTGGATTGGATGTGGTGGCCATGTTGATAATCCTAAACTATGCGGCCGCGGTTCATCTTCGCCGCGGTGGAGAGCCGGGCGTCCCCGCCCGGCTGGACGGGCGAGACGCCTGTCGCTCCACTAGCGCAAGCGAACGGAGCCCCGGCTGGGCGCCGAATTCTCCAGGATGAATCGCACCCGCCAGCGCGCGTAATCCCAAAACTAGCGTGGGCGCGGGAGTATTCAAAAGTTCGTCGGAGATGCAATACACCTGCCAATTCCGCGCCGCTGTAGTCTTCGACCAGCCCCTTTCAGCAACGATCTTCGCGAGTGGCACCCGATCCCCAGCCCCGCACCAGGCGGCGATGATGACGTCCGGGTCTTGTTGAGCGATCTCTTCGGCAGAGCACTGTTTGCCAGCCTTGCCCAGGAAATCACCACCGGCCGCATTTACCAGTTCGGCCACCCAAGGCTGCGATGCGATGACGGGCTTCCCCCACTCCTCGCAGAACACGCGCTTTCTGGGAAGGCTTGCCGTTTGGCGCCGTACGCCTTCGATAGCCGCTTGCATATCGGAAATCACTTTCGCGCCCCGCTCGCCGGCGCCGACCGAGCCCGAGATTAACGCGATGTCGGTGTAGATGTCGTCGAGCGTCCGCGGCGCCAGACCAAGAAAGCGAATACCTGCCTTAAGGATTTCCACGACCGCGGCTTCCTGGTACGGAACAGCGGCGATCACGAGGTCAGGTCTGGCGGCGAGAATCTCGCTGGCCTTCGAGGTCCACGAGTCCGCGATGATCAGTCGATTCCCGCGTCGCACGTCCGTTCGCAACTCCGGAACCACGTCGACACAGTACTTCGTGCAAGCCACGACACGTTCCAATTGGCCCACGCTGGCTAGAATCACCGTGGCGCTTGGCTGCAGGCAAGCGATACGTCGAGGGTGGTGCGAGTCGGGCATGCGTCCATTGTAGGGGACGGGAAATCAGTGAAGGAGGTTGAATCGCTTGAGGGGTCCCTTCGTGGTTCTTCGTGTCCTGTGTGGTTGATGAATCCAGGACACGACGGAAATCACGCCGCCGACGCATTACAATCGCCCTGTGTACTCTGCCGAACTCCTCCACCATTTTCAGAACCCGCGAAATGCGGGCGAGGTTCAAGCTCCCGATGCGACCGCGCGCTTGGAGAACCCCGCCTGCGGAGACATTCTGGAACTCACCCTCAAATTGGACGGAAAGCGCATCGCCGAAATCCGTTTTCGCGCCAAGGGCTGCGTTCCCGCGATGGCCTGCGGGTCGGCGATTACCGAGTTGGCAAAAGGCAAGAGCCTCGAGGAGGCGCGACTGATCAGCAGGGAAGACCTGTTGCAGAAAGTCGGCGGCGTGCCCGAGGCTTCCGGGCACGCCTGCCACCTGGCGATGGACACGCTCGCCACGCTCTTGCGGGGGCTCTGAGCTGGGCGTGTGGGGCAGACACTCTTGTGCGCCGCCTGTCTCTTAATTCTTGCCTGTTAACTCCGAAGTTATTAACCCGTGTTTACCACGACCCCCTCCCCCTAGTGTTTGGAATCATGGAGTTACTGGGGGTCGATCCGCCGAAATCTAGAGTGCAAAGGACTTATTGTCAAAGCCACTTCACCGCCAAACTGGAGCCGGAGCCAGCGGAAGTGCCAGTCGCCGCGCGAAGCTGATTTTGAAGCGACCACACTTAAAAAGGGTGCCCCGTCCAAGCTCCGCTTGGGCGGGTCTTTTCGTCGGAAGATTCCCGCACATTTGCATTGTTTACCCATCACAGACGAAGGTGGAGTTCAAGCAAGATACTCTCCCCATGCCCTGGGGTCTAAAGCGCTACCAGGAAACCGGCCAACTCCACTTCCTGACCTTTAGCTGCTATCACAGACAGCCGAAGCTGAGAGACGCGAAATCCTGCGCCATGTTCGAAGCCGCGTTGGAGCGAACCCGACAGCAGCACGAACTGCAAGTCTACGGATACGTGCTGATGCCCGAACACGTCCACATGTTAGTCAGCGAACCGAAACGCGGCGTTCTTGCACGAGCCGTGCAGTCGCTAAAGCAATCCGTCTCGCGCACGCTCGCGCTCCGTGCCGCCGAACCATTCTGGCAAGCCCGCTACTATGATTTCAATGTCTGGAGCGAACACAAGTTCGTGGAGAAGCTCCGCTACATCCACCGGAACCCCGTGACGCGCGGTCTCGTGGCGCACCCGGAGAATTGGCCCTGGAGCAGCTTTCGTCATTACGCCAATAGTGAAGAGGGCCCGGTGCAAATCGAATCGCGGTGGGCCGCGCGACGCAGGGAACGCGCGGGAATCTTTCCCACGGTTCAAGTGCGGTCGCCAACCGTTCTTGAGTAATCACGAAATCGGAGGGTGCCCCGTCCAAGCTCCGCTTGGGCGGGCTTCTTCGCATCCGGGAGCAGCTTTCGTCATTACGCAGATGGCGAAGAGGGGCGGATCGAATCCAGCGGACCGTACGACACAGGGAACAACATTGTTAGTGCGATCAGCCGACTAAAATCCCACTTGTTGCACTTGGACCTTGAATCCACCGTCTGATCGCACAGTTCGGCTATAGAAAGTGCCGATTGTATCTGGGACTTGTATCCCAAAGTAACCTTATTATGTCACCGAAAAATCTTGCCTGCCTTGATTCCCGGCAACCATGTCTACGGCAAGTCTGATGCCAAATATCCCAATTTGAATAGACCTTTTTGGGTGCACGGTTGATAAAATGATTGGCGCCGGATGGGTTGGTGCCATGAATCGGCTACTGACTTTCCTGATTTTCAAATCAGCCCACTCCCTTAATTCTTGCAAGAAGTTTCGAGACAATTCCCGTGTTGAGAATCCCCGCCATGAAGACGGCCACCCACTGCCCACTGATCGAGGATCACTGCCCACTACTTAGCCAGGCGCTGCAAGATTTCCTTGCCCAGCTTCTGGGCTTCGCCGAAAAAGTTCTGGTATTCGAGGAAGATGCGGTTCAGTTCGAGCGACTGATCGGCGGTGAGTTTGCGGCGCAGCATCATGTCGCGGACGTGGACGGGATTGGGCAGGGTCGCGTCTTCGGTCAGTTCTTCCAGGGCGGTTGAGGGATTGTAGTGATACATGCACTTCATTCTAGCGCTGCCGGTGGAATTTCTCAGCCTTTCGTTCTTCAGCCATCGGTTCCGTCGTCAGTTTCGTAGTCAGCGGACAGCGGCCTTTTTGGCGGCTAATTTCTGTAAACGAAGATTCAGGTTGTTTTGGTGATGGACCCGGCTGAGCACCGTCTCTACCGTCGCTGCCAGACGATCGGAGTTTTTGTCGAGTTCCAGAGTGGACTTTTCGAAGTAGGCGGTTGCGCCTTCGTGGAGGAGTTTTTCTTCGTTCTTTTGTGACAGGCTGGTCAGCACGATGACTGGAATGTGCATGGTGGCGGGGTTTGCTTTCAGAGCTTTGAGGACTTCCGGACCGCTGAGTTTCGGAAGCAGCATATCGAGCAGGATGATGTCGGGGAGTCTGTCATTAGCGACCTGCAAGGCTTCCTCGCCGTCGGCGGCGGTGCTGACCTCGAAACCCGCTTTGGACAAGGCGCGCTCATTGGCCCTGCGGAGAAACTTGCTGTCCTCGACCAGAAGCACTTTGGAGTTCACAGCCACACGCAGGCCTCTAGCGGGTTCATCGGCTTGGCGGTGGAAAACTTGAGGAGTGCTGGCAGACTGGTAGAGACGCGGCAAGCCGCGTCTCTACAGGCGGAAGAGTGTGCGACATGGCTGTAGTTGTTCAGTCTCATGACATCCTTTACACAACGTTATCAGGACATGCTTTACACTCGGCCCGAGCGAAGCAAGGGCAAGAAGGTAAAGGCAGCCCCAGCTTGGCAGAGGGCAAATGCCGTGGATCACGATGGATGTCGAGGAG
>JANXZM010000001.1 GCA_025355505.1 Acidobacteriaceae bacterium | reverse complement strand
GCTGTATTGAGCAACTCCGCCGCCTGGGCGTGATCGGTGTGTGCTCCTCCGGGAGGTTCGGGGACGATGCCGTCGATGCAACCGAGCGCGCTAAGATCTTTGGCGGTGATCTTCATCGCTTCCGCGGCTAGATCTTTTTTGGTGGGATCGCGCCACATAATCGAAGCGCAGCCTTCCGGAGAAATGACCGAGTAGACGGCGTTCTCCATCATGAGCACGCGATCGGCAACCGCGATGGCGAGCGCTCCGCCGCTACCGCCTACGCCGATTACGGTGGTGACAATCGGAACTTCGAGCCGTGCCATTTCCAGCAAATTACGCGCGATGGCTTCTCCCTGGCCGCGCTCTTCGGCGTGCAGGCCCGGGTAGGCGCCATCGGTATCCACGAATGTAAAGATCGGCCGCTTGAACTTTTCGGCAATCTTCATCACGCGTAAAGCTTTGCGATAGCCCTCTGGATGCGGCATACCAAAGTTGCGGTAAATACGTTGCTTGGCGTCGCGCGCTTTCTGTTGCCCTACGATGATTACTTCTTCGCCGTGGAAGCGGGCCATTCCGCAGACGATAGCGGGGTCGTCTCGAAAGCCGCGGTCGCCGTGAATCTCGCTCCAATCG
Organism: Acidobacteriaceae bacterium; assembly: GCA_025355505.1. Classification (GTDB taxonomy): domain Bacteria; phylum Acidobacteriota; class Terriglobia; order Terriglobales; family Acidobacteriaceae; genus Acidiflorens. Next base: position 50,318 of record JANXZM010000001.1, on the reverse strand, counting down.
GTGAAGATGCGTTCGACATAGTCGAGGGTGTAAGGGCGCTGCGGGTGACGCGCCAATTCCGTTCGTTCCCAGGCGTTCAGTTGGGAGGCGACTTCGCGGCGCAGATCATTTACGCGCTGGTTCAATCGCTCGATCTGCTGCGGGGTGTCTCCGCTCTGCCCTTGCATGGACTGCAGGCGTGTAATCTGAGCTTCGATTCTGACAAGTTCCTGCTGAGCTTTTAATCCCGAATTCCCCGTCCTCTTGTTGCCGTTTTTTTTGGGGTGATGCTCTTCCATCATCGACAACATAAGATCCGCTCCGGCAAGGGCCGAGACATGCTCTGGCTGCTCGATTGCTTCGCTGACCTGATCGGGAGATTTATCTTTTGATCGTCTCAAGTTAGCTTTTACCTTAGCTTTACGAAATCATTTGGTTACAGGATCACCCGGACGCTGCCTCGTCCACAAAGCTCCTCGACGCGGCCGAGGAAATTACGGTCTGGCATCACATTATAGCCTTGGGCCTCCATGACGACCATGAAATCGCCCTCGCGCTCCACATCGAAGAGCACTTTGGCTTCACCCTTGCGCTCGTTGAACAAGTTATGGAGGGCATCGACGGTGCTATCGGTTGCGCTTCCAGAAGGAATGCGGATGCGCAGCGCCCGGGGGAGAGGAACGTTGACCTCATCGAGCGGGATAATTTCATGGGCGGTGAGTTTTGGATTGGCGCCCTCTTCGATGCGCACTCCGCCACGAATCAAAACCGGAACTTCTAACTTCATCTTCTCTGCAAGCTTTCGATAGGCTTCTGGAAAAACCAGCAACTCGACGGTGCCCGACATATCTTCAAGAGCCGCTTGGGCCCAGAGGTCGCCCTTTCTTGACTTCGCTACGCGCACGCCGCATATCAAGCCCGCCGTCGTGATGTTCTCATCTTTCGCAGTCGACCGTTTCATGGCGCAAATATCCTGCGTTGAGATCGCATTCAGGTCGGTGAGCTTCTCTTTGTATTTTTCCATCGGATGGCCGGTAATGAAGAAGCCGAGTATTTCTTTTTCGGCGGAAAGACGCACGTGCTCATCCCAATCGGGAACGTTGGGCAGCGATTCGTTGGCCTGCTCGGCGGTCTCGTCGGCGAACACGCCAAATAAGCCGTGTTGGCCAGACTCGGCGTCGCGTTGTGTTTTCTGCGCGTGCTCAATTGCCGTATCGAGGGCTTGCATCAGTTGCGCGCGCCGCCCAAAGCCATCCATCGCGCCGCTTTTGATTAAAGACTCAAGCACACGTTTGTTGAGGAGGCGCAGGTCAACCACCTCACAGAATTCGTAGAACGATTTGAAATTGCGATCCAGCTTTTTGCGGGCCGCCACTATGGATTCGATGGCGTTGCCGCCGACGTTTTTCACGGCCGCCAAGCCGAAGCGAATCGCGGTACCGTGCGGTGTAAAGTTTGCGTCGCTCACGTTGATGTCGGGAGGCTCGACAGCAATTCCCATCTCGCGGCATTCGTTAATGTACTTCACGACGTCGTCGGTGCTTCCGGTGACCGAGGTTAGGAGCGCGGCCATGAAGTCGACAGGATGATGTGTTTTTAAAAACGCGGTATGGTAGGCCAGTAGCGCGTATGCGGCGGAGTGAGACTTATTGAAGCCGTACCCGGCAAATTGCGCCATCAGGTCGAAAATCTTCTCAATTTTCTTTGGGGGGAAGCCATTTTTGGTCGCGCCTTGCACAAAACGTTCGCGCTGCTTCGCCATTTCATCGGCATTCTTTTTGCCCATGGCACGGCGCAACAGATCGGCTTCACCGAGCGAATAGCCGGCAAGTTTGTTGGCGGCCTGCATCACCTGTTCCTGGTAGACAAAAACGCCGAGCGTTTCCGCAAGGATTTCTTTCAGCTGCGGCAGTTCGTATTCAATCTTGCGGCGCCCGTGCTTTCGCTCGATAAAGTCGTCAATCATTCCTCCCTGAATCGGGCCAGGACGGTAGAGCGCATTGAGCGCGGTTAAATCTTCAATCGAGTTGGGTTGATAGCGACGCAAGACATCGCGCATGCCCGATGATTCAAACTGGAAGACGCCCGAGGTCAGCCCCTTGTGAAAGACCTTCTCGTACGTCACGGGATCTTCGAGCGGAACATCATCGAGATTGAGAGTCGTTCCCTTCTGCGCGATCAGCTTCAAGGTATCGTCGAGAATGGTGAGCGTCGTGAGCCCGAGGAAATCCATTTTCAGCAGGCCCATCTTTTCGATCGCCACCATGTCGAACGCGGTCACGATTTCGCCGTTCTTGGTTTTGTGCAGCGGCACCAACTCTATCAGCGGCCTGGGCGAAATCACCACGCCCGCCGCGTGCACGCCGGAATTCCGCACCAGACCTTCCAGCTTAAGTGCCGTGTCCAGCAACTGCCGCACCTGAGGATCTTTCTGGTACGCCTCCTGCAGCGCCACCGACTCCCTGAGCGCATCGTCGAGCTTGATATTCAGCGTGGTCGGCACCATCTTTGCGATGCGGTCCACGTCGCTGTACGGAATATCCATCGCGCGGCCAACGTCCTTGATCGCGGCTTTGGCTGCCATCGTGCCGAACGTGATGATCTGCGCAACATTTTCCCGCCCGTATTTGTGGGTCACGTATTCGATCACTTCGCCCCGCCGGTTCATGCAAAAGTCGATATCGATATCGGGCATTGAAATCCGTTCCGGGTTCAGAAAGCGTTCGAACAGAAGTTCATGCTGCAGCGGATCGATGTTAGTAATCCCCAGCGAATACGCCACCACCGCCCCCGCCGCCGATCCGCGCCCCGGGCCCACCGGAATGCCCCGTTCCCGGGCGTAGCGGATGAAGTCCCAAACAATCAGAAAATATCCCGAGAACTTCATCTGCTGGATGATGCCGATCTCCCGCGCCAGTCTCTGTTCGTAGTCCGCAAGCGAATGCTTGAGCCGGCCGTTCGCCGACAAAGTTCTCAGGCTCTCCATCCGCCGCGCAAATCCTTGCCGCGTGATGTCCTCAAAATAACTGTCAAGCGTAAATCCGTCCGGAACGTCGAAGTGTGGAAACGGGCTGGGAACTTTCTCCAGTCGAAGGTTGCAGCGTTCCGCTATATCGAGCGTGCGCGAAAGCACCTGGGGCGCGTCCTTGAACACCCGCAACATTTCGTCGCCGTCCTTCACGTAGAACTGCGTGCCCTCGAACTTCATCCGGTTGGTTTCCTGGATGGACTTCCCCGTTTGAATGCACAACATCACATCCTGTGCGTGCGCGTCGTCTTCGCAAAGGTAGTGGCTGTCGTTGGTCGCCACCAGCGGCAGCCCAATGTCCTTCTCCAGTTGGAACAAGCCGGAATGGATGCGGTGCTCCATCTCCAAACCCTGGTCCTGAATCTCCAGGAAGAAATTCTCTTTGCCAAAAAGATCGCGGTAGAAACCGGCCGCCGAGCGCGCCGCCTCGTAGTTTCCTTCCGTTAGCCGTTCAGCCACTTCACCCTTCAGACATCCGGAAAGCCCGATCAAACCCTTCGAATGTTCCGCCAGAAATTTCTTGCTCACCCTCGGCTTGTAGTAGAAGCCGTGCAGCGACGCTTCCGACGTTATCTTCACCAGATTCCGGTAGCCTTCTTCGTTTTCGGCCAGCACCAGCAGATGGTTATAAGTGTCGCCGTCAGGCGGAGTACGCGCGATGCGGTGATCGTCTTTCTTGCAGATGTAGAGTTCGCATCCCACAATCGGTTTCACGCCAGCCTTGTGCGCGGCATTCACAAAATGCACCGCGCCAAAAATATTGCCGTGGTCGGTCATGGCCACCGCCGGCATCCCGAGTTCATGAACCCTATCGACGAGTTTCTCGACGTCGCAAGCGCCGTCGAGCAGAGAGTAATCGCTATGCAGATGGAGATGGACGAATTCGTTTTGGCTCATGAAGGCAGCACTTGGCAGTTCGCAGTTCGCTCTTAGTCTTCGCTTTTCGGAAAACTGGAGCCGACTCATTCTACTGGTTGGAGTAAATCGCGCAATGACAGAAAATGGTGCAATTGTCTGGTAACTCCTTTAGCAAAAAAGCAAACCTGTTGAGTGTGTGCGTGCGAAAGTGCTCGTCTTTGGGTGGCGCAGCGCTTAGGCCCTGCGGTAACTCCCCCGCTTTGATCCCGCTTTAGCCCCTCGAGGGAGCAAACCCGAGCCCCCGCCGATATGTCCGTAACCACGCTCCCAGATTTCCTCAAACCCCTCCCCGGCCAACCGCAATCATTTGAGATCGGAGGGAATCTCCATCTCCCGCAATCTAACTTCTACCCTTATTCATCACAAACACAGGGGCCACCCATCACAGACAACTAACCGCCCGTCGGCGACAATAGTAATCGACCTGTGTGTCAGGGCCGAGGTGTGTCTGTCTCCCAAGACGGCCCCCGAAGCTGCCCAGCCCCATTTGTCGGCGCTCTTTGAAAACACCAATTTGGGTTAATCAGCGGGGGTCAGCATCCGCCGAGACCCCCAGTAAAGCAAAAAACGAGCTAACTCCTTCTTCCTGAATACTTTCCATATAAGTCCGTATTCTTGAATACTTTACGAGAATTTCCCGCTAGCCCTATGATTCCAATATAGCGAGAAAAAGGGGGGGTACCTCCAAGCGGACAACCTTGCCGGCTACTCTCGCAACTCCGAAGGAAGCCCGCTGTTGATCGCCGCTCGCACTTTGGCCATCAGGCAATCGCGCTCTCCGAAATCGGCGGGCTCGATGGGATCGTGAAACTGCACCGTCACCATCCCCGGACGAATCGCAAACCGCGCCTTCGGCATGACTGCTTCGGTACCGGAAATCGTGATGGGCACGACCGGTACGTTGCACTCCTCGGCGAGATAGAACGGCCCTTTCTTGAACGGCAGCAGCTTGCCATCGAACGAGCGCTTCCCTTCCACGTAGATAGTCATGTTCAGTCCCTTCTCGATGGCCTTGACCGCGTCGCGTACCGCCGTGATACCGGCATCCCGATTTTTGCGGTCGACCGGAACGAGCGATCCGATCAGCATGATGCGTCCAAGAATTGGAACCTTGAACAATTCTTTCTTCACCATCACCGAACTGCGCCGCGGAAGCAGCGGCAGCGTGATCGGCGGATCGAGATTGGAGATGTGATTCGACATGAAGATGTAGTTCCGCGCCGGATCGATTCTTTCGAGTCCAATCGTCCTCACCTTCACTCCCGCGATGCGCACACCCATCCACATTGCGGACATGCAAGTGTTGTACAAAAAATTGATGTCTTTGGTCAGATAGGTCCAAGGGAACCCGAGAAGCGCCGCGACCGGCAGCGAAACCGCCCAAAACGCCAGCATAAGAATGGTGCGAAACACTTACGTCTTCACCCCGAGCGTTTTCACTCCGAGCACGCGCAATCGTTGCGGCAGCTTTTCATAGATGCCGCCAAATCCGCCATTGGAGAGAATGGCAACCACGTCGCGCTCCCGCAGCTCTGGAGCGATCGCATTCACGATGGCATCGGCGTCGGCGAGAATGCGCGCTTGTTTGCCGCAATTTTTGATTTCGGCGATCACGCGATTCAGATCAAGTCGCTCGGCCACGGGAATCGCTTCCGACTTAAAGATGGCCGCGATCACCACCTCGTCCGCGAGCGCCAGGCTGCGGACAAGCGCATCCTGCAGCACGTTGCGGCGCATCGTGTTCGAACGCGGCTCCAGCACCACCCACAGCCGCGATTGCGGATACCGAGCGCGCAACGCCCGAATCGTCTGCTCGATGGCCGTCGGATGATGCGCAAAGTCGTCGATGATCGTAATCCCGTTGACCTGCGCCTTCACCTCGAGGCGACGCTTAACGCTGCGAAATGTTTGGAGAGCCTTTGCAATCACGTCTTTCGAAATTTGATAATTCGTCGCCAACGCCGCCGCTGCCGTGGCATTCCAGACGTTGTATTCGCCGCCCAGCGGAAAGTCGAAATCCGCCCACGCTTGCCCATCGCGCAGCACCGACCAGAAAGTTCGTTCCTCGCCCAGCTTTAGATTTGCGACTTTCCAGCCCGCGCGATCCGAAGCGCCGTAACGTTCGACGGGGCAAAATGCTTTCTGCAAACAGCGGTCCAGGCTTTCACCCACTATCTCACCCGAGTCAAAACCGACGATCCGCCCGCGTCGCGGAACCAAATTCACCAGCCGCTTGAATGCCGTCTCCACTGCGTCCAGATCCCTGTAGATATCGGCGTGGTCGAACTCCACCGAGGTGAGAATCACGGCATCTGGAAAGTAGTGCAGAAACTTCGGACCTTTGTCGAAGAACGCCGTGTCATACTCGTCGCCTTCCAGAATAAAGTGCTTGCCTTGGCCAAGCCCAAAACTGCGCCCGAAATTTTCCGCTATACCACCGATCAGGAAGGAAGGATGAAGGCCAGCAGTCTCGAAGATCCACGCCAGCATTGACGTCGTGGTGGTCTTGCCGTGCGTTCCGGCAACCACCAGAACGTCTTTCCCCACCAGAAACTCATCGTGCAGAATCTGCGGCAGTGAGCAGAACGGAATGCGCTCGTCGAGCACGCGCTCCAGTTCCACGTTCCCGCGAGAAAGCGCGTTCCCCACGACCACCAGATCGGGCCGCGGATTCAGATTCGCCTCGGCAAACGGCTGCGCGACCTGGATGCCAAACGATTCGAGAAACGTCGACATCGGCGGATACGACGCAGCATCCGAGCCCGTGACGCGAAAGCCCCGCTCTTGCAGCATGCCAGCCAGCGAACCCATCGCCGTCCCGCAAATGCCGATGAGGTGAATGTGTTTGGGTTTATCTTTCATTGCGTGTACATGACGGAGCGACAGGCATCTTCGCCCGGCTTTTAACTTTTAGCCGAAAGTCCTCCGCTCCTCCTGTGGTTATTCTTTGACCGTCGCCGCTTCCAGAATCCGCAGTTCCACCGTGTTCTCCACGATCAGTCTTGCTTTCACCCCAATCGGCAGCGTGATGTTCGCGCGCGAGACATGCCCCGACCGCAGCCCAAACGCCACCGGAACCCGCAGATCGCCAACCACTCGCAGCACAACTTCCTCTAACGTGTAATCCTGATCCGGACTCTGCCTGCAATCCATCATTTCGCCGAAGACAATACCGCGCACATCTCTCAACTTACCCGCCAGTTTCAGTTGCATCAGCATGCGATCGATCTGGTAAGGCTTGGTCGCAACGTCTTCGAGGAAAAGAATTGTACCCGCGGTTCGAATCTCGTGCGGTGTGCCCAGAGACGCCACCAGCATCGAGAGGCACCCGCCATAGAGGATTCCCTCTCCCTGTCCCGCCAACAGCGGCCTTGCTCCCGAGCCTTCCGCGATGCTCCACTCCTCCGCTCCGCCCAGCGCGTTCTGCCACGACTCCAGATCCACGCCGTCGGCGAGGGCGAAATCCTTGGCCACCATCGGGCCATGGAAGGTCACGAAGTTCGCCGAGTCCGCCAGGCAGCACACCAGGGTCGTAATATCGCTGTAGCCCACCAGGATTTTGGGATGCAAAACAATTTTCGCCGGATCAAGCGCCAGCGGCAGATAGTTGGACCCGTATCCTCCTCGCGCACAAACAATCGCGTGGACATCGTCGCGCGCGAACATGTCTTCCAGTTCCAGCGCCCGGCGCTCCGCCGACCCGGCAAAGTAGAGATCGCGTTCCAGGATCGATTGGAAATAAAACGGCTCATATCCGGCACGGCGAAGGCCGTCGCAGCCCGCCTCCAGCAGTTCGCGGTTAACGTTCGACGCAGGCGCAACGATTCCCACCTTGTCGCCCGGACGGAGCGCGCGCGGCTTTATTCGCAAATTCTGGGAAGCGGAAACCATGTGGCACGATCTTATCTGGACTCGATCTTAAACGAAGAACTCTCCCCGGCAGATGAGAGTCGCCGAACCCCGCAGATAAACTTGATTCTCCCAGCGCACCGTCTGCGAACCTCCGGGCGCAATCACGGTTACCGGCGAAGCAACTCGCCCGCTCGCAATCGCAGCTACGGCGGACGCGCACGATCCCGTGCCCGAAGACTGCGTCTCTCCCACACCCCGTTCGAATAGACGGATCTCGATTTGATTGGTACCGAGCACCGCCACATACTCCACGTTTGTACCCTTTGGAAACTGCGGCTGCGTCCCGATCAGTGCCGCCTGCCGCTGCCATCCATCCTGGAAGTTATCCACAAAAATTACGAAGTGCGGATTTCCCATCGAAACCTTCGTCCCCACCGCGCGCACCCACATCGTCTCAATCGATAACTGGCCGCCGACCTGCGGCTGGCCCATATCCACTTCAAACTCAAACGTGGGGCCTTGCCTGCCCGCCAGGCGGCAGGTCTTCAGTCCGGCACCCGTGCGAACCACAACTTCCGTTTTGCCCTCTCGCGAACAAATCTCCGCCGCCACACAGCGCGTGCCGTTGCCGGAAATTTCCGCCTCCGAACCATCCGCGTTGATCAGGCGAGCCTTCACGTCAGCTTGCGCATCCGGGAACAGCCATTCCACGCCGTCGGCACCCACTCCGCGATGGCGATCGCACAACCTCCGGCTGAACGCAGGCAGGTCAGCTAAAGCGTACGCGCCGTCCACCAGAAGGAAATCGTTACCGCAAGCCGACGCCTTCGTAAACGGGATCCTCGTGTTCGGCTGGTGTTCATTCTGCGGCGGGCTCATTCGTGTTCCGTAACCCCGAGTGACTTCACACTGCCAAACAGGCTCGATTCGTGCAGCCGAATAGAAAACACGCTCTCCTGTTCGCGCTCGCAATCCACCGCGAACACTATGCGGGATTCCGGATCGCCAGACGCGATGTGCACGCTCTGTATGGTGAGCTTCTCGACGTCCAAAAGGCGGTTCACTTCCCGCAACATCCCATCCACGTTGCGGCCAGTCACTTCGTAGGTGGTGATAAACGGCTTCAGCGAAAACGCGGCCTCCATCCGCCCCAGCAGCACCAGCGCAATCAAAATGATGACTGTGGCGAAGCATGCTGTCAGATACAGGCCACCACCCGCTGCCATCCCCACCGACGCCACTACAAACAGAGTCGCTGCCGTCGTCAGGCCCGTCACCGAGGCTCGTGCGTGCAGAATCGAGCCCGCGCCAATGAAGCCGATGCCCGGGATGATCTGCGCCGCAATCCGCGTGCTGTCCGACTCCGTGCCCGCCAGTTGCCGTGACAGGACCGTGAACATCGCCGCGCCGAAACAGATAAAAATGTTCGTGCGCAGCCCCGCCGGTTTGTGCCGCAGTTGCCGTTCCAGACCGATCATGCCGCCGAGCGTCGTCGCCAGCAGCAACCGCGCCAGCGTCGAACTCAGCACCACGCCCAGCTCATTGCGCAACAGTTCGATAATTGAATGGATTGAGTTCATGAGAGCGCCTCGGCTTCGAGCGGATTCTATCACCGCCATCCGGCGCTTTTTGCGCCGCTTACCGCCAAGGGTTAACGCGATTGATTCGGGGCACTCCGCGCCGCATAGATGCGCGCATGCGGCTGTCCGGTCACGTGAATTTCCGCCAGGACGATGAGATTGGTCCGATTCGCGCCTTGGTCCACCACATCGCCATCGAAGGCAATCACAAAATCCACGTAGCGTGGCGGATCGGCCAGCGCACGCTCCCACAGGCCTTCCGTGTCTGCCGGCCGCTTCCAGGGGCGGTGATTTTCGTTATTCACCACCTGGCGCAGAGGAATGCCAGATTGCTCCATGATGCCCACATGTTCCCCGAGGTCCATCAGGAACCGCGAGTTCCGTGGCAATCGAGCAACCACAGCCTGCACCGCCGAATTCAAAGTGTGCCGAATTTCCCAGTTCCTCCGGGCTTCCTTCAGGCATTGAGGTTCCGCCTTCCACACCGACGCATAACTGACCACCGCCAGCGCCAGTATCACAGCCACCAGTTTCCCCCCTCGCCGCCTGCCCGCGCCTAAGAGAAAGACGAAAGCAGTCAGCACTCCGGCAGAAACCGCGAACATCGGTAGCAACTGCAATCCGTAGCGCTGGTTGAACGTAGCAAATGGCCACCACGTGTGGACATGGAGCGGCACCGAGCCGTACGCAATGGAAAGCGCATAGAACGGCAGCGGAACCCACAGCAGCAGTATCGATGCCGATTGCGCCCGCAGTTTCCAGGCTCCGACTGCCATCGCCAGAACGGCGGCCGCCAGCCAGAACCGGCCCCAGTTCCCATCCGCCATATTCAACTGTGCCGATTTCAAGAAATAAATGGCGGCGACCCCGGCATTGTGGAGCGCCGGATTCGGCGCATTCACGCGCTGCTCAATCGCCTTCGCCGAATATGGACCGTTGGCGAACTCCAGCGCGTTGCCATACACCACGCCGTTGTACGCCAGCCACAGGACCGGAACCACGGCAATGCCCAACAGAAACTTCGCCGCAACTCGCCGCAGGGCGCGATTCTCGAAGGTGCGATTCTGCCATCGCCACAGCACGATGACAACGACCGCCGATCCGATCACGCCGGCCAGAAACCATCCGTCGTAGCGCGTGAGTTCCGCACCCGCCAGACAGCAAGCGCAGCCGACCAGTGGATTGCGCGCCTCTTGGGTCTGTCGTGCGTCTGCATCTTCATTTTTTCGCAAGGCATTTTTTGGCAGCTCGTGCTTCCGCAGACTCCGAATAAATTCCGCGAAATACACTACGGCCCAGACAAACAGCGCAAGATAGAGGGACTCCGTCATGGCCGTTGCCTGCATGTAGATCAGGTTCGGATTGGATCCATAAGCGAAAGCCGCGGCCCATGCGCCCACGACGGCCGCGGGTTTCGTGCGGAGATCGGCTTCCAGCAGGCCGCGCACCAGGCGAAATATTCCCATGACCCCGAGCACGTAAGCAATCATCGAAGGAATGGAGCCGCCCGTTCCGTTCTGCCACATCGCGTCTGACCAAAGGCATGGGATCATCAGCAGATGAGGCAGGGGCAGCCACACCGTCCCCAATTGCAACAGGCCGGGAGTCTGCGAATCGAACACGCACCGCGCAATATTAATGTGCGCAACCGCGTCGCCATACAACAGGAGATCGCTGCGTTGAAAATAGTAGAGAAAAGAAAACAGAGACACAAGGACAGCGACTCCGGCCACGCGGGCCGCGCTGCGGTCGGGGACGGCATCTGTCTTCACGGTCACTCTGGGCTCACTGCGCGCTCTGTCATGGCTTGAGGACAAACCGCAACGATCTTATTCCAAGTGCGTGAGTTCGCGGAACATCTGAAAGCGCGCGTCAATTTCCCCGCGGGTTAGGTTCTGCAGGCGCTCAGTCCCGAAACGTTCCACGGCAAACGATCCCATCACGCCACCGTAAAACAAGGCGCGCTTCAGCACCTCGCGATTAATTTCGCCCTGCGATGCGATGTACCCCATGAATCCGCCGGCAAAGGAATCGCCGGCACCGGTCGGATCTTTTACCTCGTCAATCGGCAAAGCGGGCGCGCGAAACGGATGCGCTCCGATGCCGAAGGCTCCCTCGCGGAAAAAGATGGTCGCTCCATACTCGCCGTGCTTCACCACCAGCGCGCTCGGCCCCATGGCTAGCACTTTTCTCGCCGCGCGCGGAAGATTTGTTTCGTCAGCCAGCATCTTGGTCTCGGTGTCGTTGATCAGGAGAATGTTCACCAGCTTCAACGTTTCCGCCAATTCCTTTGGCGTGCCCTGGATCCAGAAATTCATGGTGTCGCCGCCCGTCAGCCGCACGCCATCCATCTCCAGGCGAACCGCGGCTTGCAGCGTGGGGTGGATGTTCGCGAGAAACAGAAACTGCGTGTCCGAATATTCTTTTGGAATGCGCGGCTGAAACTTCTCAAACACGTTCAGTTCCGTAAAGTCGGTCTTGGCCTCGTTCAAGTTGTCGAGATATTGTCCGCCCCAGCGGAAGGTTTTCCCCTGGGTGCGCTCGATGCCGCGCGTGTCCACACCGCGCTTTTTCAGCACTGCCTCGTGTTCGGGCGTAAAGTCTTCGCCCACCACCGCCACCATTCGCACCTCGGTGAAGTAACTGGCGGCCAGCGCGAAATAAGTGGCAGCGCCTCCGAGAATATCTTTCACTTGGCCCGAGGGCGTGGCGATCGTATCAAAGGCAACTGAACCAACTACCAGAATGCTCATGAGTCTCCGTAGGCCAATGGTTAGTGGAGAGCCGGGCGTCCGCGCCCGTCCCTTCAGCGACGACTATTTTAAATATTTTCCCAGTATTAACCGCAGCTTCTCTTTCGTCGCCGCGGGAATTGTGGCCGGGTCGGTCAGAATGGCATTCGCCAGCGCCCGTCCGCACTTGCAGGAGCGCGCCTTCGGCATCGCGGAGACCGTGGCCTTCACGACTTTTGCGGCGTTCTCCGCGTTCTTTACCAGCACGGAAACGATCTGCTCCACCGTCACCGAATCGTGATGCGGATGCCAGCAGTCGTAATCGGTGACCATGGCGATCGTGACGTAGCAAATCTCCGCTTCGCGCGCGAGCTTTGCTTCCTGCAAGTTGGTCATGCCGATCACATCCGCGCCCCAACTGCGATACAGGTTCGACTCGGCCTTGGTAGAAAACTGCGGACCCTCCATGCAGACGTATGTGCCGCCCAGTTTCGCGGATACATCTGCAACCTTGCAGGCGCCGCGGACTACCTTCATCATTTCATCGCACACCGGATCGCCAAATCCAACGTGGGCCACGACCCCGTCGCCGAAGAAAGTGTCCACGCGGTGCCGGGTACGGTCGATGAATTGGTTTGGGATCACAAAATCGAGCGGCTTGTGCTCTTCCTTCAGAGACCCCACGGCTGAAACCGAAACAATGCGCTCCGCTCCCAACTGCTTAAAGCCGTATATGTTGGCCCGGAAATTCAGTTCGCTCGGCAGAAGTTTATGCCCGCGGGCGTGGCGGGCGAGGAACGCCACCTTGCGCCCGTCAAGGCTGCCAAGAACGTAAACATCCGAGGGATCTCCAAATGGAGTCTGCTGCCGCACTTCGTGTGCGTCGCTCAAACCGGGCATCTGGTACAGACCGCTGCCGCCGATAATGCCAATCTCTGCTTGCTGCAAGTGCGCTCCTGATTGGGTCGGAAATGACGAATGACTGCGGAACTGCTGATTATACAAGAGAGAAACTCATGGCTTGACGGGCGCAGCTTTTTCTTCCGGCCAGAAATCCGCCTCCACCTGCTTCGTCGTCTCATCATCCAAACTTTCGGCGATGAGTGTCTCGTCGCCCCGGACTTCAATCACTACCACTCCCTCTTCCGTCAGCCAGGCATGCCGTCCGCGCAACGTTCGCCAGGAATCTACCGGCGGTGCGTCTTCCGCAACTTTGCCGTCCGCTCCCAGCCCTTGCCGCTTCTGATACCGCTGCGCCAGCGATTTCGCATACACCGCCGCGAACTCCGCCGCTTTCGCCGCACTCGACCAGCGGGAAACGTACAGCAACCCGATCGACGCCGATTTATCTCCCTTCGGCCTCCCGGCGAAGTAGTACCCGCCGCGCCATTCCGGATAGATCGCCCTGGCCTCATCCCGCCCCGCATACTGCTCAACTAAAATGTCAACGTCAAACTCGCCCATCGCGCCGATATCGAAGGCATCGTAGCCTTTGAAGTCCTTCTGCATGTCGATCATCTTCATCGGCTCCAGCTTTTCGTGCGCGAGGTACGTCTGGGGCTCCATGATTTCGCGCGTCGTCTTCGGCGGATCCTTGAACGCGCCCGCATAAGCCAGTTCCTTCCCGCCCGCCCGCAGCAGCGCGGCGGTAAAGTCGAGTCCGTAGCGATACGGGAATGTCAGCTCCTCCTTCAAAAAGATCGGAGCGTCGCGAAACGACGGAGAATCCGCCGTCCCCGTTATCATGCCCTGCTTCAGCGATTCGACAATCTGCGGCGAGTCGAGCATCGTCTTCCCTTGCTGTGCCAGCGAATAGTCCAGCAGCACGGCCATCGCCTGCCCCTCAACCACAGCCTGACGCGCAGCGCTTTCTTCGTCAGTTTCGATGTCGCCAGGACTCGGATCATTTCTTTTGTTATCAATGTCTTCCTTCGATCCCTTCATCCACTTCTCGATGCCGAACGACTGGTCCTGGAGGGCGTGCGTCAGTTCGTGCGCCAGCACCGGCTTCTGCTGCTCTACGTCCAGCCAGTTCAGTAGATTCACCGTTTTCGTTTTGACATCGTAGTATCCCGCCACCTGCTCCCGCAGCATTGCGACCAGAAAGTTGGGCAGGTCGAAGTTTCGCGGCAGCAACCCGAATTTTTTCAGCACCGCCGACGACCTCTCCAAGCGCTTCGCGTCCTTGTCCTCTTTCATGTTCTTCCGGATGTAGGATTGCACCTCGTCGCGCTTGGTGAGCCTGCGCTTCACACCGTGCTTGATCGGCAGGCTCGTGTCGTCGCTCGCAAATTTCAGGATCTCGTCCACCGAGCGAAACAGTTCCTTCGCTTCCTTCGGCGAGACAATGGTTTCTTGCGTGGAGCGGGCGCCCTCGTTCGCGGCAGTCTGGGCTGGGCTGGGCTGCGACTGGTCCTGAACCTGGAGTCCAAGCTTATCGAGGTTGTTGTTTGCTGGAGGTGGCGGCTGGTTTTGCGGCCACGCTCCGCAAACCAGCAAAGCGAATAGCAGGACAACTACGGCGGACTTCGCCAACTTCATGTTCCCTCTGACTTGAAAGCCTGTGTCTTGAAAGTAATGATCGGAAATCGCGCGGTTGTTAGGAACTGGAGACCCTCTCGGCCACCCACTCGCCCGCCTCGCGCGTCCCCAGCTTTCCGCCAATGTCGGCCGTCGTTTTCTTCTGCCGGACGGCTTCGAGCACGGCCGTTTCGATTTTTTGCGCCTCGCCGGCCATTCCCAGATGCCCCAGCATCATCGCCGCCGTCAGAATCGCCCCGAAAGGATTGGCAATATTTTTTCCCGCAATCGGCGGCGCGGAACCATGCACGGGCTCGAACATCGAAGTTTTCTCCGGACGCAAGTTTCCGCTCGCGGCCATCCCCAGCCCGCCCTGCAATCCCGCAGCGAGATCGGTGATGATGTCGCCAAACATGTTATTGGTGACGATGACATCAAACCCGCGCGGGTCCCGCACCATCTGCATACACAGCGCATCCACGTACATGTGCTGCGTCTCGATCTGGGGATACTCTGCCGCGACTTCCTTGAACACGCGCTGCCACAAGCCGCCGGCGTGCGTCATGGCGTTCGATTTGTCGGACATCAGCACGCTTCGCCGAGCCGACCCTTCAATCTTCCGGTTGGTCGCACAGTACTCAAACGCGTAGCGAATAATGCGCTCGACCCCCTTGCGCGTGTTGACGTCTTCCTGGATCGCAACTTCGTCCGGCGTTCCCTGCTTGAAGATTCCTCCGATGTCGCCGTAAACACCCTCGGTGTTCTCGCGAATCACGACGAAATCGAGATCTTTCGGTTCGATGCCTTTGAGCGGACAAAGCGACGCATCCATCAATCGCACCGGCCGGACATTGGCGAACAGGTCCATCTGGCAGCGCATGCCCAGCAAAATTTCCTTCGCATGAATGTTGGAGGGCACGCGCGGATCGCCAAAGGCGCCGACCAAAATGGCGTCAAAATCCCTGGCCAATGCAGCGAAAGCGCCCGACGGGACCGTAACTTTGCCGGCAAGATAGCGGTCGGCTCCCCAGTCGAACGACGTCAATTCAACCGCAGCTCCGGCGGCCTCCATGGCTTTTACAGCTTGCGGGATGACTTCTTTCCCGATTCCGTCACCGGCAATCACGGCAATACGCTTCGTCGCGCTCACGCTGGCAACGGTAGCACAGGCTTCCATCATTCATAAACCAGTTACTTCAGGTAATTCAAGACCCGTTCTCAATCCGCCGTCATGCGTTGCGACGTTTTGCGGGTGGGAATCATCTGCTCAGTATGAGAGTTCATGATGAGAGGCCGCGCGCCGGTCGGATTGCGCCCGTTCGTTATAATCAAAGATTGAACCTATGACTTCGACGACACTTCCTGGGGCGAACCCGACTGAGCGCGGCGGCGCGACCACCGCAGCCGACTTCGGCGATGCTCGCGCCGAGTTCCATGCCTTGCTCTCAGGTTGCGGCCTCTATGACCTGAGCTGGCGCGCCAAGATCGCGGTGACCGGCAGCGACCGCGTCCGCTGGCTGAACGGCATGACCACGAATAATGTTCGCGACCTCGCCCCCGGCCACGGCGTCTACGCCTTCCTGTTGAACGCGCAGGGCCGCATTCAGGCCGACCTCTACGCTTTCCAGCGTACCGAGTCGCTGTTGGTGGATACGGAACGCGGGCAGCGAAATAAAATGTTGGAGTTGTTCGATCGCTACATCATCGCCGACGATGTTGAGATCAACGACATCAGCGACAAACTCACTGCGCTCGGCCTGACCGGACCCGAATCGCGCCATGTTCTCGAACGCGCCGGTATCGCCGTTCCCGATCTCGCACACCTGCAGTTCGCGGACGTTGCCTGGCAGCAGAAGACCGTCACGCTCCTACGTTCGGGCGAGGAAGTGCGCGAGTCCTGGCAAATCTGGATTGGTCCCGAGCACGCCGGCGAACTTTGGGAAGCACTGCTCAAGGCGGGTGCGCGGCCGATCGGAACGGCTGCGCTGAATTGTTTCCGCATCTCGCGCGGCATCCCGCAATTTGGCGAGGACATCCGCGAGCGCGATCTGCCGCAGGAAACCGGGCAAACACGTGCGCTGAATTTCACCAAAGGGTGCTATCTCGGTCAGGAGATCGTGGAGCGCATCCGTTCGCGTGGCGCCGTGCACCGGCAGTTCACAGCGTTCGCGGTTGAGGGCACGCTGCCCGAACCGGGCGCGAAGATTCTGGCCGATGAAAAAGAAGCCGGCGAGATCACGAGCAGCGCGATTTTGCTTCTGCCCGGCGGAGATCGCCCGGCCGCATTGGGTTATCTGCGGCGCGAAGCTGCTGGTAAAGATTTGCGCGCGGGAATGGCGAAGCTGAAGCCGGCATCGCTCCCGATCGCCTAAACTTTCAAGAAGAGTTTCAGGAAACCAGGTAAACCATATGGCTCAAAAGAGAAGAGAAGAAACCGAATTCAAAGTAAGCGACAAGCGCTTGTTCACCTCCGAAGGAGAACTTCGCGATCCCTCCGAAGAACAAGCACCACAGCCAGTCGCAGCGACGACTGCGACAACAGCGGTCCCGACGACTGTTTTAACGCCCGCTTCGACGATCCCAGAAACCATGCCCTCTGCCGCACGCGCTGCCGAATTTAATATCCCGGAGCCTCCCAGCGCTTCCGAGCAGCAGGCGCAGCACGATGCCTACCAGCAGTCGTCGCGCGATCTGGATGCGCGAGTCGAACGGAACGGACACTCGGCGAAAGAACTCGAGATGAGTTTTGAGCGCTTCATGGCTTCGCTCTACATGACCGCCATGATGCAGCTCGGCCTGATGCACGAACAGGACGGCCAACCCGGAGTTGACTTGATCAGCGCGCGGCAAACCATCGACACGCTGGGCATGATCGCCGAGAAAACGAAGGGCAACCTCACTCCGAAGGAACAGGGATTTCTGCAGAACTGTCTCTATGAACTGCGCATGGCTTACGTCGAAGTGACGAATGCTCTGGCGCGTCCTCCGCAGGCACCCGGCCCAATTACAGGCACAAACGGCTGATGCACGCGACTCTGACGGTATTAGGCAGCGGCACGTCGATGGGAGTACCGACGATCGGCTGCGATTGCGCCGTCTGCCGTTCGCCAGACCCGCGCGACCGCCGCACTCGCCCCTCCGTGATGGTCAGCTACAACGGCCGCCACGTGATGATCGACAGCACGCCTGATTTTCGTGAGCAGGCGCTGCGCGAAAAGATCACACAGCTCGATGCCGTGCTCTACACCCACACGCACGCCGATCACATCCTCGGAATCGACGATCTGCGGCCCCTGACTTATCACCACAAGCCGGGCAAGCTGCCCCTTTATGCCACGCCGCGAGGCTGCGAATTTCTTCGCAACATGTTTCGCTACATTTTTGAAGCCGAGTATAAGTTTGGCGGACTGCCGCAGGTTGACCTGCAGCCGATCGAGGGCGCTGTCGAACTCTTCGGGGCGCGCTTCGAGCCGTTGACCGTGATCCACGGCGAAGTGCCAATCCTTGGTTTCCGTTTCGGATCGGCCGCCTACCTGACCGATCACAGCGAGGTCCCAGCCGAAACGCGGGAGAAATTGCACGATCTTGACATCCTGTTTCTGGACGCGCTGCGCTACAAGCCGCATCCCACGCATTCGACGGTTGGGCAGTCGCTGAAAATCGTGGAAGAAGTGAAACCGAAGCGCGCGTTTTTCACGCACATCTGCCACGACCTGCCGCACGAGGCGACGAATGGCACGTTGCCGCCCGGCGTGCGGCTGGCGTTTGATGGGATGAAGCTGGAGTTTGAGATTTAGATGCACCGCTGAGACGCCAAGAGCGCCAAGAGAATCCTGTTCAAGAAATTTTCGACGTCCTCGGCGTCTTGGCGGTGAAGAGATTTTTGGATGAAGACTTTTTACAAACTCGACGACCTTCCCCACGACTTCGGCCCAGCGCTGCTCAGCGTCGGTAACTTCGACGGCGTGCATCGCGCTCACCATCATGTCATCGGCGAGATCGTGCGGCGGGCGAAAACCGAAAATGCGCAGTCGGTGGTTGTCACTTTCGACCCCCACCCTGCCCGCATTCTTCGCCCCGATCACAACCTGAAACTGCTCACTCCGCTTCCGGAAAAACTGCGCCTGCTGGAAGCGACCGGCATCGCTGCGGTTCTGTTGCTTCCCTTCTCGCGCGATCTTTCGCTGATGACACCGCACCAGTTTGCTCATGAGATTCTGAAGAAGCGCTTGCATGCCCGCGAAGTTCACGAAGGCTACAACTTCCACTTTGGACACAAGGCCGCGGGAAACATTGAACTGCTGCGCGATCTAGGCCGGAAAATGGGATTTGAAGTGCACGATTATCCGGAGATGCGGCTACGGGGAGAAAATGTTTCGAGCAGTCACATCCGGAAGTTGCTTTCCGAAGGCCAAGTGAGCCGGGCACGCCACTTACTGGCGCGTCCGTTCAGCATTCTCTCCACTGCTGGCCGCGGACGCGGCTATGGTTCGAAGTACACCGTACCCACTATCAATCTCGCGCGCTACGAAGAACTCGTTCCCAAAGATGGCGTCTATGTCACGCGCACTCGCGTCGGGAACGAGTGTTTCGACTCGGTCACCAACATCGGGAACCGCCCGACTTTTGGGAGCGATTCGTTTGCAATCGAGTCCCACTTGCTGAATTTCCATCCAATTGAAGTTTCAGCGGAAACCGAAGTCGAACTCCACTTCCTCGATCGCCTGCGCGACGAGATCAAGTTCCCTTCCATCGAAACGCTGAAAGAACAGATCGGACGGGACGTGGCAAAGGCCAAGCGTTACTTCCGTCTCCTGCGATAGGTTTTCCTGATTCTTCCGGCCGCCGGCTGATACAATCGCACTCCGAATGGCCATCGGCCCGATCCAACTCCTGAAGCAAGCCAGCCCCGCACAGCGCCGCACCTTACTGGCGGCCGCTCTCGGCTGGATGCTGGACGCCTTTGACGCCATGCTTTACGCGCTGGTCCTGACGCACGTCATGCGCGATCTGGGCATGTCGAAGGCTACGTCCGGCCTTCTCTATACGCTCACGCTGCTGGCTTCCGGCATCGGCGGCGTGTTTTTCGGCTTTCTCGCCGACCGTATCGGACGCAAGCGCGCCCTGATGCTCAGCATCTTGACTTACTCGATCTGCTCGTTCGCTTCCGGCTTGTCCACCACCGTGCTCATGCTGGCGGTGTTTCGCTTTATCCTCGGACTGGGGATGGGAGGCGAGTGGAACACAGGTGCAACCCTGGTTGCAGAAACGTGGCCCGATGAATTGCGGGCCAAGGCGATTTCAGTGGTGCAGAGTTCCTGGGCGATTGGCTTCGCGCTGGCGGCGCTCGTGTCCGGAGTCGTCTTGCGATACGCTAGCTGGCGGTATGTGTTTTTCGTGGGGATCCTGCCGGCGCTGATCACGCTCTGGATTCAGAATCGCGTGCCCGAATCGGAGATGTGGAAGGAGCATCGGCGGCTGGCAGGGCAAGGTCAAAAGCTTGAACCACAGGGGGCACCCTTCGACTTCGCTCAGGGCAAGCTCCGAACACCGGGGAATGAATCTTTCTTTGCTATCTTTCGGACGCCTTACCGCAAGAGCACAGTCGTCCTTCTCCTGCTCAACTTCTTCGGCATGTTTGGATGGTGGGGACTGTTTACCTGGCTTCCACCCTACTTGTCACTTCCGGTCGAACAAGGTGGGCGCGGCTTCGGCATCATGGGAACTACGACGCTGCTGGTTGTCCTCAACCTGTTCGGCATGTTCCCCGGATATCTCAGCTTCGGGTGGGTCGCAGATCACATAGGCCGCCGTCGGTCGTTCATGCTGTATACATTCATGGCGGCTGTGCTGGTGCCGCTGTATGCCATGGCGCGGTCGCCAGTCGCATTGCTCGCACTGGGGACGATGGTTGCTTTCTTCGGCACAGGAATGTTCTCCGGTTCCGGGATCATCGCCAGCGAGATTTTCCCGACAGGGCTGCGAGCGCGGGCTCTAGGCTTCACTTATAACGGGGCGCGGACGCTCAGTTCAGTTGGGCCCTATGTGATCGGGCGCGTGGGCCAGGCGAAAGGGTTGAGCTGGGCTTTCTATTTGTGCGGGGCTGGGTTTTTTTTGGCTTGCTTGATGGCGACGCAGTTGCCAGAGACGAAGGGCAAGAAGTTAGCGTGACGCGTTCACTGGGGGAGGGTCAGTGGGCCGAGACCGTTGCATGAGCTTTGTCCCCGTCCGGCATCGATTGCAGGCGAATACGGCGATTTAGTGATGAGAATAGGCAAAGTCAAAGTCAGCGGACAGGAGTGTCCGCTCTACACAAGCAAAGCACGGGCTAGACGCCCGTCCCTCCGCCAGGCTCACTCAATTGGTTCGACCACCAGTTCTTCTCCCCGGTTGGTACGCTCCGGCAGCTGAATCAGCACAATCGCCACCAACACCAGAACAATTCCTACGGTCTGCATCGGCCGCAGTAACTCTCCCAGTACAAGCGCGGCAATCACGATGCTGAACACCGGCTCCAGGCAACTAACTACAATGGCGCGGGTCGGCTCCAGATGCTGCAAACCCGCGAAGTAGCAGGAAAATGGACCGAGCACGGATACCAGCGAAAACACCAGCATGAATCCCCACGACTGCCGGCCATAGTGAGCGGAAATAATTTTCCACGGGGGATTCACAAATATCCAGAATGATGAAGTACCCACCAACACCCACAGCAGAACTTTCCAGCGGTCGTAGCGCGCCAGCACACTGTGTCCGCTGACGTTATAAAACGCAAAGGAAAATGCGGCCAGCAGTGCAGCCGTGACACCGACCGCATCCATACGGAAACCGCCCGAACCGACAAAGCCGACCGCCAGCGCGCAACCCGCCACGGCCAGACACACAGCTCCACTTCTGCGCACGGAGGGCCGCTGCGCTCCGCGAGCCACTGTATAGAGCAGCACCCAAACCGGCGCCGTGTATTGCAGGATAATGGCCGTCGCCACGTTCGTCCGTTGAATCGCGAGGTAGTAGAGATAGTTCGAGGCCGCGACTCCCAGAACTCCAAGCAGGAAAAAGCGCACCAGGTCGCGCCCGGGAACGCGCAGCGCGGACGCTCCTCGCCGCACTAGCAGGACGGGTAGTAACACCGCCAGCGACAAGGTTGCGCGGCTCTGCGACAGGATTAAGGGATCGATCGCACTGAGCGATGCCCCGCCGTGCAGCAAACGCCCAGTAAATGCCGCGCGACCGAGCGTCGCCGAGACACCCCACAGAAGGGCTGCACTCGCAATATAGAAATACCCCCGCAGCGGATGAGGGCCAGTCTTCACGAAACGTGCTCAATGGTGTAGGTGATCTTTGCAGTCTTCTCCAGCATGGCGGAAACCGAGCAGTACTTCTCTTTCGAAAGCCGCACCGCGTCTTCCATAGCCTTTTGCGTCACCTGTCCACGAACAAGATAAGTCAGGTGAATCGATATATAGACGGCGGGGTAGCCGTCCGCTCTTTCGGCCTCTGCCCGCACCTCGATCCCGGTGAATGTCTCGCGTTTCTTGCGGAGAATTCCCACCACGTCCGATGCCGTGCAACCGCACAAACCGAGCAACACTAACTCCATCGGAGTGTTGGCGGTCTTCTCGGTTGCGGTATCCATCACGATCGAGTGCCGTGAAGTTGCCGACCCTACGTATCGGTCTTTGTCCGTCCAATTTACTGAAGCTTCAATCATTGGGCCTCTCTTCGTCTAACACACAATGGAGAGACGGGCGAGCACGTCCGGCGCTCCACCAGCTAGGCTACCTCCGGTTATCCGTCATCGGCTCGGGATGAATCAGGACGCGGAACAGTTCTGGTGCGTCATGTTTGAAGCGGATCTCTAGCGAGGTCTGGACGTCGTGCACGCGCGACAGCGGCATGTCATCGGGCAACGTGCAGTGACAGGAAACATAAAGCCGCGCGCGTACTTTCTTGAACTGGAAGTCGTGCACGTCCATTACCTCGGGAAACTCCTTCACAATATCCTTGAGCCGCTGTTCCAACTCCGGCTCGAGCACGATCTCCTCTCCCCTTTCAATCGTCGCCGGCTCGCTTTCAATATGGGTGAGGATGGTCGCAATCTCCGGGATCTCGGTGCGCATCTCCGTCTCCAGCCGGGTAACTTCGTCGTGCGCCTGCTTCATGCTGAGTTGCTCGTCGAGCTCCAGATGCTGCTCTACGTGCAACTGGCCGTTCAGGTCCTGCACGCTTACGTCGTGCACGTTGAAGTTGTGGCGAGTGGCCACGGCGCGGATGCGGTCAAAAATATTTTCCGTCCGCCGCGCCCACGGAACCGTGTGCACCACCACGTCGGCATCGGGTAAAACCTCGCGCACCCGCGACTTCACCGCAACGGACACTTGCTCCGAGCGCTGGAACGTGAAGTTGCGTTCCAGTCCCACAGAAACATCCGCGAAGTACCTATTCCCAGCTTTCCGAAACCGGACCCGCTCCACTTCGAGCACGCCTTCGACGGTCCTGATCCGGTCCAGTATCTGACTGCGCACGCCGGCCGGCGCCGCATCGAGCAGCGCATCCACCGTTCTCCGTGCCAACCGCCAACTCACGGAAACCACCACGCCCGCCACAAAAAGTGCGGAAATCGGATCGGCCTGACGCAGCCACCCCACGTGATAGTGTCGCCCCGCCCAAACCAGCGCGAGGCCCAGGATAACTACCCCACTTGACCAGATGTCCGTTGAAAAATGCAGCGCGTCGGCTTCCAGTGCCTGACTGTCGTACTTCGTTGCAATGCGTCCCAGTGCGCGGGAGCGCCAGGCATCGACTACGATCGACAGCATCATGACCGCGAACGCAGCCCAGCTCGGCTCAATTTCCACGCTGTGAAAGAACAGCCGCTTGGTCGATTCATAGATGATCCAGACGCAGGTCATCAGGAGCAGACCGGTTTCTATGAAGGCCGAAATATTCTCAACCTTGCCGTGTCCGTACTGGTGATCGGCGTCCGCCGGCTTGTCGGAAACTTGCACCGAAAAAAACGTCAGAAGGGCCGCAACCAGATCCAATCCGGAGTGTGCAGCCTCCGACAAAATTCCCAGCGAGCCCGTCGTGATCCCCACAACAACTTTCAGACCGGTAATCACCAGAGCCGCCAGGACCGAATTCCCGGCAACGTCTCGTTTTTCGCGGCGCATCGACCCGGAACTGAAGGTGGCCTGAATTTCCGGCATAAGCTCCATTATCGCTTTGGATTCGCCCGCCGCCAACCCCTTGCCTCCCCGTGCCCGGTCTCCGGCGGGACATGCTACGATGACGTTCGTCGCAATTTCTTCCTGGAGGATCCAGATTCATGCGTTTCCAGTGCCTCGTGTGTCTCCTGCTAGCTGGCTTGGCCTACGGACAAGCAGCGCAACCGGCTACACCTTCCGCCGCCGGAGCGAAGGCGGAACAAAGCGCTTCCGCCACGACCGATAAGGCCCCCGAAGTAAAAGTTGGGCCCGACGATACGGTAATCACGCTGAAAAGTTTCTGCGCCGATGCAGCCCAACAGGGCGACGCCTGCAAAACCGTGATCAGCCGCGCGCAATTTGAGAAGCTTGCCGAAGCGCTGCAGCCGGGAATGTCGCCAGCCATTCGTCGCCAACTCGCAACCGCCTATGCGCGCATGCTAAGGATGTCCACCGCGGCGGAGAAACGCGGCCTCGACAAACAGCCCAAATTCGACGAAATGATGTACTTTGCGCGCATGCAAATTCTTTCCCAGGAACTGAGCCGCGCGCTGCAGGAAGATGCCGGCAAGGTTACCGACGGTGATATCGAGGACTATTACAAGAAAAACGAACCGTCCTACGAGCAAGCCACCTTTGCGCGGATTTTCATTCCCCGCGCAAAACAAATTGTGCCTTCAGCCGTAAAGCCCAGGCCCAATGCGAAAGGGGTAAAGCCCAAGGCCATCCCGACCCAGCCGCCGACCGAGGCGCAACAAAAAGCTGCGGAAGCAGCCATGAAGAAGGTCGCTGCCGATCTCCACGCCCGTGCCGTGAAAGGGGAAGACCCTGACAAGCTGCAAAAGGAAGCCTACGCCGCCGCTGGACTTCCGGGAAATACGCCTAGCACAAAGATGGAGAAGGTGCGCCGCGCCACGCTGCAGAAAGACCAGCAGGCGGTCATGGATTTAAAGCCTGGTGAAGTGTCTGAATTGATCTCCGAGCCCAACAGCGGCCACTACATCTACAAGCTGATCAGCAAGGAGACATTAGCGCTGGATACGGTGAAACCGGAGATTCGTAACCTGATTTCCAGCCAACGCAATCGCGACAGCATGCAGGGTTTTCAGGGCAATGTTGACCTGAACGATGCCTACTTCGGCCCCACCCGAAATCCTGCCATGCCGCCATTTCCAAGGGGAGCAAAGCCGCCTGCCCAAGCGGGCGAAGACGACCCCGACTAAATGGATACGGGAAAGCCAACCATCATTGTCACCGGCGTTTCGGGCAATCTTGGCCAGCGGCTCGTGCAGCAACTGTCGGACTGGACGGTGGTGGGCATCGATGTCACGCCCCCAACTCATTCCCCGGTTGACCGCTTTGTGCCGCTCGACCTGGGAAAAGAAGAAGCCACCCGCGAGTTGCTCCTGCTGCTGCGCGAGGTGCAGCCTGTGTCCGTTGTGCACTTGGCGTTTGTTATCGATCCCCAGCGCTCAGGAGTTCTGGACGTTGATCGCATGTGGCGGATCAACGTGGCCGGCACAGCCCGCGTGATGGAAGCCATCGCTGAAGCCAACCGTAATACCAGAAGCACCGTTCGGCAATTCATCTTTCCCAGCAGCGTTTCGGCGTATGGCTCCGACCTGCCCGCACCCGTCGCGGAAGACTCGCCACTCGCCGCTCACACGCTGCCTTACGCGATCCATAAGAAAGAAAGCGATCTCGTCGTGCAGCAGCGCGCGCCTTCCCTGCGCGGATGCGGCGTTTTTATTCTGCGTCCCCACATTTTTGCGGGAGCCACCGTCGAAAATTATCTGATGGGATCTTTCCGCGGAACGCCCAACGGGAAGGGTCCGCGCGCCGCCCGCATGCGCCAGTCGGCAAAACGCCTGCCCTGCATGCTGCCCTTCGGCCAGAAGTATCTGGACAACAAAATCCAGTTCGTCCACGTCGATGACATGGCGCGCCTGATCGCATGGATACTAAGGCGGGAACCGGAAGCGCAGCGACTGACCATCCTGAACGTTGCCGGACGCGGCGACCCTTTGACCTTCGCGCAGTGTATCGAAATGGCGCACGCCAAATTGCTGCGAGTCCCCGGATTGTGGGGCATGCGCCGGGTTCTGCAGTTCTTGTGGAATTGGAACATCTCGGCCATTCCACCGGATGCTGTCCCTTACATGACCGGCCAGTACATCATGAACACTGACCGGCTGAAGAAATTTCTCGGCGACGACTACGAACGGGTGATTGAGAAAACCAATCTCGATGCATTCGCCGATTCGTTCCAAAGAAGCTAAAATCCGTTTCACCGCCGAGACCCAAAGTACGCCGAGAATTTCGAGAAACAATGCCTGAATCCTTCGTGTACCTTTGTGCCCCTTAGGGTTCAAGCTTTTGATCTTCTCTGCGTCTCTGCGGTTAAACGCTCTCTTTCACTCCCCGGTACAGCCCCGCCACGCCAAACGTGTACGGCGTCCATGAAGCCTCGCGAAACCCAGCCTGACGCATACGCCCGAGCATTTCATCCGGCGCCGGAAAGCGTTCGACCGAAGCCGGCAAATACGCGTACGGACCTTGTACTCCCGAAAGCATCGTCCCGATCACGGGCAGAACTTTTTTGAAGTAGACGCGGTAGCCGTGTCCGATCAAGCCACCGGGCTCTCCGAAATCCAGGATGCCGCACTCCCCGCCTGGAACAAGCACTCGCTTAATCTCGCGCAAGCCTGCATCGTAGTCGGCCAGGTTTCGAAAGCCGAATGCCGACGTCACCAGATTGAAATGGCCATCGGGAAACGGCAGCCGAAGCGCGTCCGCTTCGATCCAGCGCAGCGTGGTGCCTTTCCCCTTCGCCGCGGCGCGCTGCAGCATGGCGTGAGAAAAATCCGCACCCAGAATCTGCGGAGTTCCTGAACCGGCTCGCCGCCTTAAAGCGAAAGTCATGTCTCCGGTGCCGCAACAAATATCCAGCACGCGAGCGTTGGGGCGCTTCAAGATCGCATCGAACTTGCGCGCCGTGCGCCACCACCACAAGCGGTCAATATTGAACGAAAGAACGTGATTCAGCAGGTCGTAGCGCGGCGCAATCGAGGTAAACATCTCCCGGACGGCCGCCGCCGCCGACTCGCGGTCTTGCGCGCCTGCGGGAGCCGCGCCCACGATCCGCTCATTTATCTCTTGATTCATATGATTGTTGCTAGTGGAGAGCCGGGCGAGACGCCCGTCCCGCCACCGGATGTCGCGGTACTAATCTCGCGCCAGTTTCCGAATCTCATCGACGGCTGAGCGTACGATTGCTTCCGGCACGTCGCTCGTGATCTCGACCTTGCCGATCTCCCGCGGCAGAATAAAGTGCACCACTCCCTGCCGCGTCTTCTTGTCGGAACGCAACCGCTTCAGGATGCTCGCGGTCTGCCACGTCATGCGCGGCAGCCTGCCAAAACCAAGAACCGAGTTTGTAATGCGTCCCGCTGTCACACTATCCAGTTTGCCGGTGGAGAGTGCGATGTGCGTAGCCGCGATCATGCCCCACGCTACCGCCTCACCGTGGAGCAACGGCGTATAGCGGGTCTCAGCCTCAAGCGCGTGTCCGATGGTGTGGCCGAGGTTGAGCACTTGCCGCAAACCGCCTTCGCGTTCGTCGGCACTCACCACCGACGCCTTCAAGCGCACCGAATCGGCAATCACTTTCTCAACCACCACCGGGTCGCGATCCAGAATCTCACGGCGCCGGTCTTCAAAAAGCCGGAACAGTCCCGGATCGCCAATGATGCCGCACTTCAGCGCCTCGTACAGGCCGGCGCAGTATTCACGCGAAGGCAGCGTCTCCAGAACGGCGGGGTCGACAAGCACGGCGCGCGGCTGGTGGAAGGTCCCAAGCAGATTCTTTCCCGACACCAGGTTGACGCCCGTTTTCCCGCCGATCGCCGCATCCACCTGCGCCAAAACAGTTGTCGGTACCTGGATGACATCCACGCCTCGCATATAGATCGAGGCCAGGAACCCGGTCACATCGCAAACTACGCCGCCGCCGAGCGCAATCAGCGTTACGCCGCGATCTGCGCCCTGCTTTACAAGCTTCTCCGCCAGTTTCTCCAATGTCGTAAGACGTTTCCAGCGCTCGCCGTCGGGCATTTCCAGTAGCTCGGTTTCGATTCCCGAGGCCGACAGCGACTTCAGCAGGACTTTCGCCCAGCGCCGCCGCACCGGAGAAACAGTGATAACAAACGCGCGGCGGTTTTCAAGAATCTTGCCGAGACATTCTCCGGCACGGGCAAGCAGGCCGCTTCCGAGGAGCACTTCATAGGATCGCGACGGCGTGGCGACTGGAATGCTGATCATGAACATTTATCATAGCGTATAGGCACAGTGCGTACCGTGTGCTTGATGGGCGTCACGCTGCGAGCTGCGAGTGGCGGTTGCGGGCTACTCGGCCAGTTTCTTTTGCGGATTCAGTAGCGAGGCGAGGACGGAAGCTCCCAAAACAAAAAGCACAATCGTCAGCGCCCATCCGGTAGGAATGTTTACATAATGCGACCCTAACATTTTGAGCCCGATAAAAATCAGCACTACTGACAGTCCGTAATGCAGGTAGTGAAACAGGTCCATTATTCCCGCCAACGCAAAGAACATCGAGCGCAGGCCGAGAATGGCGAACACATTCGAGGTATAGACAATGAAAGCGTTCAGCGTGATAGCGAGCACCGCGGGAATCGAATCCACCGCGAAAAGAACGTCGCTGGTCTCGACCACCAGTAGGACCACAAACAGAGGAGTGGCGTAAAGTCCGTTCCTTCGCGTGAAGAACTGCCCGCCCACATATTCTTTCGTCACCGGAAAGGCCCGGCGGAAGAGGCGAAGAACAGGGTTCTTCTCGGGATGGATTTCCGTTTCGCCCTGGCGCAGCAGCTTGAGTCCCGAATAAACCAGCAAGGCGCCGAATACGTAGGTGATCCAACTGAAGCGGTGGATCAGGCCCACGCCCACCACGATAAACAGACCCCGCATAAGCAGCGCCCCGAGAATTCCCCAGAACAGCACTTTGTGCTGATACTGGTCGGGCACTTTGAAATAGCGGAATATGACCAGAAACACAAACAGGTTGTCGACGCTGAGCGACAGTTCAATTACATAGGCAGTTGCGAACTGGAGCGCCTCAGCCCGCCCGTGCCAGAAGAACACCAGCACCGCAAACGCGGCCGCCAGCGCAATCCAGGCTCCCGACCAGGCAAGCGCTTCGCGAAAGCTGACGCGGTGGGACGGACGACTCAGTACGCCCAGATCGAGCGCCAGCATCGCCACCACGAACAGGTTAAAAAGAATCCAGAAGACGAGCACAGGGAATCTTACGACAACCGTCGCATCTACTGCTCTCTGCCTCGCTTTCCATTGGCCCACTCGTCCCACATGCCCATGCCCTTCAACTCCTGGTCGAGATGGGTTTCATGCAAGGTCTGCTCGATCTGGGCGCGGTTCAGGCGCGGGCCGATGCGACCGGCGGCGTTCGCCAGGGCAAAGCTGAGTTCCGCCGCTTCGGCCACGTGCTTTTTGAGCTGCACGAAATCCACTTTGTCGAACGTGTCAGTAGTCGCGTGGTAATTCTCCAGATAATTCGCCTCCACCTGGTCGGCGACAAACGTAGGCACGCCTTCGAGCATGAAGTCGAAGTGATCCGTGCCTGACTCGGCAGTCGGAACCGCTTTCGTGACGCCGAATTGCTCCAGCGACACCAATATCGACTCCACCGCCGGAATAACGTCTTTGCGCCCTCCGGTTGAAAACGCGGTCGTTTTTCCGGTACCAGAATCAAAGATGACTACTCCAGCCGCCTTGTCGAGCTCGCTGCGATGCGCCGTCGCGTAGGCCCGCGACCCGATCAATCCTTCCTCCTCGCCAGAAAACAGGATGAAGCGTATGGACCGCCGTGGCTTCAGACCCGATGCCTTGGTCGCTCGCAGGGCATCGATCACCAACGCGGCGTTGCACCCGTTATCGAGTGCACCTGTTCCCAGTTCCCAGGAATCCAGGTGCGCGCCGAGCACGACAAACTCGTCGGGCTTCTCGCTGCCGCGAATTTCCGCCACCACGTTCCAGGTCTTGATCGCACCGCCAACTTTGTTGGGAATCGAAAGATTGGCCCACACCGGGTTTGCCGACGCCAGCAAGCGGGCGATCCGCTCCCCATCCTGGCGCGCCACTATTAATTGCGGCAGCGCATCAATCTCGCCGGCTACGGAATTCGTGTGACGATAAAGAATCTGGTGCTCGCGTGTGGACATGAAGGCGATCACCGCGGCCTTCCCTTTCACCGCTAGCGCAATTATCGCGGGCGCCCGTTCGTATTCGCCGAAAAGATCGTCCCAGGTCGCCAGCAATTTGGTGTGCACCAGCACGATTCTTCCCGCAACATCCCCCACCTTGGCAAACTCGGCGGCAGAACCTTCTCCCACATCCACAATCGGCACATGCTTCGCAGCAGCCAGCGCCGGCGCCCACGCAACCGATACTGCGTGGACGGGAAAAGTAGTTCCAGAATAGAGCGACGCCGTCATCTCGGTCGCGCCCTCCGCCCACGAATGCTGGATGGTGAACTCTTCGGTGTGCACGCTGTCGGCGCCAGCATCTTTAAACGCCGCCACGCCCCAGTCCGCCGCGCGCCGGAAGGCCGGAGTGCCGGGTACACGTCCGCCAATCTCATCGCTCAATCGGCGAAGATTCGTTTCCAGCGACGAAGGCTTGAGGGCTTCAGCAATCAGACGATCTGCGATTTCTCGATCCGAATTACGATCGGCCGCGAAAGCCAGCAGGAGAAAAGCTGTAAGGAAAAAGAGACTGGACCCCAACCACAAGAGTCTGCGGATCATAGCGGAGTATTAGAAACGAATTTCAAGGAAAGCGAAAGAGGCAAGTCGCAACCACGTCAGCGCAAGCGCAAAATCTCGACCGTGATATTATCCGGCCCGCCGCGTTCTCGAGCCAGATCGATCAGCTTGCGGCCCGCTTGCTCCGCGCTTTTGTTTTCCACAGCGTCAAGAATCTCCGAGTCGCGCATCTGCCCCCACAATCCGTCGCTACAGATCAGGAGCACGTCTTCCGGGCGCAGAGGCTCCGGTCGTCCGGGCGAGTCCATCACGAGATCGGGGTTGGTGCCTAAAGCCGCAGTCAGAATGTTTCGTTGCGGATGAGTTTCCGCCTGTTCCGCGCTAATCATTCCCGCCTCCACCAACCGTCCCACATAGGAGTGGTCGCGCGTTACCCTGGTAATCTGGCCGTTGCGGATCAGGTAGAGCCGCGTGTCCCCGACATGCACGTAATAGAGCGCGTCATACTGCGCACTCCCGTCCACAACCCTGACGATCGCCGCCGCCGTGCAGGTTGTTCCCATCCCCCGCAGTTCCGGATGCGCAAAGCTGTATTGCCGGATCTGCTCGTGAGCCGCCTGCAAAGCCTCGACCAGCGCTGCCTGCGGGTCGTCGCCGCCATAGTCGCGATAGACCGCCATCAGTGTTTCCACAGCCAGCCGGCTGGCTTCCTGACCGCCTTCGTAGCCACCCATACCGTCCGCAACAACCGCCAGCCGTCCCTTACGCAGAAACTGGTCGTCGTCCTCCGGCTCCCAATAGCCAAAAGAATCTTCGTTGTTGGTGCGTAGGCAGCCAATGTCGGATTGGCTCGATACCTCAATCCCGGTGCGAACCTTCATCCGGGCACGACTTCAATTATGGAAATGAAAAGCATAGGCGACGATTGCATTCATAGACGAACTTTGAATTATATAAGGTCGCGGGCGGGACGCTCAAACGGAGTGCTGACAATGGTCGGTTCGGGCAGAGCGCAACAGCTCTAAATGGAGACGGGGACGGCATTCATGCAGCCGTCCCCGCGGATGAAGAATCAAATGCCGGACTACTTCGGCTGCGGGCCACATTCTCCGGTCGGGTTCGTCGTGGTAGCGGAAAGACCCTCAGTAGACATATAGACAGCGCCGGGCGGAGTAGTTTGTCCACCATAGGTAGCCGTAACAATATACCAACCTGTCGTTTGAAAGGCCGGGGTCGTTCCGGTCGTTGCGACATCCACAAAGGAGCAAGCAGGGGGCGTGATGGGCGTGAGCTGTCCGTCCGCGCTTAACTGAACGGTCTGCGGCGGGGTGGCGTTCGGGTCGCCGAATGTACCGGTTTCAGCAAAACCAAACGGGGTACTCAATATCTGATATTTAAGGCCAGTACCGGAAAGCAGCTTTTCCTTCCCGCTACTGTAGATCCCCCACGTATACATTTGTACCGGCGCTCCAGGGTACATAGTGAAACCAGTACCCGCGTTCGGGCCTGTATTCGCAACCGATAGCGTAATGGACTGCAAGTGGTTGGATATTCCGCAGCCCAGCATGCTGAAGATCAGCAGTCCGCAAGCCAACGCGGTAATGAGATTTTTACGATTCACCGCCAAGTACCTCCCAAAAAGAATCTCCCGCATCGTCGCAGCCTCTGTCACACGTGACAAGGTAACCAAAGTCACTGTACTGCGCGGACGTAAGGCTCTGCCCCCTCGCGTACACATAGTCGGAGCCACATTGCGGAAGTGCGGCAGAACTGGGATACCAAAAGTCAGAGGTCATCTACAATCTCTCCATGTCCGATCAGCCCGCGCCTCTTCCGCCGCAGCCTCCGCCCCCACCCCAGCCGATCACCGAGTTTCACATCGGCGACGAATTCGGAACCGCCAAGCGCAATCTTCCGCCCGCGGGCATTGTCCTGATCTGCATTGCTGCTGTCGCTGTGATTGTGGGAATCTTTGCTTTCAAGGAGCGGCAGAAACCGCAGGGCGCGGGCTCCGTCAATTTCGTCACTGCGGCCGAAGTGCCCGGCCAGAACATGATCCTGGCCGCTGTCACTTTCACGCTGCGGAATACAGCCGACAAACCGCTGTGGATTCACACCGTCAAAGCGCAGCTCACCACCGCCGACGACAAAACCTTCGACGATGAAGCCGCTTCTGCCGTGGATCTCGACCGCTATTTCCAGGCGTTTCCGAGTTTGAAAGAAAGTTCCGAGCCGCCGCTTTCGCCCGAAACCAAGCTGCCAGCCGGAACCGAAAAGAAAGGAACCATGATTGTCAGTTTCAAGGTCACGAAAGAGGCATTCGATCAGCGCAAAGCCCTGACCGTCACCATTCAGCCCTATGATCGGGTGCTGCCTGTGGTATTGAAATGACGCCATGGAGTGACGGGCGTCTCGCCCGTCCAGTGTGGCCAGGCGGGGACGCCCGGCTTTCCCCCAGCGAGCACTAGCTCAACGCCTCACTCATTCTCGAGTTGTTGACGCGCTTCGGCCAGTGCCGCCTTCTCGCCGCCGTTCACCTTCGGATACTTCAGATTCATCCCCTCCAACGCATCCACCACAGCCTGCGCGACCACCAGTCGCGTGAACCACTTGTTATCCGCCGGCACAACGTACCAGGGCGCGTGCTTTTTTGCGGTGTGCTGGATCATATCCTCGTACGCTTCCTGATATGCGTCCCAGTATTGGCGTTCCTTTACGTCGGACGCGGAATACTTCCAGTTCTTGTCCGGCGTGTCGAGCCGTTCCAGGAACCGGCGCTTCTGCTCTTTCTTTGAAACATGCAGAAAAAACTTAATCACCGCAATGCCGTTCCGTGTAAGGTAGCGCTCGAAGTTATCGATATCTTCAAAGCGTTCCTGCCAGATATGCTTTGTAACCAGCGGCTTCGGCAGTTTCTGGTTTTCCAAAATCTCGGGGTGGATGCGCACCACCAGCACCTCCTCGTAATACGAACGGTTGAAGATGCCGATCCGACCTCGCCCCGGCACGTATTTCATGCAGCGCCACAGATAGCCGTGGTGCAATTCTTCCGCCGACGGCCCCTTGAACGACGCCACGTCCACGCCCTGCGGATTCACGCCCGACATGACGTGCTTGATGGTCCCGTCTTTCCCGGCCGCGTCCATGGCCTGAAAAATCAGCAGCAGGCCCCAACGGTCCTGCGCCGCAAGAACGTCCTGCAGGCGACTCAGTTCTTTGACGCCGTCCGCCAGCAGTTCTTTCGCCTGGGGCTTCAGCTCCGACCCCAGCCCGTGCGTGTCCGCGGGATCGTGATCCTTGAGGCTGAAATGTTTCCCGTGTTCGATGCGGTAGCGCTGGAGCAGTTTGTCGATTTTCATAGCGTGACTTTGTGTGTCCTTGCCTATGGTTGCTGCTTATAAATAGAGTTGTTCGGCGTCGGTTCATCGTACTCGCGGCCATACTTATTCTTGTGCGCCATGCGCTGTCCGTTCGCTTTCGGAACTATAATCACCCCCAAAGACGAAGCGTTCTCCCCGATAGTGATCTCTCGAGTAAGCGGCTGCGCATTTTCCTGCCCCATACCCTCACTCCAGACGTGCAACATGTAACGACCGTAGGCAACGCCCGCCATGCTAAGTTGCCCGTCCACATTTGAAATGGCATACAGTGGCGTCGCCAGAGTAATGACAACCGCGCTCATCTCGGGATGAATATTGCAGAAAATGTAGCTGATCCCGGGCCGGTCGAATCGCACCATGCGCGAGGTACCAGCCTCGTACAGACCAAGATCAAACCGCTTGCCTTCAAAAAGTGAAAAAACGTTATGGAAAAATGGATCGCGATTGGGAAACTCCACCATCGACCCCGCCGGAACCACCAGGATGTGCGGATCGAAACTTTTATTTTTCTGTACCAGCCGCGGGTTTGCCGGCAAACTTCCCTGCGGACTGGCCGCTGCCGTAGTTGTTTCGATTCCCGCTCCCGTCATCGGCGTCAGCCACACTACCGTGCCAGGAATCGCCCCATGCCGCGTCCCCGCACCCCTTGAGCCGATGACCTCGACGTGCCCGCGCACCGTCGTTGTGGTTACCTGCGTCCAGGCCTGTGCGTGCAATCCGGCCACACCAGCTGACAACATCGCGACCCAGATCAGAATTATTTTATGGCTCATCGTTGATGGCTCATCGTAACTTCTAACGAGGCTTCTTGCCGTGCCACTCCCATCAACCTAGCTAAAAAAGAACGCCCATCATCAGATTGAGGTGGCCCGCGCTGTTCCCGCCATTGGTAATCGTATACGTCGTCAGGTGTCGATACTCAGCGGAAAATAGCAGGTCCGACCGTGGACGGTAGATCACGTTTACAAAGCTTCCCTGATTTCTCGCCAGCGTTGGATTTCCGTACGCCTGCGAGTACCGAAAATACTTCAGGTCGTAGGCATAAGGATTATCCATCCCAAACGCAGCATTGAACTCTACTTTATTCGCGGGCCGGTATTTCAACTGCGCCCAGCCGCCGACCGCGTTCAACCCTCGTACCTCCGTGCTGGCCAATGCCGGATCGCCGCTGAACAACGCGCTGCGTCCGATTCCGCCGTATAATCCGCCAAGGCCCTTTCCGCGATACAGTTTTCCGCTCAATGAAAAGTGGTGGTTGATCGGCAATTCGATGTCCGTCATTCCGGCCCAGCCAGCGACCTTCCGGCTGAAACCATAATCCTGCCGACTGTAGAATCCTCCCACACCAACCCGCAACGACTGTCCGAAAACATTCCGCGTCCATGCGATGCGTGTGCCGTACGCTGGTTGACGCGACGACTCCCCGGACCCCGCCTGCCGGTAAAAACCTGTGAGTGGCACTTCCCCGCTCAACGGATCCAGAATCCCTCCCTGAAACGTCAGGGTAGACTCATCCCCCAACACCACTCTGTGTTCCACCCGTATCTGCGGCACCCAACTCCACAAGTTTCCCGCATAGGAGAGTGCCGGAACTGCCAGCGAGGCAAACGATGTCGGGGAGTTGGGTGAAAAGAAAATCCCATCCTGCCCGGCCACAACCGAGGTGTTTTTCCAATCCATCCGCACCGTGCCCGTCCGCAACCGCAGCAGTCCGGAGTTGGTCCCGTTGGGAACCGTCGCAAACCCGCCAGCCAGATCCAGTTGCAGGTCCGCCCTCGTCTTCGCACCCGCCACACTTGGCCCGAAAGCCTCGAACCCAATCTCCGACTGTCGCAACGTCGCCCCGAAACTGCCCCCAGACCCCCCCGCTGGCCGCGCATACGCAAGTGTCGGAAGATCGATGCTATCCACCACGCCTTGATTGCTCACCAGATTCATCAACACGATGCCCGAAAGCCGCAACCGGTACTTCGACGCGCTTTCCACTTTCGTCTGATACTGATCGTCCACTTTTCCACTCAGCAGTTGGTATTCCTCTTCCAGGCTGGCCGAGCGCTCTCCCTTTTCCCGATCTTCTCGTTGTTCCTGAAATTCTGGCGCCCCGTTCTGCAAGCTTTCCGCAGCTACCTTGGAGGTGGTCGTCTCTGACTTTGCCACCGCGTTCCTCAACACCGCCTCACGCAGCCCTGTTCCGGCGCGAACTTCGTCGATCTTCCGGCGCAGTTCGGCCGTTTCCACGCGGGCTCGCTGGCAGTCGGAACGCATCGCGGCAACCGCCGCCTGCAATTCGCGCACCTGCTCGCGCAACTCGCGAACCGAGTCACTCGATGCCCGCGGAGAAGTTGCCTCTGCCGGTTTCGCAGCTTCCTGCGCGACGCCAGATGCGGTCCATGCCATCGCACCCATCAGCAACCCACAGCGCAACCATTCGTACCAGCGCGTCATCTTCATATCGCCTCCTGCCCCTGTCCCTGCTTACTTAAGTCTTGGATTTCGATAGCGTCCCGAATTCATTATCACGAAGGACACGAAGTCACACCAAAATGTGAATCCCCACGAGGGTTTCCTTCGCGGCACTTCGCATTCCCTTCGTGTCCTTCGTGGTTAAATACGACACTACCTGGATTTCGAGTCCGCATTTCGCATCTGCAGTCCTGGAGTTTCCCAGCAGAAATCATGCGGTTTACATAGCATGCCGGGCCGTCAAAATATTTTCCGCCGAGGGATTCAGCGGGATATTTACGCGGAACGTCGTTCCCGAAGGCGACGTCCGCTCCACCGCGACCTCGCCCCCGTGATCCTGCAGAATTTTTTGCACCACTGTCAATCCCATCCCGGTGCCATTTTCCTTGCCGTGGCTTACAAACGGCTCGAACAGCCGGTCACGCACCGCGTCCGCAATTCCGGGACCATTGTCCTCGATGCGAATTTCCAGACTCTCGCCCTTGCGTCTCAGCCCGATATTGATTTTCCCGGATTCCGCCGGCACCACCTCGCACGCGTTCAGCAGCAAGTTCAAGAAAACACGCTCCAGTTTCTTGAAGTCGAACCAGCCCTCCGTCGATCCATCCCCGGAAATCCGAATCCGTATACGTTGGAACTCCGGGTGCGCCTTCACCCCCTGCACCGCTCGATCCACCGCCGAGCGAACGTCGCCGTAGGAGGGATGCAACGACTCTCGTGTACGCGAGAATTCCAGCAGCGACTCGATCAAGTCCGTCATTTGGTTGACCGCAATCCGTATCTCGGCGTAAAGATCTTCGCGCTGACCCGGCGTCAGGTTGCTCTCACAAAGGAATTCCGCATTCGCCATCACCGCCGCCAGCGAATGCCGCAGATCGTGCGAGATCGAACTCGCCATCCGCCCGATCGTCGCCAGCCGTTCCGCATCCAGCAACTGTCTTTGTGTTTTCTGCAGATTCTTTCTCATCCGATCGAACGTTCCGGTCACCTCTGCGACTTCGTCACCGCCGCGCGCATGCAGCGGATACTCGTAATCTCCCAGATCGAGAGCGCGCACCCCCGCCACCAAACTTTCCAGCGGTCGCGTGAAGGTATGCGAGATCAGAAAAACCAGCAGGCTCCCCGCCAACACCGCCGCCAGACCCAGCGCCAGCAGCAACTCATTCAAGCTGCTCAAGAATGCGGTTGCCCGATCGAACGATTTCAACACCCACAGATTCAGCGCTGGTGTACCCGGCGTAGGCAGATCCACCGACGTCGCCAAAAATCGCTCCTCGCCCAGCCGGATCTGATCCCCCTGGGGCGGGCCTCCAGCGGCCGCTCTCGGCGCCACGCGCAGCAACTCCGATTCCTGGGCTGGCTTCAGAGTGCTCCGCACAATTACATCTCCATAACGAAACGCCACTTCGCTTGCGGCCACACGGCTCAGGTCCCTGGCAACACGGTCGTCAATTTCGTAACCCAGCAGCAGGTATCCCAGAACCTGGCGCCCGCTCGCTGGACCAAAATAAATATCCTGCAGGAAAACTTCGTAGAGGTGTCCTTCGACGTACCACCAGTGCCGCGTCTCGTCGCGCAGTACCACCTGCGGAAAGAAGTCCTGCCCTTGACGAACCGTAATCTCCGGCGGAGCGGCCTGCAGCGCCATCACCTTACCGGAAGAATCGGCCAGCAGGAGCAAGTCGCTGCCCGCCAGGTGCCATAAATCCCGCGACGCATCCTGAATGGTTGCGGTGTCGTGCGTGGTCATCAGCGCCCGCACATTCGGCAGATCGGCCAGCAGGGCAGCCGAGCGCTCGAGCGTGATTTCCCTCTGCTTCTGAAAGTTGTGGAATGCCGAAACAGAATTCTGCAGGTCGCGCTGGATCCCAAGGCGCACCTCCTGCTGCACGGTGTGCCGCACCACCAGCAGGGTTGTGAGCGTCAACGCCGCCGATACCACCACCATGGAAAGCAGGAACTTGGTCCGCAGCCGAATTCCGCTCATGGTCTCCCCTCGATCTCTGCCTGCGAATCGGGTTCGTATCATGGCATCGCTTCAGCGATGCCGCACGCGCCCTCAATACAGAAGCCCCTTCAGGGGCTGTGCCTCCCCCACTACGGCACAAACTTGTAACCCGCACTGTGGACGGTGCGGAAGTGCAGCGGGTTCGCGGGATCTTTCTCCAACTTCTGCCGCAGCCGCAGGATGTGATTATCCACCGTGCGCGTGCTCGGATAATTCCGGTACCCCCAAACGAAGTTCAGCAGCTCCTCCCGCGAGAGCACTCGCTCCGCGTTCTGAATCATGAACTTCAGCACCTTGAATTCCTGCGAAGTCAGTTGCACCAGGTTCCCTTCGCGCCACAATTCCATCTTTGTGAAATCAACCTTCACGTCGCCAAACTTGAAAGTATCGGTCAGCGGAGTCCGTGTCGAGCGTCGCATCGCCGTGCGCACCCGCGCCAGAAGTTCTCGCGGACTGAAGGGCTTCGTCACGTAGTCATGCGCACCCAACTCCAACAGCAGCACCTTGTCCATCACTTCCGTCCGCGCACTGAGAATGATGATCGGCAACGAAGGCGCTGCCTGGCTAATTTCCCGGCACACATCCTGCCCCGGCGTCCCCGGCAAGCTCAAGTCCAGCACCAGCACGGCCGGCGCCGCCGCCCGAAACATCTCCAGACCCGCCGCGCCGTTCCCCGCAATATCCACCGTGAAGCCTTCGCCTTCAAACAATCGCTTCAGAGCTTTTTGCACGGCACGATCGTCCTCGATCACCAGAATCCGCTCCGCGCCCGCCGGAACCGCTTCCATCGTTGCCGCCGTGATTGCTACCGCTGAAGATAGGTTCCTATTCACAATCACCCCCGCACCGCAATTGGCATGAATCATACCCCTGAACTCTAGCCTGATATCAGCTTAACGGCGTATTTCGGGATAGAAAGTGACATGAATTTGACAATTTAGTGACAAAAAAACAAACGGGTCATCGGGCGATCTGGTTTTCAGTTTAGATGACCCGATGGTCAGATGGCCTGATTTCTACCGGGAAATTCTGTCAGGGAAAACCTTCTGAAGATGTTTGAAATCGGCGGGCGATGTCGGTCATGGCTTCGGATAGGAACGCGCAATCTCGTATGACCGATTCTAAATCCATGATGGGGGCAACAGATTTCGGCTGGCAGCGGCCAAATTACCAAGCGTTCGCGCCTAACGCAGATGCTCGTACTCCGCCTTCGCTTCTTTAAGAACGGGCACGTCCGGGTCGGCATCCTTCCACATCGCAAAGAAATCCTGATACGCAGCTCTGGCTTTTGCCGCATCTCCGGTCAGCACATACGCCCGCCCCAGGCCAAGCTTGGCCAGCGAACGTTCGAGCGCCGTCGGAGCGATGCCGCGATGGTCCACGATCTTCTGAAACTCCGCAGCCGCCTCCGTCCCACGCTTCGCCTGCAGGTATGCCTGGCCGCGAACGTAAATGGGAAAAAATCCCTGGGCGGTGCCCAATTCGTAGGGCGTAGCTGGCTGCAGTGCCTGGATGGCCGCATCTGGAGACTTCCGATTCAACTCGATTAACGCTCGCACTCCGGGAATGCTTACCTGGTGCAAGATCGTGTCGTCTGGAAAGCGGTGACCCAGGTCGTCCGCAATGGCCTGGGCGCGACCCACATCTCCGGTCATCGCCAACGCCACGGCCACCGACCCCAGGTTGCCCCGGCCATGCGCTAAGGCGGAGCTTGACGCTGCCAGCTCTCGCGCCTTCGAAGCATTCCCCACTTCCACCTGCGTCACCGCCCAGTTTGCTTGGGTAGCCGCTGTCGTTCCCTTGAAACCCAAGCGCTCGCTCACTTGCACCGACCGCTCCATCAATTCCCCAGCCTTCTGCATTTGCCCGTGCGCCGCAGCCGCACTGGTTGCTTCGTTAAGCAATAAGTATTCGCTGGGTTTCCCCTCTGACCACTTCAGTTGTCGTTGCATTCCGCCGGCATCGCCATTCAAGAGAGCCAGATCGTACAGCAACTGGTGGATGAACAGGTTATCCGCTTTGGCATCGACTGCCCGTTGCAGGATGGACCGTGCTTCCTCCAGCCGGTTCAGCGCCATGTACGCTAGTGCAGTGTGCAGGTAGCCATACGGCGACACGGGCTCCAGGCGGGAAGATTCGTTCGCCATTGGTATCGCCTTCTCAAACTGGCCGTAAAAAAGGTTGTAAACCAGTGCTAGGTTGCCGAAGGCGGTCGAGTCATTCGGATACGCCTTGGTGGCCAGTTCCAGGGTTTCCTTTACTTTCTCTATGTCTCCCGTCGCAAAGTAGTAGTGCACGGCGATGTAGTACCTCTCGCGTTCGCTCACCCGCTCCCGCAGGTCAAAGGCCTTCTTCGCAGCTTCCAACTCTCGATCCTCTTCCCCAACATTGCTGTAAATGGCCGCCAGGCGCGCATAGGCCAAGGCAAAATTCGGGTCCAACTCGACGGCGTGCTGAAACAGAGGAATGGATTCGGTTTCGCCTCCGCCATTGCGCATCTCGTCGGCCGCCGCGTAAGCCTTCAACGCTTCCAGCGACGAGGTTGTCGCCTCGGTCACCGGCGTGTCGAACTTCTGAATCGAAGCCAACGACTCGCCCAGCTTTGCCCGCAAGCTTGACGCCGCCTTACCCACCGCCGGGAGCACGGCCTCTTTGGTCGCCGCCGTCACCTGCTCGCGGGCGAGTGAATCGCCGGTGGCGCAGTTGGTGGCGTCGAGCGCCACGACGTACTGGCTGCCGAGTGCAGCAATCGAGCCGCTCAGCATCGCCTTGATGTTCTCCCGCTCGCAAACCTCCCGCGCCACGCTGCCTGTGACCCGCTCGTCTGCTGAGCGCCCCATGAACTGCAGCGCCTTGCGGATCGTCTGATCGGGCACGATGTTCAGATACGGCGATTGCTCAAGCTGCACTGCCAGCGCCTGCTTCAGTGTCCCGTCGAATACCGGATCGCCCGTAGTGTTGACGAAATCCGCTAAAACCCGCCGGCAATCATCGCCACCAGAAGAAGTCCGGCCGCCACCAAAGCCCCCGTAGGGACAGTCGAGCGCAACTCGGCAGGCTCGTGTGGCGCGGGCGCCCCCGCCCGCGACGTCGACACCGACGAGGGCACGGCTTCAGCCTTGCCGCTCGATCGTTGGCTTGACGGCGGACTCGATGGTTGACTCGATGGTTGCGAAGAACCCTGGCCCTCAGCCTCCGGCGCATCCTGCGCCACAATCCTCTTCCCCGACTCCGAATCCCGCTTCAGCCGCTGCAGCTCGGCCCGCATCTCCGACGCATGCTGGTATCGCAGTTCCCGGTCCTTCTCCAGCGCCCGGTTGATAATCCGTTCCAGCTCCGGCGGAACATCCGGATTCAATCGAATCGGAGCCGTCGGCGCCCGCTCCAGGATCGCGTGAAAAATTACCGCCGACGTGTCTCCCCGGAACGGCAGCGTCCCCGTCGCCATCTCATACAACACCGCTCCAAACGAGAACAGATCGCTGCGCGGGTCGAGTTCTTTTCCCTTGGCCTGCTCCGGCGACATATAAGCCACCGTGCCCAGCGCCGTCCCCGGACTGGTCAGATGTTGCTCGTCGAGGGTAGCCATAGTGGCCCCCTCTTTCTCGGCCCGTGTCGGCTGCCCCGAGACCTTCGCCAGCCCGAAGTCGAGAACCTTCGCGTGCCCGCGCTTGGTCACAAAGATATTCGCCGGTTTGATGTCGCGGTGCACGATGCCTTCCGCGTGCGCCGCATCCAGCGCATCGGCAATCTCGATACCCAACGACAATAACTGCTCGGTCTCCAGCGGACGCCCGGCAATGAGGTGCTTCAGCGTCACCCCATCCAGGTATTCCATG
The DNA here is from genome assembly GCA_025355505.1 of Acidobacteriaceae bacterium. GTDB lineage: Bacteria > Acidobacteriota > Terriglobia > Terriglobales > Acidobacteriaceae > Acidiflorens. The sequence goes on along the minus strand of JANXZM010000001.1, from coordinate 8,013 downwards.
GCAATGAATGCCCGCCCCTCGTGCTCGCCAATGTCGTGGATCGTGCAGATGTTGGGATGGTTGAGGGCGGAAGCAGCCTGCGCTTCCCGCTCGAATCGGCTCAACGATTGTGGGTCTTTGGCGACGTCTTCAGGAAGGAATTTTAAGGCAACGAAGCGGCGCAGGCGCGTGTCTTCCGCCTTGTATACCACGCCCATCCCGCCGCCGCCCAGTTTCTCGATGATGCGATAGTGCGAGATGGTGTGATTGATCAGTGGAAGAGGGCCCCCCGCCCGTCGAGCGGCAATGGTAGAACCGTTCTCCAGAGAAGTCAAAAGAAAGGCGTTACCAAACCTTCTACCGCCGAGTTCGCTCTATGACATTGGGATCCCAAGCGCGAGGACGCGCCGCCCATGCTAGACTTTTTCCGTTCCACACGCATCGAATCATCCCATGACCTTTCGCCAATCGACTCTCCGCTGGATTTCAAGGGGCCTGCTTAGTACAGCCATGATGTTCGCACTGGTCGGCTGCGGAGATCACAAACAGACACCGCCAGCGATTGTGGTGGCATTCAGCACTTCTTTCCCGCCTCCCACAGCGCTTGCCACGAACGCCACCGCCGGCATTGCTGCCGTCGTTACTAACGACTCCTCCAACGCGGGTGTGACCTTCACCTGCCTCCCCGCCGGTGGATGTGGCACCTTCACACCAACCTCCATAGCCAGTAATGTTCCAACCACTTACCAAGCCCCTCCGGTGGTGCCCCAAGGCAATACCGTGACCGTAACCGCAACCTCAGTAACCGATAGCACCAAGTTCATCTCGGCCACGATCACCATCCAGTAACGGGAATCCCGGAGCAACTGAAAGACACAGATCTAACCGTCCAGAACAAGAATGCCTTTCCGGGAACTGAAAGCTGACGGGCGGTAACCGCGAGCCCACTCCATCGGTATTTGACTTCCCGCCGCTTCCCGCCCACAATAGAAGCAGTTCTTTAAAGGCTAATCCCACCAGTGGGGGCGTCACGGCTTCGACGGAGATGCTTGCGGCCAAGAGGCATGCCGGGGTGCATACACCCGTAATCGCGTGCAAAATGATAATTGCCAATCAACAGATGGCATACGCAGCCTAATTAGTTAGGCCGCCGTTCTCCGCAGCTTTGCCCGTGGGCTGCGAGCGAACGTCACACAGCGGGCTGCTCTTCTCTGCTACGTCTGGGCAGGGGAGCTAAGATTTCAGGCTAGCGCCGACTGTTTCTTGTCCGTTCTGAGCAGCCGTCGCGAACGTCCTGGGGTAATGCCCAGGGCATGAACTGGAATAAGCATGTAGTCTCTTGACCAGTAACATTTTCGGACGCGGGTTCGACTCCCGCCGCCTCCACCAATATAAACTACTGATATTAAACAACTTAAAAAGTGATAGAAAAAATCGTACAATAAACGTACAATGGATTCGGCAACGAGGCCGATTCCATGCTGTCTGTTTATTCCCGTCACTATCCTCCCTGCCCATCCAGCGACCTCAACTACAAGCGCTGCCGCTGCCCCAAGTGGATAAACGGTGTACTCGGGTCTGATGGTCCATTCATCCGTCGCAGCGCCAGAACCCGCAGTTGGGAAAAAGCCGAAGACTTCAAACACAAGTTGGAAGAGGAATATGAGGCGAAGGAGAAAGGACTAAAAGAGCCCTCTCGACCCGAGCCGACTCTTGTTACTGTCAAAGAGGCGGTGGCACGATTTCTAAACAGCAAGCGCAACGAGAATCTGGCCGACTCGACTCTCGATAAGCTGACCACCATTTTCGAGAAGCAGTTCTTGGCTTGGGCCACTTCCTGCGGGTTCACACACATCACTGAGATCACGACTGCCGATCTGGAAGGCTTTCGCGATAATTGGACCGATGGCCCTCTTGCGAAGAAAAAGAAACAAGAACGGTTGATTGGATTCTTCTACCACTGCTTGCGCCTCGGCTCGATCAAGTCCAATCCCGCTGTTCTGCTGGGGCGAATAAGAGCCGATGGTCCTCCTACGGATTACTTTCCTGCGTCCGAGTTCGACAAAATCATCGACGCAACCTACATCTATCAGCCCAGAGGGTGGGTGGAATGCCGAAACCAAGCGACACGCCTCCGCATTCTCACGTTACTGATGCGCTGGAGCGGACTCGCAATCAGAGATGCGGTGACTCTAGAAAGGCGTCGGCTGAACGAGAATGGGGAGTTGTTCCTGTACCGCGCAAAAACCGGTAGCCCCGTTTACGTTCCACTGCCTCCTAATGTGGCGGAGGCACTGCGAGAAATTCCCCCAGGCCCAACTCCGAATCCGCGGTACTTCTTTTGGTCTGGCAACGGCTCGCCGAAATCCGTGGTCGGTAACTGGCAGCGCAGTTTTCGCCGATTGTTCAAAATAGCAGACTTGCGAGGCGAAGATGGGTCGTCGAAGAGAAGTCATCCACACATGTTTCGGGACACATTCGCGGTTGAGATGCTGCTGGCCGGCCTGCCGCTGGAACAGGTCTCTATGCTGCTCGGGCATAAGAGCGTTAAGATTACCGAGAAGCACTATGCTCCGTGGGTCAAGGCACGTCAGGAACAGCTCGCCGCCAACGTTCGCAAAGCCTGGAATGTGCTCGACACGGGTAACAAAACGGCAAAACGCAAATCACCGAAGCGTGTGAAAAGCGCCTGATGAGCTGGCTCTCTAGCTCTTGTCCTTTCGCCAGGTGGTTGACCTTAGCTAGCTCTGCGTAACTTTCGATGGACGCGGTAAAGAACAGTCTCAGGCACCCGCAGCGTCCGGTATCCGCGTTTGTGCAACTTTTCTTCTGTACACCAGTGAATCACGCCTGGTTCACGTTCGAAGATTTTGCGAACGGTCTTTTCGCTGAGCGCCCAGAGATTGGCGATCTCGATTACCGAATAGTGCTTCTCGCTGGCTAGATCAATCGACGACGCAGTCGAAGGACCGGAAATCGCGTGGAAGGCGTGGGACGACTCTGCTGGTTTTCGAGCGAATTCAGACATAGCATGACCTCAACCGCAGCTGGATGTTAACCAACTTGATTCCAGGCGCTTTGATTGTCCAATGAATTCTCGGGCGACACCTATTCCCAACAGGAATAGCTGGCTGAACCTCGGACCGTTGTTTATCTGAAGTCAGGCTCAAGAGCGGAGGGCTCCCCAAGGCGCGGAGCTTGTAGTGAGGATCGCGAAACTCTAAACTGAGTTGATGAGTTCTACTGGACTAGCTCACGATTCGATTGCGGACATTCCCGAAGACCAACTCGTGGAACGGCTGCTCTCCGATCCGCTTTGGGGCACCGAGTTCTTCGAATTCGCGGGTATGCCGCGAGGGATGGCAAACAGACAGCGGGTGCTCCTGAACACAGCTCCAGGCAACTTCAAGGGTGACATCGATGCCCTCCTCTGTGACCGTAGTCGTCCCGAGCAGGCGGTCGCCTATCAGGTGAAGAGAATAAAATTCGGCATCAACCAACTCCGCAATCGGACCCCAAGCAAATTGCAGGAATATAAGAAAGTCGCGCAGCAGGCGAATCTTCTCGCTCAGATGGGATTCTGGCAGGTCTACGCTTATGTGGTCGTGGTCGTAGATGCGCGGGAGCAGAACTCTGGAAAGAACACCTACGCAGGCTTGTCATCCGAACTGAGGAGCCTGGTGGCTTCGGCAATCTCAACCCATCCCTTGGATGCGAGGGTCGGGTTGGGAACGTTGGATTTCACGCAGCCAATGGATTACGCCCCGTTCACTGTCGGAACTCACGGACTCAATCTTCGTCGTCTCTCTACTCCAGCACTACAGAGCCAGGACCTGACCAAATGGGTGGCCGGACTGTTCTCCAAGCCGCAGCAATTGATCTCATAACATCCTTGCTTTTTGCTTTCCTCCCTATTGCCGGCGTCATTTCGTGCGGAATTTGCCGACACCGAGTGCGACACTACTTGTGAGTTGGTCCCCATCCGCACAAACGGTGATGGGAGGCGGAGTCAATGGCGCAAGGCCCAATCCTGATTTTCGACAAATCGACCCTTCAGGCTCTCAATCCCGATCAGGCGCACTGGATGGACAATTTCTTCATGTCCAACATCACTCCGCTGTTTTACATCGAAACATTGGCGGACCTTGAGAAAGAGGTAAGGGCGGGTAAGACGTCCGAGCAGGTAGTCGGTGAAATTGCTTACAAGAGCCCCGATATGCAGGCTTATCCGAATGTCCATCACCTCACACTTATATGGGGCGAACTGATGGGCAAAGGCAAGATCGAGATGATTGGATTCCCCATTTTGGGTGGCGGCCAACCCGTGACGCTAGGAGGAGCCACCGGCATTATCTACAAACAGTCTCCTGAAGAGGAAGCCTTCAACCGCTGGCAAAACGGCGAATTTCTTGAACTAGAGCGAGGCATGGCTAAGAGATGGCGTCGAGAATTGGAATCGATTGATCTTAAGGCAATGGCCGCCAGTTTCAAGGGTATACATGAGAGAGCGGGAAAGCCGCAGGAACTCGCGGATATCAAGGCACTCGCTGAGGCCATTGTTGACGGTCCCGATCAGGAGGCCGTCCTTCGGATGGCGTTGGAACTAACGATCGGATATGGCGACTGGGGAGAACAGATCATCGGTCGCTGGAATACGTTAGGACGGCCAAGAATAAGGGACTATGCCCCGTATGTCACGCATGTCTTGACCGTGGACCTATTTTTCTATCTGGGGATGGCTGCAAGCCAGATAGGCAGTGACCGTAAAAGCAATAAAGCTGACATCGCATATCTCTACTATTTGCCGTTCTGCATGGTCTTCACGTCACGCGACGATCTGCAAGTCCGCTCAGCCCCGCTTTTTCTTCGCGCGGACCAAAGTTTTGTTCATGGGGATGATCTCAAGGCCGATTTGAAGCAGCTAGATCAGTATTACGACGCGTTGCCGGAGGAGGAAAAGAAAAAAGGAGTGTTCAGCTTTGCGGCGTACCCGCCCAATGACGATTCGTATCTCGTGACGCAGCTCTGGAAAAAGCACATGAAGCCGCCCGACGGTTCAGAACAACGAAAGCCAAAATACGAAGGCAAGACCGTCTATGTGCCGCCTGCCGGTAGCAATCCCAAGGAGATAATCAAAGCGCTTGATGACTTTGAGGCAAATGCTTTCCCGCTTGCTCCAGAGACGTCCGTCGCTATGGACGAGGCCGCAATCGTTCAGTTTAGCCGCTTTGTCAGGCGCACGAAGGGAAAGTGGATACGGATTCCTGAGAAAGATGAAGAGTAACCGTGTTCAAGGAAACCTCGGAGGCAAGATTGGTCCTGACAAGTTGGCCTCTGGGAAGTTGGAGGTTGTCGGCAGGCTTGCTGGTGTCCGCCAACTTTGACAGATTGCAGGGCTCGGACACATGTTCACCGTCGCTAAGAGTCGTCTGTCAACGGCGCGGCGCAGGGTTTGCTTTTTTCATGCTGACGACTCGCGAGGACAGCGGCAATTCAATCGGTCTCGGTGGGCGGCGCTGGTAAGAATATCTGCGGAGGAATGACCGGACGAATTCATTCGCCAATCGAGAATCGTCGTCTGATCTCATGACTACACACGTTTGGAAGCATAATGAGGCGTCAGAAAGCTGCTTTAGCACCACACCCTCAACGCGAAAGCCAAGGCCTATAGGTTTGGTTACGATGGCTACACCAACGTGCTCAGAAACCAAGTGAATTGCTTCTTCAGACGTGATGGTGTCGTGTGCGTGTTTGGGAGTGATTCCCTCACGTTGAGCCGCGTCTATGATCGCGTCGTGAACGACAGGTTGAACTCGCCGTGCAAAGAGAATCCATTCATCTTTCGCCAGATCCTGGAGCGCTACTTGCTCCCTTTGGGCAGCCGCATGGGTCTCTGGAAGAGCCGCATACAGCGGCGTCAAAGCAAATGGCACGGCCGTGATCTGAGGGTCTTCCGAGGGTGCCGTCACCAGCGCCAGATTCAGTTCGCCTGACATTACACTTCGAACCAACTCGGTCGAGAACTCACTAATCAGTCGAATACCAAGGGTGGGGTACAGGGGCAGACGAACTGCAAGAATGGCCGAAATCCAGGATTGATCGGCATCAAGCGAGTGTCCAATGGTCAAAATATTGTCTACTCCGTCATGGGCGGTGCGGGCAAAATAAACCGCCCGTTCCATGTGCAACAGAGAAGAGCGAGCCTCTTCGACGAAGACTCGTCCTGCGTCGGTAAGCTCTACCCGGACAACCCGTCGATTATCGCGAGTGAACAGGCGAAATCTATTCTGTTTTTCGATCTCTGTGATCTGTCTGCTGAGCGCAGATTGGGTGAGGTGCAATCTCAGGGCAGCCTTGGTGAAGTTCAGCTCTTCGCCCAGGGCGATGACTGCGTGCAAGTGGCGTACTTCAACGTTGGGAAACACTGCTCCAACCCCCGCCCAAGAGTTCGGTGATACCAGGAATTTCGACCTGTCATATTTACGTGAAGCGACGAGTGGTTATGATCTTAGAACCCGGCCAGCTCTATAAAGTTTCTTGAAGGCTAAGAAAAAGTTTGAATGGCTTGCATCTGAAACCCGCTCCAGTCCGGGGTTCTCGGGCTTTATGGCATAGAAACCGGCTTGGGAGAGGATGTACTAGTGATTCTGGGGCGGGTGCAATCGGCACTAAGCTTGTTGACTAGATCGGGCGTGTGTCAGAGGTGCACCACGAAATTCGTAGTTTGAGCGTTCCATCTAGGCGCGCAGCGCGAACATGCGAGGCGACAGTTCCACAAATTGACCGCTCTTTCGCAACACGCGCCGAAGGTACATTTCAGGATCTTTGGCTCGCGATACGTAACCCTCATTCCGCATCCTCCGCACAATCTCCTTAATGGGAACTGGGGCCGCGCTGACTACACAGATTCTTCTCGCATGGACAATCGCGGTCGCCTTCTGAGCCGGCGGGAGTACAGCCTGAATTTGCCGATGCGTCTTTACGGAGTCAGACTGCGCAGCCGCGACTTGTTGCATCAAGATCACGAACCCTTCTAACACAGGCCCCTTGACTTGACTTGCTGTGACACAGGCGGAGTTCCACACCTGCAAAAGCTTGGCGCGCGACTTCGGGTGGATCACGACCGCGGCCAGAGTTCCAGAGATCGCAAGCTGGAGCCAGGCGGGTTGTCGGCGGAATCCGTCGAAGAGACTCTTAACCCCTCGAACTGCTGCCCGAAGCGCTTCGACTCCGATCGTCACCGTGTAGGTGGATCCAACAGTGAAGCCTAGCGTGACACTCATTGCCCGTGCATGGTCACGGCACGTTGCATCAATGCAGACCCACACCACGGGTGCGCCCATCTTCTTCAGGTGCGCGTCGCGCGTGTAGACGGGCAACGAGAGCTCATCACTCGCGTGCTTGTAGGGTAAGTCCTTCGGATCAGCGACCAAACCGTTAGCCACCTGAGAAGAAGGTTGATAAAAATGCAGCTTGGCCTGGAAAAGCTGCCACTCCCGTTCAACTTCCAATAAGGCCGCGCCGGTTGAATCAGCTATTGCCGGAAGGTACTTCTCGATTTCGACCCTCAGGAAGTTGGGAGCGATAAGGACAAGCACGCCGGCGTCGATCGCCTCTTCCAAACCTGATCGAGCCTGAGAATTCTCCCTGCTTCCAAGTCTCCACCTCAGCTCTCCTTGAACCACGTTCGCATCGACGATTGCGCGGATTTGAAGCGTGCGGAGCTCGATAAGATGCTTCAAATCGGGCCACATCTCAAGAAACAGCCGCAGCGTCGGAAGATTGTCCGACCGGAAGAGACCATCAAGTCGGAAGACGTCAGACTGAATTGGCTGAGTAGCCATGACTACGATTTTATCCCGAGGGATGACATTCAACATCAGTCAATGGATATCTTTCGGACATCGCTCCGGCATAAGCGAACAAGATCAATCGCTTCCGGCGAGCTCACAAGCTACGATTCTCCGACGCGCCGAACGTCGAGGGGTAAACTTAGGGAACGTCTGAACAAGTTCTGATTGCAACCGCTCGGCG
>JANXZM010000101.1 GCA_025355505.1 Acidobacteriaceae bacterium | reverse complement strand
GTTCAAATCCCACCCTCTCCGCCATATTTTTTGTACACCTTGGGATGCAGTGATACCGGAAGAGGTAGCCCAAGTGAACAGACAAGTCACCCTCACCAGGCGAGTAAGAACCAACAACGGCCTTCGGTACTGCCCTGTCGTCCTCGCCGCTGACACTCAGTTCGGCTTTCTTTACAGATTTTCAGCCTCACTCTTTTCGAGAAAGCGCCCATTTTAAGCGCCCTTCAGGCCCTCGGCCAGGACGCCAATTTCGTCAAAAACGCCAACCAACTGATTCTCTTTGACTTCTAACCGGACAGCAGCGAAGGCAATCATCAAGGCTCATTTCAGCTTTAGTACTAATAAGACAATTACGATGATGTTCCAGCAGACGACTCCGGTATAGAAGATATTGATCACCCAGACCAGCCTTCTTACTCCCATCGCAATTGCAACCGCGATCAGCTTGCTGATAAGCACGCCGTGAAACCTTCCGAAAGATAAAGTCAGCTGTGCGACCAGGGGATTGACCTCGAGGGCTCCGGCGTGGAATGCAGCCAGTGTAGTCAGCAGATCGAGAATTTGAAGTCCGAGGAAGGTCCATCGGGAGCGCAGGATTTTGGCGATTCCGGCGCTGCGCGGAGTCGCCATTTCGTCAGCCGAGGGCTCTGATGAGATTGCTGCCATAGTTTGTCAGTTTACAGATGAACTGGCGAACAGCGAACATCGGACATCATTTCCGGACGAACAATCGCAGGGATTTTCCGGATTCGTTGCCACCAGCTAGTTTTCTGGTTACCGCGCCAAGGGCGCGAAGCGAAAGCCCAGCAGGATCTTGAGAGCCACCGGTTTCCCGTCGATTTCTGCCGGCTGAAACCTCCAGTTGTTCAGCGCTTCGATCAGAGGAGCAATTAGCCGGCTGTCAGGGGTACGCTTCACCGATACCTGCTCCAGTTTCCCAGTGACGTTCAGGATCGCCGATGCAACGATCAACTGGTGTGCGCACTTCGGTGCAAGCTCGGCAGTAAGCACCGGTATCTCCTTGAGCATCGCGTACGGTGGCGTAGGTGTTCCCCGAATGCGGTCGGAAGTGCCGCCGCTCACGCCGCCGCCGGCTGGCGGTTGCAACACCGCATACTGTAAGGTCCAGGCAGGAGTGAGGTCTTCGTCGTTGGCACGCATGTCGAGATAAACGGTGTACACCTTCTCATTCTGAAAGACGCCGAAGTCCGGAAGTCCGCCGCCGCTGCTCGCGGTTGAGGTAACGGTCATTCCATAAGAAGTTTGGCGACGTGGGGTGAGACTGGCGTGCAAGCTTCCGGCGGCGCCGTTTCCGTAGCCGCCCCCACGAATCGTGATGCCGGGAAATCCGCCTCCCCCCGGAGCGCTTCCCGCCCCCTTACCGCTTCCCAGAGTAGTTGTAGCTCCCGATCCCGTGCCGGCGGCTCCAGCCACGGTCCCACGGCCCGTCGCGGCGGCTTCACCCGCCGGATTCAAGCCGCTTCCTTGGACGCTGCCGTATCGTCCACCGTTGCCGCTGCCCGAGCTGGCCGAGTTCTTGCTGCTGCTGCCACCACCAGCGGCCGTTTCCGCGAGCGCATCGCCGCTGGCAACGTCCGCCGGAGTGCCGCTGCCTGTGGCCATGGAAGGAAGTCCACCGCCCTTGGCTCCGGTGCCAGGATCGGCAATCACCGTCGTCTCTCCCGGAGCAACCGCGAACAAGGTACGAACTTCTGCCAGAGGAATTTTTGTCGGGACATCGGGCGGTGGAGGAACCGCATTGAGCACCAGCAGACCTGGTTGACCGCTTCGATCCACCGGCATATCGGAAATTTCCGCCGCACGAGGCACCTCGGGCTTGGCCGGAAGCGGCTGAGGCATGACGGGCTCCGCTGCGGTGAGCGCGGGAACCTGGCTGGCGGCAGCGGCCGGCAACGTGAGTTTCGGCGCCGGAATCGGCGTATCCGCGGCAGGACGAAGCGCCAGTCTGCCGGGCTGCACTTTTAGCACCGGCTTCGGTGGACCTGCGGCCGCCACAGCCGGCGGCTGCGCGATGTTTGGCAGCGGAATGTATCGCCGCACCAGCGGAAGATTGTTGAGCGAAGGTTGAAGAATGGTCTGAATGCCAAGCGTGGCGCGCGGAGGATCGGAAACCATCGGCTGCGGTCCAGGATAGGCGAAACCTCTCCGGCCCCGGGCGCGCAATCCGGAGGAGATTTTTTCCGCGCTACCCGCTCCACCGCCGCGTTTGCCCGCGCCTTCGCTTCCACCGCCCAGCGTCGGCAGGTAGAGCACGTTGTCCACAGGCAACACGTCGACCCGAGGTGGCGCGGTCTCTACCGAGCGTACGAATGCATAACGACTGGAAAAAACCACGACCAAGAGCAAGGCAAGCTGATGAAGGATGACCGAAAATCCAAAGCTCCGCCCCGGCCGGTAACCATATCCCACTTCGCGGAAAGAGAGCGGCGCAGGGGCGCGTTGATCCTCACGTATCGGCAAGGGCTTCGGCGGCGAAGCCTCTAGCACAGCAGGGCTCATCTTTCGATCGCTCCCCTCCCGATCACTCCCCTCCCGAAGCCCGAATTAGCCATCCCAGCGCTCATTGAAAAATTGACGCCTTTAAGATGTTGTAGGCTGCATTGGGGTTGAGTGCCATGTTGACGTCGGGTGTGCCTCCTCCACCCATTTGATCGGCAACGATTTCTCCCAACACATAGCTGGCCGAGCCGGAACTGCCCTGGAGTTGAAAGGTCTGGTTGTAGTCCGTGGGAGGCGCTCCACAGCCGGTGCCCGTCCCAGCAGCATTGCACTGATGGAAGTACATTGAGCCCGCCAGCAAGAAGCCGCCTCCTCCTCCCCAGCCCCCTCCATTGGCGCTGGATCGGTCGGCAAAAAACAGGATTCCACGGTACTGGCCCAGCGGGTCGCCGTAGGTTCCAGTGCATGGGGCAAGCAGCACGTTGCCACTCAAGGTAGCGGGAAGAGAGAGCCTGGAATCGGGTGCCGGCCCACCGGCACACTGCACGCCCGACGTTGTATAGGGATCAATCCCAGCCTTCCCTGAGTTTGCGCCCACGCAGACTAAACCGGTCTGTCCGCTGCACGTCTGAGTGCTTCCCGTTAAATAGAAGATCGTTCCCTGGCTTCCGCTTCCCGTCCCCGTCCCAGGGCGCACCAAAGAATTCGCCAGCAGACCCAAGCCTCCGTTAAGGTAGTAGAGGCCTGGGTCAAAGATACCAACGTCATTTTTTACCGTGATGCCGCTGGGGTAATAGCCCTCCGTGAAAAGCTGGCATCCGTTACTTGGAATGATTGCACTTGGATCGGGACAACCATGGGTCAGATAGGTGACCTTGCAAGTCCCGGCCTGGATGCTCGCAGATGTAGCGCAACCAGAACTGTTGGCAGCCGTCAAACCCGGTATCGGGACCAACGGAATAGGCGGGACAGCGGGGGCTGGAACCTGCGCGAACGGATCGCTGATAGGAGACGAGGGATACCTCCAGGCGCCGGTCGTACCCGGGAGGAACGTTCCCGTAGGAGTCGACGGCCCACCGTAGGTGCCTAGGTCACTGCCTGTGAAGTTCGGACCACCTCTGCTGAGGTCTAACTTACCTGGCCAGCTGACCGCGGTTGAGCTGTCCGAATTCACCTCGATGCTCTGGGCCGCGCCGCCCAGGATTCTGATCGTGGGGGTTCCGTTGCCGCCAAGGGCACCAGAAACCTTGGGATTGAGGATCACAATGGGTATGGGAGACTTGACCAGGGCCACGCCGCAGGTCGAGAAGGCCCGCACGTCTTTGCTGATGCTGCCGCTCAGCAGGCCGAGAAAGAAGGTCTGGACATGATCGACGACGTCGACACGGATGAAAGGAAATGCGCCCGCAAGCGCGGCGGGCGGAATCGGCACACCGGGAGGCGCGCCATTAGCCGCGGTAGTAGGAAAGCTCACACTGACCAGGTTGCCGGGCGCAGCGTTGTTGCTGTCGTATCCGTTCTTGGCCGCGTACTTGCAAACGCTGCCGGTCGAGACGGTTGTGCAACTGAAATTTGTACCCAGGATGAAACCCTGATTGCCGGTCCCACCGCCTTGTGCATCCACCAGAATGTCCATGGCGCCTGCGGCGCAGGCCGCATCGGCGGCAGTTTGCGCGGCCTGGCGGTGGAACCACATGTTGGACAGGTCAAAGGCAAAACAAAGAGCGCCCACAAGAAACATTCCCAGGGCCAGCAAGATAAACAAAGTAGCCTGACCGGCTTCGCCGGCCCGATGGCTTCTGTGCTTCCGATTCCAACAATTCGTCTTCATCGCGGATACCTCCTTGTCAAATGGCTCTCCTGGTGCCGCGACCGCATAATTGTTCTGCTGTCGATCCATGCTTGCTGGTGGAAAGCCGGGCGTCCCCGCCGGGCTGGACGGGCGAGACGCCCGTCCCTCCACCGTATGACGCGTCACGCGGTGACGGTACTGGCACTCAATTCATAATCCTTCCCTCGGCAGCCGCATTGACCGTCACCGTCGGCCAGCCCATGCCAAAGAACGCCTGATAGGGATAACTCACCACGACCTGCACGCGGTTCGGAGGCTGGTTGGCTGGCGCCACATCCGGGTAACTCACGGTCACCGTCATGCCGCTGACATCGTGCAGAGAGTACTGAGCGTAGGTCTTGACCACGCCGTAAGTGTTCGAGGGGTCCTCGGCAGCTATTCCTGGCGGCGCGGGAGGACCATCAAGTTTGGCGCAGGGGCAAGTGGGTCCAACCTTAAAGGTATTATTTGCGCCGTGAACGATAGCGTAGCGCACGCCCTCTTTTGCCGAATCCGCGAGCACGTTGTAGGTGTTCATCAGCAAGACGATCTCCAGGATCGACAGCACCATGACCATCAGCAGGATGATCACCAGGGCGAACTCGATTGTGGCCTGCCCGCGATCGGAACGAAGTCTGATTTTGAAAATGCTGCCGGCGTGAAAAGACGATTGGCTCATGGCTCTATTGCATCTCCCTCATCACGACGTGACGGTAAAACGTGCAAGTCACGATTCCACCGGGAGAAACGCAGTTCAGGGCTGCCAAAGCGAGAACATTGAACGGCAATGTGGGGATCGGCGGAGAGAACTGGTAGGCCACATCTACGCGGTTCAAAAGAAACGCCGGAGCCGTATTGCCCGCGTTCAGTTCCGGATCCGGCTCCGCAGGTGGAAAACTGCCGATTGAACCGGGGTCGCGCTGGCAGCGGGTCTGCATGTTCAAGGTTCCGACATTGAGAATTCCAGGTGAAGGTGGAATGGACGACGAGCAAACCTGAACTCCTGCCATGGTGGAAGGAGAAAAAACCGCGCCGGTCAGGTCCTGTAACGCCAGATAACTGACAGTTGTGGTGGTCGCCGTGGGAAACCCCTTGGGCAAGGCGATGGCAGATGGCGTCGCCCCTCCCATGATCGAATAGAGTCCGCTGCTGCGTGACGCAGAGGTGATATTCAGCGCCATCAGGAAAAAATATCCGAAGTTCACCGCATTAAGAACGATCAGCAGTAGCAACGGCATCAGAAGCACCGTCTCCAACAGAGCCTGCCCCGAATTGTCGCGCACCAGTTTCAGTATCTTCATTTTCATAGCCACCGCCGCTAGGCGATCCTGGTTGTCAAGCGTTTGCGCTGAGCCTGCGGCTCGTGAAATTCGTCGATCGATGATACCGCAAGCTCTTCCTGCGCCGATTCTTCATCGGCCAGGTTGAACTGATTCAGCAGGCGATGGAGATAACACCGGCTGATGCCCAGCTCGATGGCTGCCCTTAACCGGTTTCCCGAATGCATGCGCAAAGCCGAACGCACCAACTCTTTCTTGAACCCCTGAACCGCGTCGCGAAACGAACCTACCCGCATATCGTCGTTGGCAATCGTCAATTCCCGCATTTCCTCTGGCAAATCGCCGACTCCCAGAAATTCATTTCCGTTGGCCAACACCACGCTGCGTTCAATCACGTTCTGCAGCTCGCGAACATTTCCAGGCCAGGAATGCCGCGAGAGCGCACTCATGAATCCGGGAGTGAGCCTGCGCGCAGCTTTGCCATGAGTCTTGGCGAAGGTGCGCAAGAAGTACTCCGCCAACAGAGGGATATCTTCCTTCCGCTCGCTCAAAGAGGGAATCTGGATCTTCACCACCGAGATACGGAAATAGAGATCCTGGCGAAACCCGCCGTCTTCCACCATCTTTTCCAGATTTCGGTTGGTGGCACAGATCACGCGAACATCTAACGGCCGCGGAACATTCGACCCCAGGCGTTCCACGGTGCGCTCCTGCAACGCACGCAACAGCTTGGCTTGCAAGGGAAGCGCCAAATCGCCAATTTCGTCGATAAAAATGGTTCCCCCGTTAGCTTCCTCGAATCGTCCGCGGCGCGCTTGCCCAGCCCCAGTAAAAGCGCCCTTTTCGTGCCCGAACAGCTCATCTTCGATCAAAGTATCAGGGAAACTGCAGACCGAGAAGGCGACGAATGGCTTGGCCGACCTCGTGCTCAGGCGATGGATGGCTTGGGCGACCACGCCCTTTCCCGTGCCACTCCCACCGGTAAGCAGAACCGTTGTGGACACTTCGGCGACTTTCCGAGTCACTTCACTGACGCGCTCCATCGCCTTGCTGTTTCCCAGCAGGCCTTCCACCCGGCCCGCGCCAAGAAGTCTCCGCGCTTCAACCAGTTCGCGGGCCAGATCCACCCGGCGGCATGCCCGGCCCAGTGCAAATCGCAGTTGCTGTACGTCCAGAGGCTGGCTGAGGGTGTCGAACGCGCCTTCCTTAAACGCGTCAAGGACCTTCTGCCCGCCGGCCTCCCAACTGTAAGCAATCACCGGCAGAGGCAAGTCTCTGTTGGTTGCGGCTTGCAGCAGCAGGCGGAAATTTTCCTGGTGATCCGGTGTGTCGAGATTGAACAGGACCACATCGAGGGTTTCAGAGTCGAATGCCACGGTGGCTGCGGTCGCTGATGACTCCTGCAGCAGCAGATAGCCATGCCCGAGAAGCGGTTGAAGCACTTGGCCAAAAGCCTCATCGGCATCGATGAGAAGTACGTTTCTTTGCTCAAAGCTGCTATTTGACAAGAAGTTCGCCCTTTCTGATTTCAACTTGTAAACGGCGAGCGACCCACCGGTGGGGAACCCTGGGCATGTGCAATACTGACAGCAACCGCGGTAAAAAGGGAGGAGTTGGTCAACGGGCAGGTTCGATCGTTGGAAAACGTCGGTGCCGCCTGAAACTACCCGGTATTTTAAAGTCTGGGATCGCTATTGAACTTATATGTAACGGTCCGCGCTATACAATCGGATACAGCAACACCTCTAAAGTGTCGCTTTACGGCTACTCTTTTGTACATGGCACCTCCGTGAAGGGTGGTGGCACGACAGTGGGGCACGGCGACCTCACCGCACCGATATTACCTGCCAAGGGACGATATCACATACCAGTCGCGCAACCTAATTTGCAGGCGGCACGATGGTTTCGCCCCAAAACCGGCAATCTTGGCACCGGAATTGCTTAAAGTATCCTTGGGGGATTGTGTCTGTGCACACAGAAGACGGTGTTGAAAAGCCTTCCATGCAGTCGATTGGCACCCTAGAAGAAGCACCATCCACCACAGATCGCCTGGGCTGGCGGGGTCGCTACCGCTCCAGCGTTTCCTTTCTGGTGGTACTCACCTTTATCGTCCTCACCCTCGTTTTTATCTTGGCGCACGGCAAGATCGCCGATCCTGACATCTGGTGGCACTTGCACAATGCCGACTACCTTGTTCACCATCACAGTCTTCCGCGTTATGACATGTATTCCTTCACGGTTCCGGGCCATCCATGGATCAATCACGAATGGCTGGCAGAACTCCCCTACTATTTCGCATGGCGGGTGCTGGGCCTTCGCGGAGTGGATGGGGTCGCATTTGTCACTCTGAGCTTGATCTTCCTGGGAGTGCTGTATCTCTCTTATCGGGAGTGCGGCAATTATAAAGCGGCAGTGGTGGCTTGCTCCTATGCGGTCTTTCTCGGCAGTGTGTCTTTCGGCCCGCGCACGATTCTTTTTGGCTACGCTTTTCTTGTCCTGTTGTTGATTCTTTTGCAGCGCCTGCGCCAGAAGGGCCACGCTCCAGTGTGGCTGATCCCTCCTCTATTCTGTTTGTGGGTCAATACTCATGGATCATGGTTCATCGGCATGATTCTGTTTTCGACGGTGGTGGCTGCGGGACTGGTCCGGCTCAAATGGGGCATGGTGGAGAGCGAACCTTGGACACCAGCGCAGCGGAAAAAGCTGCTCCTGGCTTGGGGTGCGAGCGTGGGTGTGCTATTTGTGAACCCGTTTGGGGCGCGCCTTGTCTTTTATCCGCTCGATCTCGCGTTTCGGCAAAAGCTCAATATCGAGCACGTTGCAGAGTGGGTGTCGGTAAATTTTCACGACGCACGCGGGAAGTTTGTCATGGGTCTGCTGATCATCCTGCTAATCAGCGCCCTGCTGCGTCCTCGCCGTTGGACTTTGGCGGAAGTAGCGATGGTCCTATTTGCCCTCTACAGCGGCCTGACCTACATTCGTTTCCTGTTTCTGGTGGCCATTGTAGTGACGCCAATGCTGGCGAAGATTCTGGATTTCGTGCCCCCCTACCGCCCCGAACTCGACACTCCCATCGTCAATACTTTCGCCATACTCTTGATGATCGCGGGAGCCGTGCACTATTGGCCCCAGGAGTCCCAACTGCAGGCCACCGTAGGCGAGCAATATCCGGTCAAGGCTATGTCCTACCTGCAAGCTCATCCTGCTTCAGGCCCCGTTCTCAATTTCTACCTTTGGGGCGGCTACATGAACTGGAGAGATCCTGATCTGAAAGTCTTTATCGATAGCCGCGTCGATATCTTCGACTACACCGGGGTGCTCAAGGATTTCCTCGATCTGCTGGCTCTCAACAACCCTGAGCCACTTCTGGATAAGTACCAGATTCGCTACGTCTTGTTCCCGCATAATGAACCGCTTACCTATGTGCTCGAGCACGATCCGAAGTGGAAAGTGCGCTACAGTGATCAGCTGAGTGTCTTGCTGGAAAGGACAGGGGACCAACCCGCGGCCCAAATTCTCGACCGGAAAGACTCTGCCCGGGGGCGTGAAGGTTCGTCTCTGGCTCCTACACCAGCGCGATGAGTTTCACCCGCAAAGCAGGCAGGAAAGGTTGGGCAAAACAGCGCGTAAGTCGCCATTATGGCGGTCCATCGAAAACACGATGTCAAGGTGATTATCGTACTCGTAGTCTGCGTGGTGACCTATGCTTCTTTCCGCTCAGAGCTGCGCTTGCGTCCCGACATGCCTGTGGGATTCTTCGATGGTTCGCGGATTCCGCCTGCCAAGCGAGCCTCGGAAGAAAAGATCGCCAAAGCCTACTGGAGCTGCGCCGTCACTCAAGTTCAGTGGCAGTACGGCTACGCGCATCGCCTGCCCGACGAACCGCCTGCCGAATTCTCGGTCTCCAGTGACGAGATCGGGCCAGCGGCAAACGATGGCGCCGTTCGCCAGCGCTACTGGCAGAGACTGCGCGAGGTTTGGAACCTCTCCAGCGCGTGGAAAACGCGATATGAATGGACCGCCGTCTCGCTCAGGCAATCGCTGCGCTCCTCGGGGGATTGGTGGGGGCATCTGGTACGCAGTGTGATGGGCCAGTAGTGGCCGCTTGGCGGGGCCAGTTTGACGTTTGTCCAGAAGTGCGAAGGTTAGGGGTTTTGGGGGGGTCGAACTCGCTCCATGTTTGCTCATCATATCGGACTTGAAGCTTTGCTGGTTTCACTCGCGCTGCTGCTGGCCCTGGTGTACCCGCAATTGGGTGCGCGCTGGTTTCAAGCAGCAGAACGAGCGCTGGCTGCGGTGGCCCGAAGGCGCACCCTGAGCATTCTGCTTTGCGGTTTTTCCGCTTTGGCATTGCGAGCGGCGCTGCTGCCATGGCTGCCGATCCCCAAGCCGTTTATCAATGACGAGTTCAGCTTCCTTCTGGCTGGCGACACCTTCGCCCACGGCCGGCTCGCCAACTCGACGCACCCGATGTGGGTGCATCTTGAAACCTTCCACATCATCTTTCATCCGACCTATGCCTCGATGTATCCGCCACTTCAGGGATTGGTGCTGGCCTTGGGTCAGGTCGTTTTCGGACACCCGTTCTGGGGAGTGTGGCTGAGTGCCGGCGTCATGTGCGCCGCCCTCTGCTGGATGCTGCAAGCCTGGCTTCCGCCGTCATGGGCGTTGCTCGGCGGCATGTTGCCGGTGCTGCGCTTTGGCGTGCTCAGTTACTGGGACAACGGTTATTGGGGAGGCGCCCTGGCGGCGACCGGTGGAGCGCTGGTTTTGGGCGCATTGCCGCGCATCATCCGCCGTCAGCGCGTGCGCGATGCCATCCTGATGGCGATTGGCGTCGCCATGCTTGCCAACACGCGGCCCTACGAAGGCTTGGTGCTGAGCCTGGCGGCCGCCGGCTGCCTCATTTTCTGCATGGCAAAGAGCAAGCCGAAGCCGTCCGTGGGCGTATTACTGCGCCGCGTAGCGCTCCCCATGGTGCTGGTGCTCGCGGTCGCCGGCGCCGCAACCAGCTATTACTTCTGGAAAGTCACCGGCAATCCTGCGCGCATGCCGCAGCAGGTGAACCGGGAAACCTACGCGGTGGCCCGCTACTTCTACTGGCAAGCTGCGTATCCCGAGCATGAGTACCACCACAAGGCGATCCGCGATTTTTATTACAGCCTGGAACTCCGAGAATTTGAGCGGTCAAAGAAGATGACGGGGGTCCTCCGGCAAACAGCCACGAAAATCGGCATGATTTGGGTTTTCTACTTCTCTCCGGTACTCACGCTTCCTCTGTTTTGGTTGTCCCGTGTGCTTCGAGATCGGCGCATCCGGCTTCTGCTGATCACAGGAGCGGCGGGCTTTGCCGGTTCCGTCCTGGTAATTTTCTTCAACATTCACTATGTTGCCCCGATCGTTCCCGTGATCGTTGCGCTCCTCGTGCAATGCCTGCGGCATTTGCGCCTATACAGTTTGGAAGGCAGGCCTATCGGCCTGTTCCTGGTGCGGGCAACTGTCGTTATGTGCATCCTGATGATCCCGGTGCAAGTGCGAATTCTTGCAGCGGCTCCCCAACCGGGGACCTTCGCTGCAATCGGCCCCGACCGTGCTGCCATCGAAGCTCAACTGGGCTCGCTTCCCGCACCGCAGCTTGTGCTCGTGCGCTACGGGCCGAATCATGACCCCCTGCGGGATTGGGTTTACAACGGAGCCGACATCGACCATGCAAAAGTCGTGTGGGCCCGCGACATGGGAGCCGAGCAGAACGAAGAACTGCTCCGCTATTACAGTGACCGGCGCGTCTGGATGCTGCAGGCCGATGAGATACCTCCAAAGCTGTCTCCATACCCCCCCTGTGCGGTAAGCCGGGAGGCCATGGTCGCTGCCGACCCGACAAGCGGTCCCGGAGAGTATCTGTGCCGGTAGGAACTGCGCAAATCGCGACGGTCCCTTCCCCGAAGCGTATCGAATTCGAGAATATCGTAGCTCTATTTGGGTTCGCAATTTTGCTGGTCTCCGCGGTTTTCTGGGCTGACAAGCCGCCCACCGTGGAGAAGACGGATTTCTCCGTCACCTACATCGGCAGCCGGATGGTTTCCCTGGGTCTGGGACCCAAACTCTACGATCTCGCGGAACAAAGGAAGCTGAAGAGGCTGCTTCTCCCGGACGCCGAACCTCTGATCTACGAGCATCCGCCTTTCGAAGCCCTTCTTCTCGCACCACTCGGAGCGCTCCCCTACAAGACCGCGTACCTGATCTGGGGACTCATCAACGTTGCCATCTGGTTGATGCTGCCTTACCTCCTGCGTCCCTACGCTCCCGCGCCAAGAGACGATCTCGGATATCTTGTACTCTGGCTCCTGTTCGCGCCCCTCGGGGTAGCGCTCTTTCAGGGGCAGTCGTCCCTGCTCATCCTGCTGTTGTACTCGATCACCTTTATTCAGTTGAAGTGTGGCCGCGATTTCCGGGCGGGCGCGATTTTCGGATTGGCCCTGTTCAAGTTTCAATTCGCCATTCCCTTCGTGCTCATTTTGCTCCTGCTGCGGAAGTGGCGTTTCATCAAAGGGTTCCTGGCAACTGCCACTGCGCTCGGAGTACTTTCCCTGGTTGCAGTCGGCTGGCACGGGATGATCAGTTACATCCATTTGCTCCTGGGCATCACGACTCATCCTGACAACTCGAGCTATGGCGCAGCCATCGGCATGGCCACCGTCCAGGGTTTCGTGCACGCCTTGCTGGGAAACGTTGTTAGTCACGCCGCTGTTTCTTTGATCGTGGCGGGAGTCTCGACTTTCCTTATTCTTTGGACGGCATGGCACTGGAGAAATGCGGGCCTCGCGGCAGATGGGCGGACTTTCGATCTGATGTTCGCGGCCGCGATCGTGGTCTCGCTCGTCACCGGCCTCCACATGTTCACCCACGACCTGAGCCCATTGATGCTGGCCATGCTGCTGGTAGCTGGGCATTTCCCGGGGCGCAGCCAAGCGCTCTTGCGGCTGATTCTTGGCACGACTCTGGTAATGTTCTGGATTCCCCCGCTTTTCTTCGCGCTGCTGGCATGGCATTCGGTCTATCTTTGGTTTCCGGTGCTGATAGCGTTCCTGTTTGGGACTCTACGCCTAGCAGCCTGTGGTGAAACTCCAGCGCCCAAAACCAGCGCCTAAAGGCACCCTCATCACACGGCACTTACGGTATGCCTGATACAAAACATACTTGCACCACGGGCTGCTAGCGAAGAGTTCGTCTGACGAAAAGCTAATGGAGAGGGGCGATGGGCAGACTGTGCTTTCGCTCTAGAGTTCAGAAACGGTGGCTTCAATGGGATGGTATTTCGCGTTTTTCTTCATGTCCGGTTTCTGCAGCATTCTTTACGAATTGGTCTGGCTGCGGTTGACCATGGCCCAATTTGGCGTCACTACCGCGCAGGTGTCCATCGTGCTTTCCGTGTTCATGGCGGGCCTGGGTCTAGGTTCCTGGGCATCCGGGATTCTCATACGGCGCTATGGCGAGCGGATCAGCTTTCCCCCACTTCGCTTGTACGCTCTGGCGGAGCTCTTGATCGGCTTCTCCGCCCTGGCCGTTCCCCTGGAACTACGATGGGGGCATCGCCTAGTGGAATCGATGGCGGGACCAGCGGCCTTGTCATCGTCCGCATACTATCTGGCTTCGGGTACTGTGGTGGCGCTGATCGTAATCCCATGGAGTGCGTGCATGGGTGCCACCATCCCGTTAGGGATGTTCGCGATTCGCAGAGACTCCCGCTATGAGACGCGACGCTCTTTCAGCTTCCTCTATCTTTCCAATGTGGTTGGCGCAGTCGCGGGTGCGATTGGTCCCTTATTTTTGATTGAATTATACGGATTCCATGGCGCGCTGCGCGTCGGCGCGTTCCTGAACACCGCCATAGCCTCTTCTGCATTCTTGCTGACACTCGTGCGTCGGAGACGAAGCTCTACAGCGGCGCCCGAGAAGAGCAATGCACAGATCACTGTTTCTCCACCGGCACAGGGAGTACTCGTCCTGCTCTTCCTGACCGGACTCGCAACCATGGGCATGGAGGTCATTTGGGTCCGGTTGTTCACGCCTTATGTAGGCGCAGTTGTCTATAGTTTTGCGCTCATCCTGGTGTCCTACCTGGCGGCCACTTTCGTGGGTTCCGCCGTGTACCGGAATTCGAGCCGCAACCTAGATCCCAACCGCCAACTCAACTGGATAATGCTGGCGCTCCTGGGTCTTCTACCGCTTCTCACGTCCGATCCCCGGCTGCCCTTGAATGGGGTGCTTCGTGTCCTACTGGGAGTTGCTCCCTTTGCCGGAGTTATCGGCTTCCTGACGCCGATGCTGGTGGATCGCTGGTCGGCGGGAGATCCAGACCGCGCCGGACGGGGCTATGCCATCAATGTTCTAGGCTGCATCCTCGGCCCCTTAGTCTCCGGTTTTGTCTTGTTGCCTCTCGTCGGCGAGCGTGTCTCCATGCTTCTGTTTGTCCTGCCGTGGTTTGCGATAGCGGCTTCTCGGCTCAAACGCCATCGACTCCCGATCGGGTCACGCATTTCCCGCTATGTCACCGTCGGAGCGACCCTGGCGGTCTTCTTTTTGACGAAGGACTACGAGACCAGCTTTCCGCAACGCGTGGTATTGCGGGACAGCACTGCCACGGTCATCGCGACCGGCACTGGCATGCAGAAGCGGCTTATCACAAACGGTGTGGGGATGACGTCGCTAACTCCAATAACAAAAATGATGGCGCACCTGACCCTCGCCTCGCTCGATCAGCCGCCGCGCAATGCGCTGGTCATCTGCTTCGGAATGGGCACGACGTACCGATCTGTGATCTCCTGGGGGATCCCGGCAACCGCGGTCGAACTTGTGCCCAGCGTGCCACGGTTGTTTTCCTACTATCATGACGACGCTGTGGAGGTGTTGGCGTCGCCGCTGTCGCATCTCGTTATTGACGATGGCCGGCGTTACCTGGAGCGCTCGCCCCAGAAGTACGACGCCATCATTATTGATCCGCCCCCGCCCGTGCAGGCTGCCGGATCCAGTCTGCTGTACTCGGAAGAGTTCTACGCCATTGCCAGGGAGCGCCTCCAAGTCGGTGGTATTCTGGAGCAGTGGCTTCCGTCTGGCGACAATGCAGTGCAATCGTCGGTTGCACGCGCTCTGAATAATTCTTTCCCTTATGTGCGAGTCTACAGATCCCTCGAAGGCTGGGGTTGGCACTTCCTGGCGAGCATGCACCCGATTCCCACCCGTAAAGCAGGGGAATTAGCGGCGCGCATGCCCGCTGCCGCCGCCCTCGATTTAATGGAATGGGGGCCGGAGAAGACTCTGAATGAGCAGTTTGATCGTGTGCTTTCGACGGAAACCACAACCGGGCACTTGATTGGCCTTTCGCCCCATATTCCTGCGCTGCAGGATGACCGTCCAGTCAACGAATATTTTCTGCTGCGTTCTTTGTCTGCTCAAGAATCCCCCTGAAACCGGAACGCGGAGTGGAATATTTTTGCGACCAGAGCTTCAGATCGTTTCCCGTCCCGGGCCTTCGGTAGTGCTTGGACTTTTCGGTTGACGTCTTAAGCCGTGACTTGCAGCTAGGCGTGGAGTGATTTCTCGAATGCCGATGGATGCCGCTCACCACAAACAGGAGGGAGATAGCCCAGGATCAGCTTCCCTGGCGCAAGCCCTGGTTCCAGGCCTGCCCGAGCAACTCCGCCCCGAGCGCCTCATTGCACTCGCTCTGTTCCTGCTCTCGTTTCTCTATCTCTGCGTTTTCCGGCATGTGACTGCGCTTGAGCCCGATGAAGGAATCATCCTGCAGGGCGCGCAGCGCATCCTCACGGGACAGGTTCTCTATCGCGATTTCTTTTCCTTCTACACACCGGGGTCGTACTATGCGCTGGCGCTGATTTTCCGAATCTTCGGGAGTTCGCTAGCTGTCGCCCGCACTGCGCTGGCTCTGACTGGAGCGATTCTTTCGGTGGTGAGCTACCTGCTGGCGCGCCGTGTCTGCTCGCGCACAGTGGCATTGACGCTGGCCGCACTGGCAACCCTCACAACTCTGCCATACCGTTTCCTGGTACTGCACAACTGGGACAGCACGCTGTTGGCCTGCCTCGCCATATACTCCGCAGTTCGCCTGCTTGAGATGCCCGGCCGCAAGTGGGCATTCGCGCTGGGCTCGCTCGCGTCTCTCACTGTGCTGTTTGAACAGTCCAAGGGTGCGGGGCTTTGCCTCGGCCTCAGCTTGGGATTTCTGGCGATTTTCCTCCTGCAGGGACGCAGACCTCTGCGGAACCCCGGACAAATCCTGGCGATGATTTTCGGATTGGCATGGCCATTCGTGATTACATTCGCGTACTTCGCGACTCAGCACGCCACCTCCACGATGCTGGCGGATTGGCTCTGGCCTCTCCAGCACTACTCGCTCGCCAATCGGGTGCCTTATGGTGATCAAAACTGGTCCGACGACACTCGCCATCTACTGTTCGGCACGGGCTCGCTGCTGGAGCGCCTGGTCAAGGCCCTGGCCGTCAGCCCGTGTTTGTGGATCCCGGCGCTGCCGCTGTTCGCAATCGGCTTGCTCGCCTATTGGATCGTCCAGACCCGGGCAAGGCGCGCTCCCGATCCGAAGTCCGCCTATTACATCATCGTTACCGCTGCCTTTGCGGGCCTATTTCTCTCTGTACTCATCGCCAGGGCGGACATCATCCACTTTATGTACCTGCAGCCCTTGAATTGCCTGGTGCTGGCGTGGCTTCTTGATGGACGCGATCTTCCCGGCCGTCTGCTCAGGTCGGCGCGGCCTTTTCTCGCCGCCTATGTGGTGATTGCGCTAGGGGCGCTCGGCTTGGCCCCGCTGGCCTTAGTTGGCTCTGCCGCCAACCAGGTGGCCACGCGGCGCGGAGTTGTAAGGACGCGAGGAAAAGACACCGTCATTGACTATGTCCAAGCCCACGTGCCCGCCGGGGAGATCATTCTTGTCTATCCCTACCTGCCGCTCTACTACTATCTGACCGGTACGTTTAGTCCCAGCCGCTACGACTACTTTCAGCCCGGCATGCATACCAGAGAACAAGCCAACGAAATCATCGGCCAGCTTGCTTCGCGCCGAGTGAAAATCGTGTTGTTCGAAACTTCCTTTACACAAAAAATTCCCCACTCCTGGCCGGGAACGCCGCTGACCGCAATTGCCGAGGATCGGGTGGGGGAATACATCGCGCGCAACTACCGCCCCTGCAGAGGCCTCTCCTCGCCATCAGATTGGCGTTTCCTCTTCATGGTTCGCAAGGACTTGCTATGCCCAGAAGTTGAGACAAATTGATGTAGACTCTGATGGTCGCCAAAGTTGGGAACGGTCGCGAACAGGCAAGACGGGTGTACTCTGGTGCCGTTTTCGAGATCAAAAAGGAAATTCCGATTGAGCAGTGAGCCAGAAGTTATTCGTATCCTGTCTGTCGCTGAGGCAATTCCAAGCGGAAACGAAATCCCATATTACTTCACCGCTCTCGCTATGGCTTTGCCAGCGATTATGCTCGGTCTTCAATTATCGGGCTGGATAGGCTTCCTGCCCATGATCCGTGACGGGCATGCAGATTTCCGCAATCTGTACGCGGCTGGCTACATGGTTCGAGTTGGGCACGGCCATGAGATTTACGATTATGCCGCGCAGAAGATGTTTCAGGATGGATTGGTCTCACGCGAAGAGATCGCAATTCCATTTATTCGCCCGGCATATCAAGCTCTCCTATTTGCACCATTCTCGTTCCTGCCGTTTCGTCAGGCCTACTTCGCATTTCTCTCGTTCAACTTAGCAATTCTCGTGCTCTGTTTTCGACTTCTGCGTCCATACATGGGCAACTTGGCCCGCGTCTGGCCAGGCCTGCCTGCGGCGATGTTCCTTTTTCTCCCAATAGCCGCGGCACTGATGCAGGGGCAGGACTCAATCATTCTGCTAGCACTCCTTGCCGGTGCGCTCGCTTGTATCCAGCAAGGCCGCGAGTATCTGGCGGGGGTTCTTGTCGCGTTCGGATTGTTCAAGTTCCAACTGGTAATTCCGGCCGCCGTACTATTTCTGGTGTGGCGGCGCTGGCGCTTTTCGGCAGCCTTTGCCTGCTCGGCCGCGATGCTCGCAGCAGTTTCGGTATGGATTGCCGGCGTGGAACAATCAGTTAATTACTTCCGCTCAATCATCCAGATGAGCGTGTCGCATGGCTTGAGCTCAGGTCTCCCGCTCGCGGTGGATCATATGGCAAACCTTCACGGGGCTGTGTCGGGAATCTTAGGAAAATCATCTTTCGTGTTGCCGCTGACAATCGCGGCCTCCGCGGCAACGATGATCTTCGCTGCTAGTCGGCGACCGCAAGGCGTGGATGCGCTCGTGATCGCGATTGCGGTGAGCGCACTCGTCAGCTACTACCTGTTCATCCATGACATGTGTGTATTACTTATTCCCATAGTGCTTACGCTCGACCGTTTGACAGGAGCTGAGGAGACAAAGTATCGACATGGACGCATGCAGATGAGGACGGCTGTGCTGCTGTTTGCGGCTCCGGCTTGCATGTCATTTATACCCAATCAATTTTGGGTCGTATCACTCCCACTGCTTGCATTTACTTTCGCAGCTTCCGTGCGTCGATAAACCGATGTCCCTTACATACGCTCTCATCCTGTAGGACGTCGTTCTCATTCCGGCAATTTTGCTACTAAAATGGCACTATCTCGCCGATGTTATCGGCGGCATATTGGTGGCCGGAGCCGCGATCGGGCTTGCCTCCATAAGGGTTGGCGGACTCTGCCGGAACAGCCTCACGGCTCAGCCGGCTGCCGCGTCAGTGCGATGACTATGGCCTCTTCGTGCCATTTGCCCGCCCGGCGCTCAGGGGGGTCCCGTTGGCAGCTGTAAACAAACGTATCCGCAGCGTGACTACGGCAGGTATCAAAAGTGTCACTGGGCGGCTCAATCAGGATCAGCCTGCGGGCTGGGCGGTCCGGGGAGCTCCCCGGTTTTTGGCTCTAACCCGCTCTGTAGCAATGAGATGCGTAGCCAGCAGTAAGCGCTGGCAGCGGGTTCCCGCTTTGGCCCCCTACATGCTTTTAGTAAGTACGTCAGCTACTACCCATCGCTCTCCCCCAGCCTGGGAACCGCTAGAAACTAAATTTAGGAGAATACACATGATGAATCTAATTCTGAAGTCACTGAACCGCCTGCACCAGGACGAATCCGGTCAGGGTCTGGTGGAATACCTGCTGATCCTGGCGCTGGTTGCGTTTGCCGCCACGGCGGGAATGACGACCCTGGCAAGTGGGCTCAACAGCGCTTTCGCACGGATCGGCGTTATCCTCGGCAGCTACATCACCTAGGACGGTCTGACGTGGCGGTACGCACGTTTGCGGGTTTCGATACTCCGCGGCGCTACCCAGCGCCGCGGCATTTACAACAAAAACTATAGGAGAATACACATGATGAATCGAATTCTGAAGTCACTGAACCGCCTGCACCAGGACGAAGCCGGTCAGGGTCTGGTGGAATACCTGCTGATCCTGGCGCTGGTTGCGTTTGCCGCGACGGCGGGAATGACGACCCTGGCAAGTGGTCTGAACAGCGCTTTCATCGCGATCGGCGCTATCCTCGGCAGCTACATCACCTAGGACGGTCTGACGTGGCGGTACGCGCGTTGGCGCGTTTCGATACTCCGCAGCGCCCCCCCAGCGCCGCGGCATTTACATGGTTAGAAAAAAGAAGATGGAAAGTTTTTCTTTAATCGGAGGCGCGTTGGTGGCTTGCTTGGGAGCAGTTACCGACATTCGCAGTGCGCGAATCCCTAACCGGCTGACCTACAGCGCGCTGGTAGCAGCGCTGGTTTTGCGGACAGCCGTTCTGGGTTGGTCCGGATTGAAAAGTGGTGCGGCCGGCATGCTCGTGGCGGGTGGGCTGTTTTGCTTCCTGTTCCTGCTAGGAGCCATGGGCGGCGGAGATATGAAGCTGATGGCGGCGGTTGGAGCGTGGGTGGGAAGCACCCAGGTGGTGACGTTAATACTCGTGGCTGCATTAGCAGGTGGGGTTCTCGCAATTGCATCCATGATCTTCCGTAACAGAGTGGCCCAGACGCTTTGGAATACAGCGCAACTAATCTGCTATAGTTTTACCTCTGGACTGCGCCCACATCCTGATTTTAATGTTCGATCCCCAGGCTCGACGCGAGTGCCCTACGGCGTAGCCATCGCGGTGGGGGCTTTATTTTGCGCCGGTACTGCAGTTTGGCGGAGGTGAATTACGAACGCGAAACGTATCATGGTCGCATTTACGATGGCGGTCATACTGGCCGGGGGCTTTACCTACATGGTGTTCCGGCGCTTGCGCGCCAGTATGTCTCAACGCCCACTGAACCAGATTGTGGCTGCGGCCGGGGAGCTTCCCGCGGGGGTAGCGCTCTCGGAGAAGAACGTTGTTTTGATCGACTGGCCCAGCGACGTGCCGTTGGCCGGGTCGTTTATGAAAAAGGAAGCGGTTTTGGGGCATCCTTTGATGCATTCGCTGGGAGCGAGGCAGCCGATCCTGCAGAGGGATTTGGGGCTGGAGGGCTCCGGCCTTGGCCTGGCGTCCAAGATTCCGCCGGGGATGCGGGCGACGGCAGTGCGCTCCAATGAAATCGTGGGCGTGGCGGGATTTCTGTATCCCGGCTCCCACGTCGACGTACTGGCGACGATTAACATGCCTGGCGGCGCGGGCAACCTTACCCAGACCGTATTACAGGATGTCGAGGTCCTCACCGCTGGACAAACCATTGAACCAGATCCGGAGGGGAAACCCCAGCAGGTTGATGTGGTGACGCTGCTGTTGACTCCCGAGGACTCGCAGAAGCTGCAACTTGCCAGCACCCAGGGCGCGATCCAGTTTATCTTGCGCAATGGCACCGATGATAAGAAGAATGCGGACTTGCATCCGGCGCGCCTCGACCAACTGGTGGCCACGGCCAAGCCGCCCGCTCCTCCGGTGAAAGCTGGAAGACGAACCCCCGTGGTATCCCAGCCCACCTATGTTCTGGAGGTCATTCAAGGTACGCAGAAAACGGTCCATAAATTTGACGCAGCCAAGAACGAACAGGGGAAGCAATGATCAGCTCAGGGGCTAGACGAATCACATGGTTGCTTCTTGCGCTCGGCGCGCTGCTCGCGCCGGTTAAAGGTCTGGCACAGTCACCGAGGGTGGAACCGGTGGAGGGTGAAACCTTGCATGTGCTGGTCGGCAAGTCGGTGGTCATCAATGTTAAAGCTCCGCTGACCCGGATACTGTCAAGCAACCCGGTGGCGATTGAGACCCTGGCAACTTCTCCCACCGAGGTGGTGATAGAAGGGAAAGTAGCGGGGGCCAGTAGCGTGATCCTTTGGGACCGCGCGGGTCATACTCAGATTCTCGACGTCATTGTCGATGTCGACGTCAGTGCGTTGCGCAATGCCATCCAGAACGCCTATCCGCGTGAGCATCTGGACGTTGAGGCGGACGGCGGACGTCTGGTGCTGAGCGGCACTGCCTCGGATGCTCACATTATCGAAGACCTGACGAAGATGGCGGGCGTCTATTCCAAAGAGGTAGTCAACTCCGTTAAAGTACCCAGCGTCCACGAACGGCAGGTGCTGCTTGAGGTGAAGTTTGCGGAAGTGGACCGGACGGCGCTGTCTCAGCTCGGGTTCAATTTCTTTTCCACGGGCGCGACCAACACGCTGGGCACCAGCACCACCGGGCAATACGGAGGCTTCGGGCCACAGACAATCAAGGATTCCACCAGAAGTTCGGGCCCTATCACCTCCGATGAGACCATCAGCCAGGTGCTCAATCTTTTCCTGTTCCGTCCGGATATCCATCTGGGAGCGGTGATCCAGGCATTGCAGGCGCGGAATGTGCTCCAGATTCTGGCGGAGCCGAACCTGATGGCGATCAGCGGGCAGAAAGCCACCTTCCTGGCAGGCGGCGAATTCCCTTTCCCGATTGTCCAGCCCAGTCAGGGCTTCACCTCGGTCAGCATCCAGTTCAGGCCGTTTGGTGTGAAATTAGAATTCACCGGTTTCGTTCAAGATGACAATACGCTGCGACTTCACGTTGCCCCGGAAGTGAGCACGCTGGACTTTTCCAACGCTTTGGTTCTCGCAGGATTCACCATCCCGGCAATCTCCACCCGGCGGGTCGAAACCGAGATTGAACTCAAGGACGGGCAGTCGTTTGCGATGGCGGGCCTTCTCGATCGCCGGGCCACGACGCAACTCAGCAAAGTACCTGGCATTGGCGACATTCCATTTTTGGGCCAGTTTTTTCGCTCGAAGTCGATCAACCAGAACAATAGCGAGTTGCTGGTGTTGGTCACTCCCCACATTATCGATCCCGTGCGCCAAGACACGTTACCACCCGCCGACCCAAAATTGGCGGTACCGTTCCTCGATCTAAAGAAGTTTGATGAGCAACTGCCGGGAAAGAAAGCTGGCGCCAAACCGCAAGGCGCGGGAGCGAAATAACACCGATGACGGCCAATGATTCCACCAGCGCTTCTCCCCGAGAAAGCTTTTACATGGGTGAGACGGTTTCCGTCGTTGGCGTTTGCGTGGACGAAGAAACCTGGCGCTTTCTGGGTCTGTTTGCAGACTCCACCGGGTTGATCCAACTGCGGACTCGTGTCGGAGACTACCGGAGCGGTCAGGATCAAGACGCGGTCTTGGAATACCTCGGCAATCCGGCCCCGGATATTTGCCTGGTTGATTTTGACAAGGATCGCCGCGCTGCGGCGATCATGGCCGAGCGCATTCACAGCGGGCTTCCAGATACGGCGGTGTTTGCCGTGTCATCGCAAACGCATCCGGATGCAATTCTTGAGGCCATGCGCTCTGGCTGCGGGGAATATCTGGTGAAGCCCATCGATCGCGAGCAGTTGGTCAAAGCCGTGGCGCGGATCGGAGCCCGAAGGAAAGAAAAGCAGGAGCAGGGTCGGGCGCAGATTTTGGCCTTCATGGGTTCCAAAGGGGGCTGTGGCACGACGACCTTAGCCACGCAACTTGGCGCTCTTCTGGCGAGCTCGTTTTCCCGGAGCTCCCTGTTACTCGATTTGCATCCGGATTTCGGAGACGCGGCGCTGTATCTCAAGCTGACCAAGAGCCGCTTCCACTTCTTCGAGCTGCTGGAAAACACGGATCGGCTGGATGCTGATTTCCTGAAAAGCTTTGTCATGCGGCACTCCAGCGGGCTGGAATTGATTCCTGCTCCGGAGGGTAGCGTCGCAAGCCGAGAGGCGCTGCCGGCGGGCGCGTTGACGCACGCCTTGAGCTTTCTCCGCCTCCGCTACGAGTTTATTCTGGTTGACCTTCCTCCTGCGCTCAACGATGAGAATCTCACCGTGATTCGAGATTGCGATTATCTTTACCTGGTTACGGTGGCGGAAGTGTCAGCTGTGCGCAACGTCGTTCGCCAACTGGAATACTTCCACAGCAAGGAAATTCCTCGCGAAAAAATTCGTGTCGTTTTGAACCGTCATCACAAACGCAATGTGGTTTCGGACGCTCAGATCGAAAAAGTTCTTGAGCAAAAAATCTTCTGGCGGGTGCCAAATCAGTATCCGCAAGTTGTGAAAACGATCCATGAAGGCGACCCCGTTGCCCAGCTTTCCAGTTCCGAAGTCACCCGGAGTCTCGAGGACTGGGCTGAAAGCATCGGCAAGAAGCCAGGGACGGAAGGAAAGAAAAAAGAAGGCAGGGGCATCTTGGGATTGTGGGAACGGTGAGAACACGTGTTTAAAGGTCGGGAGGGCGTATGAGTGATTTCAATCCAGTAGTTCCGCCGGCGACAATCAACCCCATGATCTCGGGTGAAGTGAAAAAACGCGGCGGGCTCGATTTTCGTGTCTATCAAGAACTGAAAACCGGAATCCATCGTGACCTGCTGAACAAGGTCGATCTGGAGAAAGTGGCTACCGTGCGGGACGACCGTACCCGGCGGCAGGTGTTTGCGGTGGTCCAGGATCTGGTGGCGAATCTCAAGACGCCTTTGAGCGGCCCGGAAAAAGAACGGCTCTCGCTTGAGGTGCTGGACGAGGTCTTTGGTTTGGGCCCGCTGGAACCACTGCTGCAGGATCCGACCATCAGCGACATCCTGGTCAACGGGGCCAAAGAGGTGTACATCGAGCGCGGCGGTGTCTTGGAAGAAACGAAGATCATGTTCAAGGACAATGCGCACCTGATGCACATCATCGACAAGATTGTTTCGGCCATCGGGAGGCGCGTTGACGAGTCGTCGCCCATGGTGGATGCTCGACTGGCCGACGGGTCCCGGGTAAACGTCATCATCCCGCCGCTATCCATTGACGGCCCCCATCTGTCGATTCGCCGTTTCGGTCACATCCCGATCACGGCCGATGACCTGCTGGCAAACCAGACGCTTACCCAGCCGATGCTGGAGGTGCTTAAAGGCGCGGTCGCCGCACGCCTCAACATTGTCGTTTCTGGCGGGACTGGTTCGGGCAAAACCACGTTCCTGAACGTGCTCTCCGGCTACATTTCTGACAGGGAACGCATCGTCACCATTGAAGATTCCGCCGAATTGCAACTCAAGCAACGCCATGTGGTCCGGCTTGAGTGTCGTCCCGCCAATGTGGAAGGCAAGGGAGCGGTGCACCAGAGGCAACTTGTCATCAACAGCCTGCGTATGCGCCCCAACCGCATCATCATCGGTGAGGTACGCGGCGAAGAAGCCCTGGACATGCTACAGGCGATGAACACCGGCCATGATGGGTCACTCACAACGATTCACGCCAACAGTCCCCGGGATGCGATCGCCCGCATGGAGACCATGGCGATGATGGCAAACCTGAATTTACCGGAAAAGGCGGTACGAAGGCAGATCGCATCCGCGGTTACCCTGGTTCTTCAGGTCTCACGCTTCAACGATGGAACGCGGCGGCTCACGCACATCAGCGAGATCACAGGCATGGAAGAGGACGTGGTCAGCATGCAGGACGTTTTCGTATTCGAGAAGCAGGGTGTTTCACCGGACGGCCGGACTTTGGGAGCTTTCACCGCAACTGGTATCCGGCCGAAGTTCGCTGAAAAACTTAAAGCTTCCGGAATCGATCTGCCGCCAGGCTGCTTTGATCAATCCATAAAGCTCTGGAACTGAGGAGAAGAGTATGTCGCTCGTGCTTCTATTCGCGCTGCTTCTGATCCTTTTGTTTGGGATACTTTTTTATTTCTTGAAGCCGACCTCGATGGAAAAGGCGGTTGAAGAGCAATTGGCGAGTATCGAAGAAGCCCAGTCCCAGGGGTCGGATCGCACCACGATCCTTAAAGAACGGACCATTCGCTCGGGTACCCTCGAAGATTTGGCGCAAAAACTGCCCTGGTCTCCGGCCGCATCGCGGTTGATCAAGCAAGCGGGCCGGGATTGGCCTCTCGGTTCAGTCCTCCTGTTCTCGTTAATTGCCGGTGTTGGGAATTTTTGGCTTGTATCCTTAGTCGTCCCAGGCGCCGTCATGAGCATGGCTATAGGTATTGCCGTGGGCTCGTCACCTTACGTGTATCTGTATATCCTTCGCGAGATCCGGTTCAAGCGATTTGGGGATCTCCTTCCCGAAGCGGTTGACCTTATGTCGAGAGGTTTGCGCGCAGGTCATTCCATTTCAGCCGTCTTGGAGATGGTCGGGAACGAGGTTTCAGACCCGGTCGGAATAGAGTTCCGCGCTTTGCATAAGGAGCAGACCCTGGGTCTTCCCATCCGGGACGCAATGATGGGTCTTATCAATCGAATCCCTCTGGATGACATGCGGTTTCTCGCCACCGCGATTCTTCTACAGAAGGAATCCGGAGGAAACCTTGCACAGATTCTCGATAAAACCTCAGAGGTGGTGCGAGAGCGCGCCCGATTGCGCGGGCAGCTCCAGATCTATACCGCGCAAGGGCGAATCACGGGTTGGATCCTTTGCGCCGCACCATTTGTGATGTTCGGCATTATCAATACTCTCAATCATCAGTACGAGAAGCCGCTGCTCAGCGATCCTTTCGGCCTCAAGATGGTCTACTTTGGTTTGGGACTGATGGTGATCGGTGTCCTGGCCATTCGCAAAATTATTAATGTGAAGGTCTAACAGCATGATGCTTACCATACTTTTCGGGCTCTGCTTGTTTGTTGCCCTCATGCTCTGCTTCCTGCTCCTGATGGGGCGGTCTTCGGCTCAAGGCGCTCTTCTAGCTGAAGTCGCTCGCGGGGCCCGGGGGACCGGAGCTGTGTCTGGGGCATGGCGGCCGGCGGTGAGCGGTGACTTGGTGGCCAGGCCCTTCACTGCCTTCCGGAAAATCTTCGCATCCGAGCCTGACCCGGAGATCGTACGCCGACTTATGCTCGCGGGCTATCGCAAGCCGTATCATCCGGACATCTTCTTGGGGACGCGGTTAGCTGTGCCGGCCGTACTGGGTCTGACGGTGGCTCTGGTTTTCAGCGAAAATATAATTGTCTATTTTCCATTGGCCTTAGTGATTGGCTTCTTCGCCCCGGATTTCTGGCTTTCCCATGCAATTAGCCGGAGGAGAGATCGGCTCAGGTTGAGCCTTCCTGATGGCCTTGACCTATTGGCCATCTGCTTGGAGGCGGGGCTCGGCATCGACCAAGGCGTCGTCCGCGTCGGCCAGGAACTTCAGATGAGCCACCAGGAACTGAGCGAAGAATTGCTGCTCATTAATTTTGAACAGCGCGCAGGGGTTCAGCGCAACACGGCATGGCAGGCGTTTGCTCTCCGAGCGAACTTCGAGAGCGCGCGTTCGTTCGTAGCCATGCTCATCCAGACTGATCGTTTCGGAACGCCGATCTCAAAATCTTTGGGGGCGTTCTCGGATGCGCTGCGAACGCAACGCCGGCAAAAGGTGGAAGAAAGAGCCGCCAAAACCACGATTAAGCTCGTGCCCCCGCTTGTGTTCTGTATTTTTCCCGCGATGGGGATTGTGGTGGTCGGTCCGGCGATTATCGCGGTAAAGGATTTCTTGGCACACTTTTTGAAATAAGGATTTTTAGTTTCAAATCAAACGAGGTGAAACATGGATAACACTACTTTGATCAGGATAATCGCCGGTATCTTGGCCGTATGCACACTTGTTCTGTTGATCTACAGAATGAAGAAGAAAGCTCCTCGCTAGGTCTGGAGCACCCAGATCCACAAGGATAACTATGCTTGCAAAGCCACGGGAAGTGTTCGTCTATAACAAGTCGAAGGAGACCTTTCTTGCCTTTCGAGTCGCCGTCGCAGACTCGATGCTGGGCCGCTTAGTCGGGCTGCTCGGCAGAAGATCTCTCCAGCCGGATCGCGGGGTGTGGATTGTGCCGGCTAACTCGGTTCATACTGTCGGAATGTTGTTTTCTTTTGACTTGGTTATGATCGACAAAGACTTCAGAGTCGTGGGCCTGAAGGAGATGGTGAAACCTTTCCGTGTCGTTTTGCCTAAGCTGCGGGCGGAGAGCGTGCTCGAGTTGTCAGCCCACACTATTTTCAGGAGCCGGACAGAAGTTGGCGATGAATTGATCATTGACCGGTACGAAGCGAAGAAAACTCCGACGCGGAACTGTACAGAAATAGTGGCGCCAATCGCCCAAGAGATCGTTCCTTTTAGCTAACGCCGGATACTGTCTCGGCAGTGAACTCCTGAAAACGGGGTGTTCGTGGATGTGTGCTTGATCCGCGATCTTACCCCGCGAGCCCTTGCCGCTAGCGGGCTGCGCTATCGAACGTCGGCGCCCCCCCGGAAAATGGGAAATGGCGGCCTCCGGAAACTTCTCCTGTTAGGAACTTCTATCCCACTTCTTTCCGCCCCGTTGTTTCATGAAAACCTCAGCACCCGACAAAGACTTCCCCGCCTGGTGGGACTTTAGGGTCCGAAGTCCGCGCCAGAACTTTCAGCGAGACTGGGGACACCCATGACCGGATCGTACTGACCATCCTTGCATTGGACACGGCGGTAGGAATGAATCAAATTGCTTAACATCGCCGGTCCCGTAGAGACTTGACCAGCCCAGAACGGCAGTGGCCGGCTCAGGATCGCCGTGCCCGAGCCGACAGACGACTAACTGTCAGCCCGGCCCGATTGCCCGACCGCGATCCCCTCACCTGCTTCGTAAAACCCAATCAAGTCAGCATCAGACCAAGCACGGATCTCCCATATCCTCCCCTCCTATCACCCGGGCCCTCACCGCTCGCGAGATCGCCGGAATTCTCCATCTCCATCCGGTCACGGTTTACCGCAAGGCGAAGGTGCGCGTGATCCCATACAGGTTCATCGGCACCGCCGTCCGCTTTGATCCCGGAGTAATCGCGCTGTGCTGGGAGGAGTCTCACACTGAATCCCCGTGGAATTTGCCAACCCACACTCAATGATTTCAAACTGATCGACTACCCAAGATTCAGCCCATCCTGAAGCCCATCAAGCCCACCCTGAAGCGTTGCAGGCAGCACACTGGTGCCGTAGAATACACAATGCAAGGACTGGGGCCTTCAAATGCTGCGTAACGACGGAGTGAATTTGTCGATCGCTCAATGGGGCAGGAAAATCACCATGCTGCGACGCCAGGCCAGAAACTCAACTCTGTCAGGTAGTGATACCAGTGATACCGAAAACAGCGACAAAGAGCTGTCCAGCAGCAACCCATGTAACAACAGCTACAAGGTGCAACATGAAGTAAAGCATTGTAATCGCTTAAGTTACTGGCTATGTACTGGAATGGCAGAGAGATAGGAGTTTCAGGAATATTAGAATCCCACCTCTCCGCCATATTTTCTGCTTCTTAAGGAACCCTTGAACGATCCCCTCCGAACCCCGTTTGACAGCGTCGAGAATGCGCACCACTATGTGCGGCTTTTGGTCGAGGCAATCGCCGAGGCCAAGAGCGAGATCGAAGCCGACCTTGGTGTGGCCGCGCAGGCCAAGTCGGAGCGCCGGGTGCAGGCCCTGCAAATCGTGAATTTTAAGTTGGCCAAACTGGAACAACACCTGGAAAGCAGCAGCCGTCTGCTCAACGACCTGCGCACCTTGCGCCGCCTTCTGTTGGACGAACGGCCCGAACCCACCACGGCCGGGCAGGATTCCGCCGCATAGATTTCGCGCCCGCTCGGACGTTCCGATTCACGCCCTCAATTTTTCGCCAAACTTTTTTTCCAACTTCGCCAGCTTCGGCGAGATCACGAACATGCAATAA
Organism: Acidobacteriaceae bacterium; assembly: GCA_025355505.1. GTDB lineage: Bacteria > Acidobacteriota > Terriglobia > Terriglobales > Acidobacteriaceae > Acidiflorens. The sequence continues at coordinate 4,437 of JANXZM010000101.1, read as the reverse complement.
GGCTGGTGCGAATTTTCGTTGTAGTAATTCTGATGGTAGTTTTCGGCACCGTGAAATTTCTCCGCCGGCTCCACCGCAGTCACCATCGGTTCAGAGAATGCCTTGGCCGCCGTCAACTCCGCAATTGTATTCTCGGCCATCCTCTGCTGTTCCTCATCGTTGTAGAAAATCACCGACCGATACTGCTCGCCAGCATCATTCCCCTGCTGATTGAGCGTGGTCGGATCGTGCACCGCGAAGAATACTTCCAGCAGTTCGCGATAGTTGATCTGGTCGGGATCGAAGGTGACGCGCACAACTTCCACATGCCCGGTGTCCCCGTTGCAAACCTGACGATAAGTCGCCTGGTCGTCGCCTCCGCCCATGTAGCCGGACTCGACGTGGATGACTCCTGTGAGACGTTGAAAAACCGCTTCAATACACCAGAAGCATCCGCCGCCGAAAACTGCTATTTGCTCTTTTGCCATACTGATTGGATGTCCTGTCTAGCCGGAAGTTCCGCCCTCCCGCCAAAAGACTCTCAACCACAGCGGGCCACAGAGAGGCACAAGGGCAACCTTATAAGATGAATATCCTCTGTGTACCCCTGTGCTAAACGTTTTGGCACTTTACACCGACACAGTAAACGAAGTCTCAGTCCGCGTCACCGGCCGGTAGAGCGTGTCGCGCTCGATCGGTTCGCGCCCGGCTTCCTCGATCAAGCGCACCAGGTCATGCCGCCGCAAACCTTGCGGAGTGGTTGCTCCGGCATCGTGGTAAATTTTTTCCTCGACCACCGTGCCGTCAATATCGTCGGCTCCGAAGCGCAGCGAAATTTGCGCAATCTTCGGCGTCATCATCTGCCAATAAGACTTGATGTGCGGGAAGTTGTCGAGCACCAGGCGGCTGACGGCAATCTGCTTGATGTCGAGCATGCCGGTGGTAGTAAAAAGATGCTGCAGCGGCGTGTTCGCCGGATGAAACGCCAGCGGGATGAAAGTCTGGAAGCCGCCGGTCTCATCCTGCAAGGCGCGCAGCTTGAGCAGGTGATCGACGCGGTCTTCGTCGTTTTCGATGTGGCCGTAGAGCATCGTCGCGTTCGATTTCAGCCCGACCTGGTGGGCGAGGCGCGCGGTATCGAGCCATTGATCGCCGTCAATCTTGTGATCGCAGATAATGTGCCGCACCCGGTCGGCAAAAATTTCAGCGCCGCCGCCCGGCAGCGAATCCACACCTGCCTCTTTCATCTTTACAAGCGTCTCGCGAATCGTCAGCTTCGCCCGCTTCGCCAGATACGCAACCTCGACCATGGTGAAAGCCTTCAGGTGGACCAGCGGAAAACGCTCTTTCAATCCGGAAACAAGGTCAAGAAAATATTGGAACGGCAAATCGGGATGCAGTCCGCCGACAATATGAAACTCGGTAACCGCTTCGGTGTATCCGGTGGCAGCTGTCGCGAAGGCTTCTTCGAGCGCCATGGTGTATGCGCCCGGAGTATCTTTCTTGCGTCCAAACGCACACAGACGACAAGCGGCCACGCAGACATTCGTCGGATTGATATGCCGGTTGACGTTGAAGTACGCCTTGTCGCCATGCATCCGCTCACGCACCCAGTTGGCCAGCCAACCCACGGCGAGGATGTCGCCCGTCCCATAAAGGACAAGCGCATCGGCCTCATTCAGGCGTTCCCCCGCAAGGACTTTATCCTTGATCGGGGCGAGGCGCGGATCGTCGGTCTGGAATGGGTGCGTGCTGGGCATCTGTTCAATCATACCCCAGCCTGCGGAAGGATCACATCGGCTGGCCGGGTGCCCCATTCTAAATTTCGCGTTCTTTGCGAAATTTAGGGTGGGGATTTTCGCCGCGGCTTCCTCTTGTCCTGGCCCTTCAGATTGAGCGCCACGGCAGCGCGGATGAGATCCTTCAAGACCGCCTCATCGACCTTGTCGCCTTCGTGGATGTCGATGGCGCGCCTGACATTCCCCAAGTTCCTTGATCTTCTCGTCGATTGACGCAGAAGCAGAGATGAATGCAGAGGCAGATGCCACCGGGACGGGCCCTTTCATGGTCAGATCCAACTCTGGCACCTAATTTAGCTGCGCTCAGCGTAACCTGCAACCTCCGCAAGTGGAAGCCTCTGATGCCGGGTGCCCCATTCTAAATTTCGCGTTCTTTGCGAAATTTAGGGTGGGGGTTTAACCGCCCGGAATATCGCAGCTTGCTTTGAAATATCCTCTATGTGGAGTACACTGTGGAATAGGTTCCACATATGCAAATTGTTCAAATCGTACTGGATAAAAAGCTGTTACACGCCGCCGACCAAGCCGCGAAGCGCACTAAGCGAAACCGCTCCGCTTTGGTGCGCGACGCCCTGCGGGAACATCTCCGCCGGTTAGAGCTGCGAGCCAGTGAAGAACGCGACCGCCAGGGCTACTCGCGCCAGTCGCAATCCGACGCGGAAGCGCGGGGTTGGGAATCGGAGGCCACGTGGCCGGAAGAATAGCACGAGGCGAAGTTCGGCTCTACCAGTTTGCCGCTCCCGACAAAAAACGACCGGCCCTCGTGCTCACCCGCGACAGCGCCCTCGCCTATCTATCCACGGTCACGGTTGCGCCTGTCACTTCCACCATTCGCGGCGTGCCATCGGAAGTCGTGCTGAATGAGGAAGACGGCATGAAGTCCCCGTGCGCAGTCAACCTGCATAACGCGGTCACTGTATCTCAACAGCGATTAGGAAGACGCGTGGCCCAGCTGAGTGCCGCACGGATGAATGAAGTGTGTGCTGCCCTGCGGTTCTCTTTGGGGTGTGATTCAAGCTATTGAATCCGTACGAGCAGTCCAGGTTCAATCGACGATAGCGACATCAAAATCTTCCCCGCCAAAGGGATCAAGTCCGCCAGCCGGTTTGACTTGGCACGGAGCAAGATCACAGCGATATTGCGTCCCGTCAAATTCTGTTGAAACTGAATTCCCTGGTCAAGGGAGACAAACACCTGAAAGCCGGCATTCTCCGCCAGAGACAGCAACTCTCCGTTATTCTTGCCGGCCCACCCAGCCTCAGGCACAGTGAGGCAATCGTACCCGGAGAGATGGCTCTTAAGTTTTCTCGGAATGCACTCGTCCAGCAGGACTTTCTTCACAGTTCACTGACAACGAGTTCTTTGGCATGTTCAAGGGCGCTGATGGCGGCTTCGCGCTTCACGGTGGGAAAATCCTCAAGGAACTCGTCCAGAGTTTGCCCCCCTTCGAGGTAATCCAGCAAGGTCTGGAAGGGAACTCTGGTCCCGCTGAACACAGGGGTCCCTCCAAGAATATTGGGGTCTCTCACGATGATGCCGTTGGTCGACGCCATAGCAGGATTTCACCTTCAGTTTACCCGAGCGAACTCAGAAAAACCAACCCAGTCGAAGGAAGTGTTGGGGAACATCCCGTCCGTCGCCGAATTTGGACGTTCGGGAACGTCCCGTACATTCCCCGAGCCTTACCCCCGACTTTACATATTCCTTACCTTGGGTACGTCATTACTAGCCTCTTGTGTGTAACTACAAAAAGAGCTACAATTGTATGGATACGAAAATGAAATACGAATGGGACGAGGCGAAGAACCGGAAGAACTTTGCCAAGCATGGTCTCAGTTTCGAGGACGCCGAGCAGGTGTTTGCAGGGCCTTGCGTCACTTTCGAGGACGACCGCTTCGGCTACGGAGAAGAGCGTCTCATCACCCTGGGCTTGCTGGCTGGGCGTCTGGTTGTCATAGCCCATTCACCACGCGATGAGGCAACACGCATCATCTCCATGCGAAAGGGAAATCGACGTGAACAAAAAATCTATCAAAAGCAACTTGGCACGAATTGACCGGATGAAGGATTCCGATATCGACTATTCGGACATTCCGCGGCTCGACAAGACGTTTCTCAAGAAGGCAACGATGGCCTGGCCTCCGGTGAAAAGGCAACTGACGATTCGTCTGGATGCGGACGTGCTCGATTGGCTCAAGGGGCATGGCAAGGGTTACCAGACGCGTATTAATCGTATTCTGCGCGTGGTGATGGAGAGTCAGCCTCGGCGGTCAGCTCATCAGTAGCGCCGTCCCAGGCCGAAGCGGAGTGGAAGGGTGTCGGCAGGCCCCTTCTCGAAAGGCGCGAGAAGGGGCGCACCCCCAGTCTTTTCTCAGTCAACATTCAAAGCAACATCATTATGCTTACGCGAGATCGGGGCCACCCGCCAGCGGGGGCCGTCTCCTGGGAGACGGGCACACCTCGGCCCTGACATACAGGTCATTTCCGTTGTTGACGATTTGCGGTTGGAAGTCTGTGATGGGCTGATGAGATAACCGTGTCGGCTCCTAACGAGCGAGTAGACTTGGAAGCGCTCAAAGCGACCAAGGCTCGGAGGAAAGGAGCCGAGCGATGATGATTATAGGATGTGATTTGCATACGCGCTACCAGCAGATTGCGA
>JANXZM010000087.1 GCA_025355505.1 Acidobacteriaceae bacterium | reverse complement strand
GAACGAAGTTTCTGGATCTGGCGATGAAGATCGGCAGCAAGATCGGGGAGTCGGCGGAAAAGCGGGCGGCGCAGGCGTTTGAGGAGCTGGGAGAATATTGATGGTGTGGCCCGGGACCATTTTCTCTGGGGGCGGGAGTGCATAGGTCCTTCGCTTCGCTCAGGATGACAGTGTTTATTTATTAGGTCCTTCGCTTTGCTCAGGATGACAGGGTTTATTTATGACGAGTTAATTTGAGTCTCAGGGGATTGCCATTTGGTCTGGGGGCGGGAGTGCATAGGTCCTTCGCTTTGCTCAGGATGACAGTGTTTATTTATTAGGTCCTTCGCTTTGCTCAGGATGACAGGGCTTATTTATGACGAGTTAATTTGAGTCTCAGTCGATTCCCAGTTGTTTGCGGGCGTCGGGGCTTATGCGTTCGGGAGTCCACGGGGGTTCCCAGATGACGTTGACGTTGGCGTTGCGGACGCCCGGGAGTTGCTCGATGCGCGACTTGACCTGGGCGCTGATGTTGACGTGCTCGGGGCAGCCCTGGGCGGTGAGGGTCATGTCGACGGTGACGTCCTGTTGACCTTCCGGTAGGTCGTCGAAGCGGATGTCATAAATCAAGCCGAGATCGACGATGTTGACGGGGATTTCGGGATCGTAGCACTGCTTGAGTGCGTTTAGAACGTCATCCTGGGCTAGGGGCATGAATTTCCTTTGGGGACCGAATACTTAGGAAGCTTGTTTATAGTCTAAATGATTATGCGGGCGATTAAAGGTTACCATCCTTTAGATCATGGCCATTGATCCGGAGTTTCAGAAAAAACTGCAAGTCTTTCTGGCGCTCGCCATCGTGGTTGCGGGCGGGCGGGCGGCCTATATCGTGTACGAGCGGGGCGAGGCGCTCAAAGACGAGGCGAAGCCCAAGCGGGAAACGGTGCTGAAGGCGGACTACTACGTCACGCCGAAGAAGTTGCACGCTTATGACCTGAAGTCGGCGCGCCAGTTGACCGCGCAGCCGGTATGGGTGAAGGTCGGTTATCAACTGACGTACTATCCGTACGATCGGGAGCGGCACAAGGCGGATTTTGGGCATGAGGCGGGGACGCTGCTGCCTTTGCAGAAGCTTGCGGTTCAGGACGTGGTGATGGATGTTTCTCCGCAGGCTCCGGGGATGAAGCAGGTGCTGGCGAGCTTTGCGCTGGCGGGCAAGACCTATGGGGTGCCGATTGGAGCGGAGAAGGGGGGCGACTTCAAGATTTACTCCGACGACATTTTCTTCATTGAAGATCCGCGCGATCTGTATAGGCACTGGCCGGCGGATGTGTGGAAGAAAATTGACGCTCACGAAGTGCAGGCGGGGATGAGCGAGTTGCAGGCGGGCTTCGCGATTGGGATGGGCATTCCGCAGGGTTCGGGCGACTATGGGTGGAGAACTCTGCGTTACCCGAATGGCGGAAAGCGGCTGGCGATCACTTTTCAGAACGACAAGGCGGTTGAGATCAAAGCGGGCTGGTAGGCTACAATCTCGGTCATGAAACGAGCGCTCGGCGCTGTTGCTTCTCTTCTATTGTGCGTCTTCAGTTTTCCCACAGCAAGTTTTGCGGCGCCGCGCACCCTGCGCGTGGATTATTACCACACCGGAAACTCTCACGAGGAATGGTTCAGTGTGGATCGTGTGGTGCTGGAGCCGCTGGAGTGGCCGGGGAATCTGAACAAATCCATCGACGAAAGCCAGTTGGGAAACTACCTGTTTGAAGTGCGGGAGCGCGGGAGCGGGAAGCTGGTGTACTCGCGCGGATTCAATTCCGTGTTCGGAGAGTGGAAAGAGACAGACGAGGCGCGCAACGGGAACCGGACGTTTTCGGAGTCGCTGCGTTTTCCGAATCCCGACGGGCCGGTGGAGGTGTCGCTGAAAGAGCGTGCTGGGAGCGGCTCTCAGGAAGTCTGGAAGGAAGTGTGGAAGACGGTGGTCGATCCGAAGGACAAGTTCGTGGACCGGTCGCGTCCCCCTTCGCCGGGGGCGTTGATGGAATTGCAGAAGATGGGCGATCCGGCAACCAAGGTGGACTTGGTGGTACTGGGCGATGGTTATACGGGGGCGGAGCGTTGGAAGTTTGAGAAAGATGCGCGGCGATTCGCGGAGACGCTGTTTACGACATCGCCGTTTCGCGAGCACAAGAAAGATTTCAATGTGTGGGGGCTGTGTCCGGCGGCGGAGGAGTCTGGAGTGTCGCGGCCCTCGGCGGGAATCTACCGGCGTTCGCCGGTGGGTGCATCCTACGATGCGTTTGGGTCGGAGCGCTATGTGCTGACCATGGAGAACCGAACGCTGCGCGATGTGGCCTCGTTTGCGCCCTATGAGTTTATTGAAATCCTGGTAAACGGGCAGACGTATGGTGGCGGCGGAATTTTCAATCAGTATGCGACGGTGTCGACTGACAACATGTGGTCCGGGTATGTGGGCGTGCACGAATTTGGCCACCAGTTCGCGGCACTGGCGGATGAATATTACACATCCGACGTGGCCTATCTTTCGCCGGACAAAAAAACGGAGCCCTGGGAGCCGAATGTGACCGCGTTGCTCGATCCCGCGAATTTGAAGTGGAAAGATCTGGTTGAGGCGGGGACGCGGATTCCCACTCCGTGGAAGAAAGATGAATTTGAGCGCTTTGAGCAGGAGATCCAGCGGCAGCGCCGGGAATTGAGGGCTGCAGGAAAGCCGGAGGCGGAGATGGAAGAACTGTTCCGCAAAGAGCGCGAGAAGGAGGATGCCGTCCTTGGCGCGGATCGCAACGCAGGGAAGGTCGGAGCTTTCGAAGGCGCGAATTACGAGGCGAAGGGATACTACCGTCCCGAGATGGACTGCATTATGTTCACGCGGAGCAAGACCTTCTGCGCGGTGTGCCGGCGGGCGATTGAGCGGGTGATTGGGATGTATGCGGGGTGAGAGCTTGGAACCGGGGAGAACGCAGAGGGCGTAGAGAAAGGCTTTAGGAAGCGCTTACGGTCGTATCGCGTTAAATCGCGACATACTTTTGCCTTGTCATGCTGAGCGAAGCGAAGGAGCTGCTGTTTCGCGCGTCGACAAGAAAGCAGGTCCTTCGCTTCGCTCAGGATGACAGTTGTGGGTTGTGGCACGAAGATGCGGAGAATGAGGACAGCCGAGCGCGGACGAACTCGACGACTTCGGGCGTTACGTAGTTTGGCGGGTGGATCGCGAACGTTGGGCGGTCGATGTTGGACTTCAGGGAGACTTTTTCCCAAGCCGGATGCGATGAGTCGGATCCCGCGTGCAACAGGACGGCGTCGGCGTGGTCGAGAAAAGTTTGCGCGGATGCCTTGAAATCGGCGGTCAGCGGGTCGAGCACGGTTAAATAGAGATCGGGTTTTAGAAAGCGCAGAATGCTGTTGGATTCGATGATGGCGTTTTGCGTGGAGGCGAGGATATTGCGGATGCGGGGCATGGCTTCGGCGAGGTGCCCTTGCTGGGTGCGGACCCACCAGGAGCGATCGGCTCCGGCTACGAGGAAGCGTGAAGAGTCGGATTTGCCGGAGCGGTCTTTTTCTTCTGACACGGCAAAGGAGTGATCAGGGGTGGAGCAGTCGCAGGCTGCGCCGTTGGCGGAGCAGACGACGTGTCTGGATTGAGTGATTTTGAGGGCGGTCCAGCGGAAGTCGGGCAGGGCGGCGATGAGACCGGCGACGACGCTGGTTTTGCCGACGTTGCGGGTGTGTCCGCCGATGACGAGGATGGGCATGAGAAGGCAGCTCTTAGCCGTTAGCTCTTAGGACCGGCAGAGGCGCGGCAAGCCGCGTCTCCAGGTCGGCGTTCAAATTCCGCTCAGCGATTTTGTTTGACCGAGCGCGTTACGAACGCCAGTTCTTTAAGATACTCCCTCACCGGGCGGGCTGGGGTGCCCCAGAAGACTACGCCTTTCCCGCGCAGGATTTTCTTCGGCAGGATGCCGCATTGTCCACCTAACATGGCGCCGGATTCAATGCGGGCGTGATCGCCGATGCCGACTTGTCCGCCCATGACTACGTTGTCTTCCACGGTGACGCTGCCGGAGAGGCCGGTTTGAGCGGCGATGATAACGTCGTGGCCGATCTGGACGTTGTGGGCGATGTGTACGAGATTATCGATTTTCGAGCCGCGGCGGATGCGGGTTTCGTCGAGAGCGCCGCGGTCGAGGGTGGAGTTGGCGCCGATTTCGACATCGTCTTCGATCACGAGGCGTCCGATTTGTGGGGATTGCTCGTAGCGTCCGGTTTGCGAATCGCGGACGTAGCCGAAGCCTTCACTGCCCAGGACAGCGCCAGCCTGGACTACGACGCGGTTGCCGAGAGTAGTGCCCGGATAGACAGTGACGTTGGGATCGATGCGGCAATGGTTACCGATCACAGCGTCGTCGCCGATGACCGAACCGGCGCCGATGGTGGTTTCATGGCCGAGCTTGACGCGTTCGCCGAGAATGGCGCCGGGGCCGATGGAGACGTTCTTGCCGATCTCGGCGGATGGGGGAACGATGGCGGCGGGATGAATGGCGGGATTGCGGTCGGGGTGGCGGAGCAGCTTTGCGGCTCGCGCAAAAGTTAGGCGCGGCTGGGCGGAGATGAGGATGGGCTTGGAGGCGGTGGCGCTGGCGGCGAATTCTCCTGCGATGACGGCGGCGGCGGGTGAGCGTAGTGCCGCGTCGAGATATTGGGCGTCCTCCACGAAGACGAGGCTATGGCTGGTGGCGGAGTGCAGGCTGGAGACGCTGGTCACGGTGATGGAAGTGTCTCCGAGGAGACGGCAGCCGAGTTTCTCGGCTAGATCGCGCAGGGTTTGCTTCATGGTTCTCTATTGTCGCTTTCCGAGGGGGGTGTGTACAACGGGGGCGAGGTTGTGCTCTCCGCCGGTGCGTGCCCAGCCCCTAAAGGGGCATCTGAATTTGCGGAATTGCGGTATCGCTAAAGCGATACCTTGATACGGATCCCCTGTTTTTCGGCAGCTTAGTAGAGCGGGGGCTGGCCGGGCGGGCGGGTTTTCCAGCGGCGGTGCACCCAAAGCCACTGGTCGGGGTAGAGGCGGATGAAGTCTTCGATGACTTTGGTAAATTTTGCGGTGTTGGCGATGATGTCGGTTTGATCATCGCCGGTGCGAATTAACTCGATGGCGGGATCGAAGCGCAGGATATATTTTCGCAGTTTCGAATCCCACACGGTAAAGCCGGGGACGACGGCGGCGTGGGTGTGCAGGGCAATGCGAGCCAGGCCGCTGGCGGTGCAGGCGGGGATGCCGAAGAAATCGACGAAGACGCCCTGCGGCGGGGTCATATTGGTGTCCATGAGGATGCCGACGGTTTCGCCGGCTTTCATGGCGGAGAGCAGGCCGCGGACGAAATCGTCTTTGTCTACGGTACGGTTCCCGTGCATGGTGCGGTAGCGCTGGAGGAGGGCGTCGATGTAGGGATTGTCGAGGGAGCGCATGACGATGGACAGCGGATGGCCTTGCAGCGAGTGAGCGAAGGCGGAGAGTTCCCAGGCTCCGAGGTGCCCGGTAAGAAACAGAACGCCTTTGCCGCGAGCGTAGGCGCGCTGGAAGTTTTCAAAGCCGTGATAGACGACGACGCTTGATATATTTTCGCGGGTGCAGCGGGGGAAGAGGCAGACTTCGGCGAGCTGGCGACCTAGGGAGATGAATTCGCCGCGCACGATGCGGTGGCGTTCGTGCTCGGGCATCTCGGGGAAGGCGAGAGCGAGGTTGCGCAGTCCGGTGGCGCGTAGGCGCCGGTGAACGGCGTAGACGGCCAGGCCCAATGTGATGCCGATGGCGCGCGCCAGGGGACGGGGGAGCAAGCCCAGGATTTTTATCCAGGGCCAGACTAGAGCGTACTCAAGGCGTTGTCGCACGGTGGGTAGTTCTCAGTTCCCAGTTCTCAGTGACTGAATCGAAGACTGAGAACTGGGAACTGAGAACTGACTTTTCCTACTTTGCCGCCGACTGTGCCCACTTGGCTAGAGTGCTCAAGAAGGGGTAGGCGGATTTGGGAGCTTCGATGTCTCCCTTGAGGGACGTTTTGAAGGGGACCATGCGGCCGTAAAATTCGCGAGTGCTGTCTTTGTCCTGTTTGATGACGGCGCCGTGGAGTTCGAGTCCGGCGAAGAGGCCGCGGGCGCGCGAGTAGGTGAGAACCTGCGCTCTCATCTTCCAATCGGTATCGGCGGAGGCGTGGCGACCGACGGGGCCGGCGGCGGCGCTGGCATCGGCGCCGAGCTTGAACTGGCTGGAGAGCAGGTTATCCATGCCGCTTTTGTTCATGATGAGCATGACGAGATCGACGGCCTGGCCGCCGATCTGCAAGCCGAAACTGCCGCCGCTGATGGTAAAGAAAGCGGGTGCGCTCCAGCCCTTTGGAGTGCGGCAACTGGCGACGCCTCTGCCATAACGGGCGCCGAAGACGAAACCGCCCTTGAGCATTGAGGGGACCACGGCCACACATTCGGCCGAACCTAGCACCTCTTCGGGGATCCGCTGGTCCGGGGCAGCCTGGATTTCGTCGAGGACCGTGCCGGCGGCGTCGATGCGGCCAGAAGTCTTGGTGTTGGCGTCGGGGGCCTTGGTGTCGTCATCGGCGGAAAGAATGGGGGTCAGGAAACAGACGAGCAGCAGCAGAACGAGGAAATTTCGCATCATGCCTCTCTTGGGAGATAGGAGTATGGATTCTCTTGTCTATGATTCTATTCGATGCGGAGTGGGAAGCGGAGGATACTTGGGGAGTGATGAGGGTGAGTCAGGTGTAAGGCAAAAAAATGCGGGGTTGAAAATCGGCGACCCTAATCTCCGATTCCAACCCCGTCTCCCAGGTTCTGTGGTAGGTGAAGCGAGTATGGGGCAGGTGGGGAAAGGGGACAAGATTACGAGGGTCACTGTACTTTGGTAACCGGAGCGAAACTGTGGCAGGGTTGATGGCAAAGGGCCCAAGGGCATCACCACAGGGGACAGAGGGGGGGGCACAGGGGAAGGGCTGAGAATCTGGGAGGCGAGCGGCATCAGAACGGGTGCTGGGAGTCGGACCGTTGGTTACACGGGGCGACAGGGAGACGGCCGGCTGAGGAAGCCGGCTCGGGAAATAAAAACTACTTTGCGGTCACCAGGGAATGTGTGATGGCGTGGACGGAGAGGGCGATGCGGTTCTGCACTCCGACTTTGCGCATCAGTTTAGCGACGTGAGCTTTCACGGTGCGTTCTTCGATGCCCAGGGCAGAGCCAATTTCTTTATTGGAGCGGCCGGCAACGAGCATTTCGAGGACTTCTTTTTCGCGGTCGGTAAACGTGATCCGGCCGGCGGGGAAGATGCGACCCGGGGAAGAGCTGACGCGTTCGATGAAAGTCGAGAGCACACGGCGCGGGGCCCACACCGAACCCTGATGGACGATGCGGAGAGCCTGGATAAACTCGGCGGGCGAGGCTGCCTCATCCACGTAGCCCTTGGCACCGGCTGCGATGGCTTTGAGGACACTCTCATCGTCCATGCCGGAGCCGGTGACGATGATGCGCAGGTCGGGGCGGATGGCTTTCATGCTGGCCATGATGTCGTACAGGTTCTGGCCACCACGATTGCCCAGAAGCACGAGATCGATGCTCTGCAACTGGCTAAGGTCGGCGAGCGAGGCGGAGACCAACTCCAAATCAAGTTCGGTATCGAAGATGGCTCGGAATCCCACGAACCGCAGCGGATCGCTCTCCACTACGGCGACACGGATCAGCGGCTTTCTGGCAACGGCAGCTTTCATTAAGGTTTCCCTGTTAGGATTGCATCCTGTCCAAGCTTGCCTGATCCAGCAGAGAATTGGAATGATTGCTGAGCGATCCAAATTACGGGGGTAACCCCCAAAATCAGGCCTCATAGGAGGATATGGTGAACGGAAGGCGGATACAGCGGTATTTTGCTGGAATTATGGCGATGGGGATGATGGCAGGAGGGTTGGCGATGGCGCAGGCTCCGGCGCAACCTTCAGGACAATATCAGCCGAAGTTTGCGGGCGACCCGGCGCGCTCGGAATCGGAAGCGCAAGCGCTCGGCTACATGCGGGTGGTACTGCGGGCGGAGCGCCAATACAAGAAACGGCATAACAAGTTCGCGGAGTCGTTGGAGTCCCTGGCAGGGACCGGATCCCTCACCAAGCGCATGGCGCGCACCACCGACCGCGGGGACTACACGGCCAGCTTCCGTGCCCACCACGACGGTTTCGTGCTTACCATGACGCCGAAGCAGATGGACAGCGAACATCGCTCGTTTTATGCGGAAGATGACGGGACAATTCATGGGGACGAGCAGAAGGCTGCGGATATGGATTCGCCGAAAGTGAAATGAGCGGGTAGGGATGTGCTCGCGTCGGTACGACCGTCCCTTTGGTTGTCCAGCAGCCAGTGGTGAAACTCCGGCACTTAAAACCAGCGTTTAAGGATTATCCGATTCAGTCAGGTGGGCAAGACTGGATGCTAGGAAGAGGCGACCGTCGGCGGCTAAAGCCGCTTGTGTGGCGGGTTCTAACGGCAGCTAAAGCCATGCCCATTCAAAACTGTCCGGGAACCAACTTGATCGGAGTTTCCCTAAGGGTACCCTCATAACACGGCACTTACGGTACACCCTGAAGGCATCCCCTGATACAAAACATACTTGCACCACGGGCTGTTAGGGGGGAAATTGAATGTGCGACGACTTTAAGAGTGTAAGACTTTAAGATCGTCAGGTGAACTGTCTGGGACAACAAGCAGCAAGCGAGCCGCAAATGATGAGTTCACCGGCCGAGGATGACTCCGCACTGGTTGCGGCCGTGTTGCGCAAGGATCGAAAGGCGACGGCAGAATTTGTCGCCCGCTTCGCTGACGATCTGTACCGCTACCTGCGATCCCGGTTGGCTCCGATGTACGACCAAGTGGAGGATTTGGTTCACGAAGTTTTCCTGGCGGCGTGGGAAAGCCTTCCGGGCTATCAAGGGTCGGGCCCGCTGCGGGCATGGGTGATGGGGATAGCGCGGCACAAGGTGCAAGACTACTACCGGGCCCGATTGCGGGCGCCGGAATCGATCGAAGATGCGGATGAAGAACCAGTTGCGCCAGCGTCGGCCTGGGATTTCGATCAGCTCCTGGAGCAGGATGAACGACGGAAGAATACGTGGCGGGTGATGGGATGTCTGCCCGAACCGTACCGGATGGTACTTATATGGCGGTATTGGGAAAAGGCGTCAGCTCGCGAAATGGGGCTGAAAACGGGAAAAACGGAAAAAGCGATCGAACGATTATTGGCCCGAGCCCGAGCGGAATTTCGAGAAAGGTGGAATGATGCGCAGTCTTCCTGACGAAGAATTCATGGAGCGGATCGCAGACGAGGTGGAACTGACCGAGTCCGAGGCGGCGCCAGCGCGTCTTAAGGCGAAGGTGTATTCCGCTCTGGTGCAGCGGCAATCAGAAACCGGGCCCCTGATGAGCTTGACGGAAATTGATGCGTGTGGGAGCAAACTGTGCGTTTTTGAAAATCTTGTGCGGATCGCACCCGTGGGAGAGAGAGCAAAATCCCTCAACATCTGTCGCGTCTGTCACGCGCGGGTGCTGGCGGAACACACGGGAAATGCGCCGATCTATTGGAGCGGATGTCCGTATGTTCAGTTGAAGAACGCCTGAGGAGGCGGGTCGGGTAAATAGGGCGGTTCAAAATCGCCTGACAAATCCGAACAAGTTTTGGAAATTCTTCAAGTTGTGCTGTCCAGGTGGTGACAAGCGATCGCTGACGGGGTTCTTGGTCAGGGTTTCGCTGAAGGTGTAGCGAAACGCCCAGCCTTTTCCCAAGTTCACATCCATCCCTACCGGAACGTGAAGGGCAATCATGTTGGAACCGAAGCGCTGAGGCGGCAGAACAGGGGTCCCCAGGACTTGATCGAGCCGTTCGCGGGAACTGGCGAAATGTACGAGACCGGTCCCGACAGACAGATAAGGCCGCAGCCGGCTGTCCCGATTCCGAAAATAGACGAGGAAGTCCGAGATCACACTCTGCTGGGAGCTTGTTCGTGATTCCTGATAGCCCTGCTGGGTTCCGTTGTTGAAGGTTGCGGAAGTCAGGGTCAGCTCATTGGGGTTCCAGATGTAGCTCGCTTGTATCGTGAAGTAGTCCGAAAAGTGTTTTCCGGCCAGAAGCTCCAATGTGGCCCCGCTCTTCGAATCATAGGAAGAGAATGCGTTCGAGCCGGGGCTGAGCACGGAGCGTGCGTCTCCGGAAAGGGTTGAGACTCCCCCCAGCACGCCGGCGTAGAACTGCGCATGGGCCGTGGCACAGCAGCCGCCAAAGAAAACGAGCACAGCGATCCGTAGCATTCTGGATTGCATAGTTTTTCGAAACAACATAAAGACCACGGTCCACACCGATTGAGCGCGAAGTGGTGAGGGGGATTTCCCGTAGCAGTCCGACATATCCACCAGAAGCAGGCAATGGTGTGTAGGTGGACGGTTCTCACCTCATCTGGACGCTTGCTCAATCTCCGATCTGAACGTAACACATTGTTGAAAGGATAAAATTTATGAAGTTGAAGATTGGTTTCGCACTGCTGTTAAGCACCGTGGTCGCACTCAGTAGTCTGCCGTCGTTTGCAGCGGCAGGAGCGGTATATACCCTGAACAATTCGAGTAGCGGGAATGCAGTACAGGTATTCAGCCGCTCGGCGGATGGCCATATCCTTGCGGCTGGAATGTTTGCCACTGGCGGGATTGGCACAGGAAAGGGGCTGGGCAATCAGGGCGCACTGGCCATGGATGAGGCCAATAGCTTTCTGTTTGCGGTGAACGCCGGCAGTGACAACATCTCCGTCTTTAGGATTGGCGAGAATGGTCTGCGTCTAGTGGATCTGGTTCCCAGCGGAGGCACGCAGCCGATCAGTGTGACGGTCAGCCGCAAGGTTCTGTATGTGCTCAACAATGGAGGAGCCGCAGGAGGCAGGGACACGATTGCCGGATTTGCGGTGGGCGCAAACGGCCACCTGAAACCGATTGTCAGCGGGCTGCAGTTGAGTGGAACATCGGTTGGACCGGCTGAGATCGGATTCAACAATGACGGCGATATCCTGCTGGTGACTGAGAAGGCGACCAACAATATTGACGTATTCTCCGTGGATGACGACGGAGTGGCGATCGGGCCAAGTGTGGTTTCTTCGGCGGGACAAACTCCCTTTGGCTTTGCCTTTGGGAAACGCAATGAAGTGTTTGTTTCCGACGCGTTTGGGGGCGGGGCGAACGCCGGTGCGGTGTCATCGTATGTGGCCACAGATGATCGCATGTTGCGAACAATTACCGGGGTGGGTGCCGATAAACAGAGTGCGCCGTGTTGGGTTGCGGTTACCAATGACGGTCGATTCGCCTACACCACGAACACGGCGAGCGGGAATGTGTCGGGATATAGAGTGGGATTCAGCGGTGGGTTGCAACTGTTGAATGCGGACGGTCAAAGCGCGAGCACCGGCACGGGAAGCACTCCACTGGATGCCGCCATCAGCAATGATTCTCAATTTCTTTACGTCCTGACGCCTGGGACCGGCAACATCCAGGGATTTGCTATTTCCCAGGATGGCTCGCTGACTGCGATCACCCAAACGACCGGTATCGCAGCGTCGGGTAGCGGACTGGTCGTGCGCTGAGCGGAATATCGGGTGTTTAGTGGAACAACTTTATGGGGCCGG
Source organism: Acidobacteriaceae bacterium (assembly GCA_025355505.1). Taxonomy (GTDB): domain Bacteria; phylum Acidobacteriota; class Terriglobia; order Terriglobales; family Acidobacteriaceae; genus Acidiflorens. Next base: position 20,950 of record JANXZM010000087.1, on the reverse strand, counting down.
ACGAGCGGGTCCGGCCCTTTTTATTTTGGGAGAAGGAAGTTGGCAATCTGGTTGGAGGAAAAGTGCAAGGCGGGTTGAAGTCGCAGCGCTACCGGTAATTGCTGGGTTGTAATTCCGGGCTTCATGGGAGGGTCGCGAACTGGGAAATAATTCACGGCGCCAATTTCCAATCGGGTTGGATGGTTGGGGAAGGCTATTCGGAGCCGCTGCCCTGCGGGCCGGATGGTCCATCGTCGCGGTCGGGACGAGCGGGTTCGGGGTGGACGGTGGGAATCTGATCGGCGATGCGGCGGACGGGGAGTGGGCCGCCCTCGGCGCTGTGGAGGCGCAATTGCTTGACGATGTCTTCGTGGTCCTGGACGCCATAGTCGCGGGCGAAGCGGGTAAGGGCCTCGGTCAGAATATCGTGGTGGTGTACGTTTTCCAAACCCGGCTCGCGGGTGACATTGAGCCACAAGCGATGGAGCAGGACGACGTCTTCGTTCTTCATGGTGGGGGTGTGCGGACCGATGCGGAAGGTGTCGACGATGCCGTCGGGTTGAACGATCTGCAGGACAAACTGGCGTTTGGGTTCCGGTATGGCCTCCCAGGTAGTGCCTAAGGCAAATGCCTGCTCGGTTGTGGTCATTTTGCTGGAGAGGCCGGTGACGACGGCAGAGGACTCGAGGTTGTGGGCGGTCTGGGCGATGGCGGACCAGGAGTCGCGAGCTGGGACGACGAGGAGGGAGATTTTCTTGCCGACACTTTCGGCGACGGAGACGGCGCGGGTGAACAGGGTCTGCTCGTAATCGCTGAAGATCTGTTCGCTGGAAAGGCCGTAAGCGGCGGCCCCGAGCTGGCTGATGCGGGCGGTCATCACCACCACGTCCTGTTCGCGCGAGTCGGTATGATCGAGCACCCAGCGCAGATGATTCAGAGTGTTGTAGTCGCGGACGGGCACCAGCACGTTGCCGGAGCGGATGCCGAGCGATCCGCGTTCCACGGTGTCGCTCTCCAGCAACTGGAAGTGATCCTTCATTTGTTCTTTGGCGAGCGCGTACTTTTTCCGATTGACGCGTTCAGAAATCGTGAAGATGACGAAAAAGACCACCGAGAAGGAAACACCAGCGACGGTAGCGATCGACTTGGTGGCGAGGTTGACCAACGCGGTGGCGAGAAGTACAAAGAAGACCGCAATCAGGCCGATGGGGATTTCGATTCCGGCGATGGTGAGGTTTGGCGGAACCTTCCAGCCGCGCTCACCTTTGTACTTAAAGCGCAGGACGAGCATGGACAGACTGTTGAAGGTGAAACTCCAGATCACTCCGAAGGCGTAGGCTTCACCGAGGACATAGACGTCGCCACGGCTAACCAGGATGGTGAGGAGTTGCAGGACGACGACCAGATTGATGATGCGGTGGCTGGTTCCGTATTTGCGGTGGGGAAAGCGAAACCAATCTGCCAGGACGCCATCTTCGGAGACACGGTTGAGAACGCCATTGGAACCGATAATCGCGGTGTTGACGGCGCCGGAGAGGATGAGGAACCCGACCACGACGACAAATCCGCGAAAGATCAGGCGCAAGATCTGAGGCCCCCACATATACATGGCGAGGCCCGAGATCAGGTTGTCTTTGTACACCGGCACCCGGACCGCATCCGGAATCAGCATGACGGATAGCAGCGCGGACAGGCCGGTGAAAATGAAGCTGTAGAGGGCGATGACGATCGCGGCGCGTTTCAGGTTTTTAAGTTTGGGGTGCGCGAGTTCACGATTGACCTGGGCGAGGGATTCTTCGCCGCTCATGGCCAGCACGGAGTGGCCGAAGGCGATCAGGATTCCGAGCAACCCGAACATCTTGGCCAGGCTCTGCTCGGGAAAGCTGTGACGGAGAAAGCCGAGAGACTCTTTGGAGAAATGAAGGTTCTGAGGAGTGGGCAGCGGGACGGGCTGGTATCCCGACTTGTACAGGGTGAGTGCGGACCAAGCGAGCAAGATGACCACCATCACGGTGGTGATCTGCATGACGCGGAGAGCTTTCTCGCTGGATTCCTGGATACCCTTGGTGTTTTCCCACCAGTAATAAATGGTGACGGCAAGAGCGAAGACAACGGATGTGGAGTTGACGTTGAGGTGGGGTGTGCCGTTGAAGAGGTTGTGGACGGCGCGAGGAACCCAGCCGTGTACGTCGGCGGTGACAAAGGTCTCGTTGATCAGGCCCACGATGTACTGGCCAGCCGACACCCCGGAGATGGGGCCGGTGAGGATGTAATCGAACATCAGGGCGGAGACGCTGAGTTTGGCGAGGGTGCCGCCCAACGCTTCTTTGACGACACGGTAGACCCCGCCACGGACGAACATGGAGCAGCTTTCCACGTAGACAGCCCGCACCGCGAATGAAAAGAGCATGACGGCGACGATGAACCATGGAGCGGACTTTCCGACCGCCTGCTCGGCGATTCCACAGGCATAAAAGGCGGACGAAGCCAGGTCGTTGAGCACGATGGCGGCGGCCCGCCAGTAGGAGATGAAGGTGAGCATCACCGAGGTGGCGACGACGATGCGAACACGATTCGACGGAGATGTGGGTTGGAACGGAGATGACATAGCGACTAGGAGTGGTTCTCTTCCTCCCGGCCAAGAAGCATTTTGAGATCTTCAATACCGCTGAGGACGATGACGACGAGGGAACCAATGGCGCCGATGACGAACATGCCTTCGAGAAATCGCACCAGCACCGTGACCATCATTGAACCCATAAGGGAACTATATTATTTGAAATGGGGCAAGTTGACCAATGTCGAAACGCGGATGGAGCGACCGCGGGTCAAGGACGCGTCCATTCTGTAGCCTAAGAACAACTTTGCTATGCTGAGGCGTGCGGCAAATTTCCTCCAGTGCGTGGCGTCTGGTCATGCTATCCGCCGCGCTGCAGATCGTCATTTTTCCGCTGCTGAATCTCTATTGGTTCTCGTGGGTCGCGGTGGCTCCACTTCTGCTAGCCATTCTGCGGGCGCGCTCCCCGGAGACGCTGCAACTGGACGGTCAAGAGCGTTTGCTGCCGGCCACGCCGTGGCAGGGGTTTGTACTGGGCTACGTGTGCGGAATTCTCTGGCTTGCCGGAACCTGCTACTGGATCTTCGACACGATGCACCGCTACGGCGGGCTGCCGATCCCGGTCGCCGTGCTGGTGCTGATTTTGTTTTGCATGTATGTCGGGCTTTACCACGGGATGTTCGGGCTGCTGCTGGCCTTGCTTGCCGGATCGAACAACGCTGGGTCGAAAACCGCCGTATCGGCAGCGTCGATCCGGCGCGGGCTGGTGGCCGCTCCGTTTCTTTGGGTCGCGGTGGAACTCGCCCGGACGCGGATAACGGCGGTTCCATGGGAGCTGCTGGGATACTCGCAGACCGGGAATTTTGCGCTCACGCGGATTGCGGCGCTCACCGGCGTCTACGGGCTCTCGTTTGAAATCGTGCTGGTGAACACGGTGCTGGCGGCGGCATTTCTGGCTCCGAGGGGGAGCCGCAAGTGGCTGCTGGCGGCGGCTTGTGTGGCGGCGGTGATGCTGCAAGCGGGGCAGTGGCTGTTGCCTCCTCCGGTCGCAACCGATCACACCGCGCTTTTGGTGCAGCCGAATATTCCAATTCAGGCTGGGGAGATGTGGACGAAGCAGTATTTTCAGGACACGCTGCAGGAGTTAACCGCGACGAGTTTGCATCCCGCCGGAGAACCCTCGGGAGAAAAGGCAGGGCGGCGCTACGACTTGATTGTGTGGCCGGAGTCCCCTTCGCCGTTTTATACGAACGATCCTCTGTTTCGAGATGCGGTGAGCGAGATGGCGAGGAAGTCGGGAAGCTGGGTGGTGGCGGGCTCGATTGGAATCACGCCCGCAATGCAAAGCGGCGGAGAAAGCTCGCAGATTTTCAACTCCGCTGCCCTGGTCAGCCCGCAGGGTGAGTGGGTGGGACGCTACGACAAAGTGCATCTGGTGCCCTTCGGTGAATATTTGCCGTTTCCGCAGGTGTTTGTGTTTGCCGGAGGTCTGACCAAAGAAGTGGGAGAGTTCCAGCGAGGTACGTCGCGAATGCCACTGGATGCCGGAGGCGAGCGGCTGGGAATGTTTATCTGCTATGAATCGATCTTCCCCGACGAAGTTCGGCAGTTAGCGCTGCAGGGCGCGCAGGTCCTGGTGAATATCTCGAATGACGGCTGGTACGGCGACAGCGGCGCCTGGAAGGAGCATCTACAGGAGACGCAAATGCGGGCGATCGAGAATGGGCGGTGGCTGCTGGCGGGGACGAATACGGGGACGACGGCGTCGATCGATCCTTACGGACGGATCGTGGCGGCAACCCCGCGCAAGGTCCGCACTGCGCTGGCAGCGCCTTACGGACTGAGTTCGGGTACCACGTTCTACACGCGGCATGGCGATTGGTTCGCATATCTGTGTGCGATAATTTCAGCAGGCGCGGTGATCGCGCGTTTTGCATTCCTTACACGCGAGCGATAAGCAATGTTGGATGAACTGGAACAGCAATACACTTCTTTAAAGACCAAGGTTCACGACCTGCGGGAGTATCTTTGACGCGGGTAAGCTGCGCCAGCAGTTCGCCGAAATAGAAAAGCAGGCGTCGGATCCCAATCTGTGGTCGAATCCTGAAAAATCTCAGCAAGTTATGCGCGAACGGAAGCGCCTGGAAAGCCTGTTGTCGCTGGAAGGCGATTTGGTGCGCCGGACCGAGGACATTGCCACCTATTTCGATCTGGCCGGCGAAGGGGAGAACGTCGCTGCCGACTTGCAACGGGACCTGGACGCGCTGCGCGAACTGGTGGATCGAGTGGAAACCGAGACGCTGCTTTCGGGCCAGAACGACGGCCTGAACGCGATCATGACGATTCATCCCGGGGCGGGAGGAACGGAGTCGCAGGACTGGGCGGAGATGCTGCTGCGAATGTATCTGCGCTGGGCCGAGCGGCAGGGATTCAAAACCGAGATGTACGACTACCAGCCCGGAGAAGAAGCGGGAATCAAGTCCGCAACATTTTCGGTGATAGGCCAATATGCGTTTGGTTACCTGGCCAGCGAGATTGGAGTCCACCGGCTGGTGCGGATTTCACCTTTCGATCAGGCGAAGCGGCGGCATACGTCGTTTGCCAGCGTCTATGTTTCGCCCGAAATTGACGACACCATTGAGGTCAATATAAAGCCGGACGACATTCGGATTGACACTTACCGCTCGGGGGGTAAGGGTGGACAGCACGTGAATACGACCGATTCCGCGGTGCGGATCACGCACATCCCGACGGGCCTGGTGGCCTGTTGCCAGAACGAGCGCTCGCAGCATAAGAACAAGGACAAGGCGATGAGCATGCTGCGCTCGAAGATTTACGAATTCGAACTGGAGAAAAAGCGCGAGGTCACGAAAAAAATTGAGGATTCGAAACTGGACATTGATTTTGGTTCTCAGATCCGGTCGTACGTGCTGCAACCTTACCGGATGATCAAGGATCACCGCACGAAACTGGAGATAGGCGACGTGGATCGTGTGCTGGATGGCGATCTGCGGCCGTTGCTGCAGGCGTATTTGCGGATGCGAAGAGGCGAGAAGAAAGCATAAGCGCGCGCCGCATTGCACTGCTGGGCACGGCTAAGTCTTTACCACAGGGTACACAGAGTTACGCAGGGGAAACCGCTGGTTTGCGCGCGCGCCGCAGTTTTATGAAAACGAGAAAGAAGATTTCGCTGAAGTCACCGAAACTTGGAGTCCGCCTGCAGCGAGCCTTCCGCTATGCGGCGGAGAAGCATGACGGACAGACGCGGAAGCAGACCGCGGTGCCTTATCTGTCGCATCCGATGGCGGTGGCGTCGCTGGTGCTGGAAGCTGGCGGCGACGAAGATATGGCGATTGCGGCGCTGCTGCACGATGTGGTTGAAGATTGCGGCGGCATGCCGAGGCTGCGCGAAGTCCGCAAGCAGTTTGGTGCGCGGGTGGCGAAGATGGTGGAGGGTTGTACGGATGCGTTCGTCGAGCCCAAGCCGGAGTGGCTGAAACGCAAGAAAGACTACCTGCGCGAAGTGAAGCACGCCGACCTCGATACGCGGCTGGTTTCGGCGTCTGACAAGCTGCATAACGTCCGCACGATTCTGGCGGATTACCGGCATGATGGAGACGCCATTTGGGTTCGGTTCTCGGGAAAAAAGGAAGGCACGCTCTGGTACTATCGCGCGTTGAGCGACGAATATCAGCGGCGGAACCCAAACCGCATAACGGGCGAGCTGGAGATAGCCGTGGTGGAATTGGAGCGGGCGGCGGGCAAGAAACCCCGACCGGGGAAAAAATCCGCGAAAAAATTTGCGAAACAATTCGCGAAAAAGAAAGCCGCAGCCAGTTCCGGGAGATGAATGATGCCCCGAATGCTTGATCTGATACGCAATTCGCAAGTGCCCTCGAACCTGATGCAATCGGCGGCGCGCGGAGCCCTCTCGGCGCCGCCTGGGGAGACGATCGAGATCCTGGTTCATCTGGCGCTGCATCACAAATTGTTTGGTGCGCAAGCGCGTCTGACGCTGGCCGGCTGGGATGAAAAAGCCAGCCTGGCCGCGGCTGCCGATCCAACCACCAGCGCGGAGGTGTTGGGGTATCTGGTTTCTCACGAGAATCTGAGGACTTGCCTGCTGCCCGCGCTGGCGGAGAATCCGGCGGTAGGGGAAGAGGCGCTTGACGGGCTTGCCGTGTCGGGGATGCGCTCGGTCGTAGAAGCTCTGTTGACCAGCACGCGAGTGATGCGCTCTCCGCGGATGTTGCAGGCGTTGCAAACCAATGCCAACCTGCATCCGAATGAGCTGGCCGACATAGGAAGCAAGCTGGCTGCTTTGGAAGCGAGTCCGGTAGTAGAGCCTCTTGAAGCGGACGCATCCGACGAAGCGATCGAGGGCACAGTCACAAAATATCTGGAAGAGAACGCGGCAGAGCTGGCAGCCGAAAAAGACAAACCGTTCCAGCCTATAGGGATGGCGATTGAAGAGGCGTCCGGTGAAGCGGCGAGTGCCAGTGCTGACGCGGCAGCGGCGAAATCTGGGGCGGCCGCAGTCGCTATCAAGGCTAAGAAGCAACCAGTCGCCGCTCATGAGGAAAGGCGCGACAGCGTGCTGCAGGAAATTTCCAAGCTCGACATCCGGGGCCGGATAACGCTGGCGATGCGCGGCAGCAAGGAGGACCGGTCGATCCTGATTCGCGATTCCACGAAGCTGGTGGCGATCGCGGTGCTGGAGTCGCCGAAAATTTCGGATGGCGAGGTGGAAAAAATCGCGCTGCAGAAAAATGTGCTGGAGGCAGTGCTGCGTGCGATTCCGATGAAACGCCGGTTTGCGAAGAATTACAGCATCATGCGGAATCTGGTGCAAAACCCGCGCACGCCGCTCGATCTGTCGCTGGGATTGATGAAGAACCTGCTCATTCATGATCTGAAGAATCTGTCGACCAACAAAGAGATTCCGGACACGATTCGCAAAGTGGCGCTGCGGATGTTTAAGCAGAAGTTGGAAAAAAAGGGCTGATGAAGCAATCCGATCCCATCTACGAACTGTTATCGCGGGCGAAGACGATTGCGGTGGTTGGATTGTCCGAGAGTCCGATGCGGGCGAGTTACGGGGTTTCCGCGTACATGCAGGCGGCGGGGTACAAGATTATTCCGGTGAATCCGCAGATTGCGGAGGCGCTCGGGGAAAAGTCGTATCCGTCGTTACTCGAAATGCCGCTCGAAGTGGCGGAGAAGATCGATCTGGTGGATGTTTTCCGGCGTCCGGAGTACGTGGATGAGATCGTGGAGGAGGCGATCCAGCTAAAGATTCCGGCAATCTGGCTGCAGGAAGACGTGATCAACGAAGGCGCGGCGGAGAAGGCACGAAAGGCCGGAATCTTTGTGGTGATGGACCGGTGCATCCTGAAAGAGCACCGGGCGAGATTCGGGTAGGGAATCGCAACTCGATTCAGCGGTTTTTGAGCCGCTTGATTTCTTCCAGCCGTTCGCGAATCCGCTTTTCGACTCCTTCATTGGTTGGGCGATAGTAGACGCGGTCGCGCAGGCTGTCGGGCAGACACTGCATGTCGGCGACCTTGTTGGCGTCGTCGTGCGCATATTGATAGTCTTTGCCGTAGCCGAGGCCTTTCATCAGGCTGGTGGGCGCGTTACGCAAGTGCAGGGGGACGGGCTCGGCGGCGGTTTGCTCCACGTCTTTTCGAACCGCGCCGTAGGCGGTATAGAGCGCGTTGGATTTTGGCGCGACCGAAAGATAGACGATCGCTTGCGCGAGCGCGAGATTGCCTTCGGGCATGCCAATGAAATCGACGGCATCACGAGCGGCCATGCACAGCGCGAGTGCGTTCGGTTCGGCAAGGCCGATGTCTTCAACCGCCATGCGAACGACGCGGCGGGCGATGTAAAGCGGATCTTCTCCCGCTTCGAGCATGCGAGCGAGCCAGTAGAGGGCGGCGTCGGGATCGCTGTTGCGAACCGACTTATGCAGCGCGGAGATGATGTTGTAATGCTCTTCGCCGTTTTTGTCGTAAAGCAGAACGCGCTTCTGAACCGCTTCCTGAATGGTTGCTTCGCTGATGGTGATGGTTGCGTCCGGAGACGCGGCCGGCCGCGTCGCTACAGACAAAGATGCGGCCACTTCGAGGATGTTGCAGGCGCTGCGGGCGTCGCCGCTGGAGTAGGAGGCAATTTTGCGAAGGCTTTCGTCAGAGGCTTCGAGATGCAACTGGCCGAGACCGCGCTCGCTATCGCTGAGGGCGCGCTGCAAAAGAACGACAATCTGACTTTCGCTCAACGGATTCAGCACATAGACGCGGCAGCGCGAGAGTAGCGCGGAGTTGATTTCGAAGGACGGATTTTCGGTGGTGGCGCCGATCAGGCGAATGCTGCCTTTCTCAACGTGCGGGAGGAAGGCATCCTGCTGGGCTTTGTTGAAGCGGTGAATTTCGTCGACGAAGACGATGGTGCGGGTGCCGTACTGGCGGGCGCGGTCGGCATCGCTCATGACCTGCTTGATTTCCTTGATGCCGGCGAGCACGGCGGAAAATTCGATGAAGTCGGCTTTGGTGATGCCCGCAATAATTTTGGCCAGAGTGGTTTTGCCCGTGCCCGGAGGGCCCCAGAAAATCATCGAGGTGGGGTCATCGCGCTCGATCTGCACGCGAAGCGGTTTGCCAGGCCCGACGAGGTGTTCCTGCCCGACAAATTCATCGAGCGATCGCGGGCGCATGCGGTCGGCGAGCGGGCGCGCGCCTTGGAGGCGGGAGTCTTCCGGCGGAATAGCTGGGAATAAATTCACAGAACCATTTCACCACAGAGAAAAATTTGTAATGCGGTCATTTTGTAATTGCGCAATTTGAAACCGGCCCCACGGAGTTTTGAAATTACCGAATTGCCCGATTACAAAATTACAAATTCATTTACGATTTCTGGCGGCTTCATAGAGCACGATGCTGGCGGCGACTCCGGCGTTGAGCGATTCGACTTGCGCGGCTTGCGGGATCGCCAGGGTTTCATCCATTTGGCGCATGAGTTCACTGGACAGCCCGGCGCCTTCGTTGCCTATGAAGATGGCGAGCGGCAGAGCCCACGAGATCTGGGGCAGCGGAGTTCCCTGGTGGGACGAGGCCGCGAGCAGACGAACGCCGCGTTTGCGCAGAAGTGGAATGAGTTCCGCGGAAGAGATCCGCAAAAAAGGCAAGCGGAAGATCGATCCCGCCGAACCGCGCAGAACTTTCGAGTTGTAGGGACTGACGGTTCCTTCGGTTAAAAAAATTCCGGCGGCGCCAAAGGCTTCGGCGGAACGCAGGATCGTGCCCAGGTTGCCGGGGTCCTGCAGGCCCGCGGCGACAACGAACGGGCCGTCGCTGGAGCGGTCGAGCATGTGAGCGAAAGAAAAAGCGGGCAGCTTGAGCAGGGCCGCCACACCCTGGGGTGCGTCGCTGGGTACGATCGAGTTGAAGAGTGCATTCGGCAAGACCAGCGTTTCGGTGCGGGCGTCGATCTGGGGCAGAAGTTTTTCGGCGAGAGGGCGAGCCGATTTGCTGAAGAATACGCTCTCCAGATGCTGGCCGCTGCGCAGTGCTTCTTCGAGCAGCTTGACGCCTTCGATGGCGCATTCACCCTGGGCAGTGAGCTCGGCGCGGCGGAATGCGAGCCGCAATTCTTTGAGCCTCTGGTTGTGGCGGCCGGCGACGGGACGCAAACGATCGGCTTGACTGCGAGTTCGCGCGGCCTTCGCGTGTTGCTTCATAGGTTGGTTCCAGGATCAGGATGTATGGTACATTTCAATGTTTAAGGCGACAATGTTTAAGCCGACGAAAGCTATGCCGAACGTCGGGAAGGGACTAGAGTGCGCGCGGAAATCCTGAAAATTGATGCCGTAACCCCCGAAGCTTCGCTGATCAAGTATGCCGCCGAGCAAATTCAGGCCGGGCAAGTGCTGGGCATGCCGACCGATACGTTCTATGGTTTGGCGGCGGACCCGTTCAACCTGCGGGCAGTGGAGCGAGTCTACGAGATCAAATCGCGGTTGCGGCACAAACCGCTCTCCCTGCTGATCGGGCACGTGGACCAGGCGGAAGAATTTGCGGGTCCTTTGCCGGATGATTTTCATCTTCTGGCGCGGCGTTTCTGGCCGGGGCCGCTGACCATGATTGTGCCGGCGGCGCCGCATCTGCCGCTGAAGGTAACCGCGAACACGGGGAACGTAGCGCTGCGCGTGCCTGCGGCGGAAATTCCGCTGGCGGTGATGCGGGCGGCGAAAATTCCGATCACGGCCACATCCGCCAACCTGAGCGGTGCCGTTGAATGTACTACCGCGGAAGAGGTGCAGGATCAGCTGCAGGGGCGCATCTCGCTGATTGTGGATGGCGGAAAGTCTCCGCGCATAATTTCATCGACGATCGTGCACTTCAGGGAAGACGGTACCTGGCAGATTATGCGCGAAGGTGCGATTTCCACCAAGGATATTGTCGAAGCCTTGTCTTAAGGCAGGTTTCAGAGGTTTCAAGGTTTGAACGAGGATCATAGTGTCAATCTAAGGATTGCAACCCTGAAACATTGAAACCTCTGAAGCTTTGAAACCTGGTCTATGTCTGAAGATACCAATCCATCTGCGCAACAAAAATCTTTAGGGATGCGTTTGTGGCGGCTGTTGTTGCTGGCCGTGGCGGGAGTACTGTTGTTATTTTTCGGCCTTACCGGGATGCGGATCGTGCGGGCGGCATCCGAAGCGCCCTCCAAAAAAGCCGATGTGATCGCGATCTTCGGAGCGGCCGAGTACGCGGGACGTCCGTCGCCGGTGTACCGGGCGCGGCTCGATCATGGTTACGAATTATTTCGAAAGGGAATGGCTCCGGTGGTGATCACGACCGGCGGCGCGGCACAGGATCCGGACTTTAGCGAGGGCGGGGTTGGTCGAGACTATCTTCTGCGGCGCGGTGTGCCGGAGCAGGCGCTGATCGCGGAGACGCAAGGCTCCGATACGGCGCAGTCGGCGGCCCGAGTTGCCAACATCATGCGCGCGAACGGGATGCATAGCTGCATTGCCGTAAGCGATGCCTATCACGTGTTCCGCATTCGCGCCTTGCTGGAGCACGAAGGGGTGCAAGTGGAGTTGGCGCCGAGGCCGGAGTCGCGTCCGCACCCGCTGTGGGAGCGCTTGGCGGCGGTCATGCGCGAGGCGATGAGCTACCTGGTGTGGGAAGCGGGGATGACGTAGAAACAGCTGCGAGCTTGGAGCAACCGGCCGTTTCTACAGTCCAGGGAAACTCTGATTCAGTGCCAACGAAGACCCTGAACCACAGGGTACACAGGGGTGCACGGAGGTACCCGGGGACTTAATCAGACTTTCCCCAGCTCTCAGCTTGCGGCTCGAAGCCCGTAGCTGGGTTCTTACCACCCCATCTTCTCCCGCAAACTCGTGACATGCGCCACGTGATGGCGTCCGTGCCAGGAATAGAGTGCGAGCGTTTTTTCCAGCGACATCGGGCCCATCTCGGGATGGTGGAAGGTGCGTTTCCATTCCGCGTCGGTAAACTCGCGGAGCATCATCATCCAGCGTTGGTGCAGGGAATCGAGCAGCTTCAGCGACACTTCAATTGGGGCGTGCTTGGCCTCGGGCAACTCGGCCCAGAGATTTTCCATGTACGGCTTGATAGTGGGCTCGTCTTCGGTGAGCGCCAGCTTGAAGCGAATATAAGAATTCATGTGGCTGTCGGCGACGTGATGGGCCACCTGGCGCGGCGTCCAGCCGCCATCACGGTAAGGAGTATTGAGTTGCCGATCGGAAAGGTCGCGGAGGGCCGTACCCAACCGCGCGGGAGTTTGCTCGATGTCAGTCAGGCATTGCTGTTTTTGTTCCGCGGTAAGCGGGCCACTGTAAGTGAACTTTCCGATTGGATAGCGCGGGTCAGGCATGAGCTTTCCTCCGGATGGGTAGATGATACCGAAGCGAACTGCGGTGCAGAAAAATATAGGCCGTCTAGCGGGTGGAGTGCCGGACGGGCGGGACGCCCGTCGCTCCACCAACGAGGACCTAGCGAACCATGACGAGGATGCGGACGGGCGCCTCGCCAGGATTTTTGTTTTTTGCCGGGGCGACAATGACGAGCGACCCGGTCGGAGGCAACGAGGTAAAGCGTGCGGCTCCTTCCACTACATAGCTTCCGTGCAGCGCGAGTTGGCGTGCCAGGGTGCGGTCGAAGGTCAAGTCTACCGGCGTCTCGAGGGCAAAGCCGATGGTGTAGCGAGCTTCGACCAGGAACATCGCCGCGTCGCGGGCGACGGGAAACGGCGTGGCTGCCAGATCATTTGTGGATAGAGGATGGGGCAGGGCACGGCGGATGGCGATGACGGCGCCTTGGGGAATCATGCCGTGGCGGGATTCCCACGCAGCGATATCGTCGAGAGAAATGGGCTGAGGGCCATCGGGAGCTGCCTTCAAATCCATCACTACCAGTGGAGCCACCAGGCGCTCAGGTGGAATTTGCCCGGCAGCCCATGTCCCGGGAATAAGCGCCGCCGGAGCAATGATGCGAGTCCTCGATTCCGGGGCCGTGGCATGCAGCGGCTTCACGGTTTGCTCATCGGTCAGGTCCACTACGTGTGAATAGCGATCCTGTTGGGTGGACCCGGGCCTGCGGTCGGCGAAAAGCAAAATGGCCAGCACGAGCGCGTAAGCGATGATGAAACTGCGAATCCGCATTCAATTCCCTGGCCCGAAGTAAGTAAGACGCAAGTCCTGCGGGTAATGTTGCCTGAAGGTGGCGCCAGGTTCAATTCGCGTTCGTACATGACCCACCGGTTGGGTTGATGCTGGAGGTGATAGCCGCAATTCCGCCGGAACTACGATCATTAGGAGTAGAAAACTTTCGTTTCCGGTTCAATATTTCGGGCAACACGGGCGGCAGGATAGAATAGAGTCATCTTTTCCAGCAGCTTTCCCGGCCGCCGCAATCACCGATTTCGATTCAGGCTGGGGAGCCTATGTCTGCTGGCAAGAACTGAGGATTGATGTTCGGCCGCGAAGAGAAAGTTTCCGCCCTCCGGCTTACCGCCGTGCAGTACGTTGTGCTGTTTATTTTTTTGCTTTTGGCGTACGGACTGTGGCGGCTGCAGGTGATGCGGAGCGACGAATACGCTTTGCTGGCGGAGAAGAACCGTGTGCGCAATGTGCCGATTCTGGCGCCCCGCGGGAAAATTCTGGATCGCGAAGGGCGCATGATTGTCGACAACTACCCGTCGTTTTCCGCGCTCCTGCTGCGCGATTCTTCGCGCGATCTGAACGCGGACGCGGACACCATTGCCAAGGGACTGCACTTGAATCCCGATGAAGTGCGGCAGCGCATCCGGCGTTTCTCCTCGATGCCGCAATACCAGCCGATTTTCCTGAAGGAAGACATCACCCCCGACGAACTGGCGTTTATCGAGGCGCACAAGAACGAGCTTCCAGAACTCGAAACGATCATGGCGCACCGGCGTCTGTATCCGCGGAACGGCTTCATGGCGCACCTTGTCGGCTACGTCGGCGAAGTTACCGAGGAGATGCTGAACCAGCCGCAGTTCGAACTCTATACGCCGGGCGACGTGGTCGGCGTCAGTGGAGTCGAGAAACAATACAACAGCATCCTGATGGGCAAAAACGGATCAAGGCGCGCGATCGTGAATAGCCGCGGGCGGGAAGTCAGCCGTCTGGATGAAACTCCAGCGGAGCCCGGCAAGCAATTGAAACTGACCCTGGACCTGGATTTGCAGATTGCGGCGGAGCAGGCGATCGAGGGGAAGAACGGGGCCATCGTGGCGATGGATCCGCACAACGGCGAAATTCTGGCCATGGTGAGCCGCCCGACTTTCGATCCCAACGATTTTGCGGTGAAGATTTCACGCGAGGAGTGGAACAAGCTGATCAACGATCCCGACAAGCCGCTGCTGAACAAAGCGATTCAGGCTCAGCTGGCGCCCGGTTCCACGTTCAAGATTATTATGGCGACGGCCGGGTGGCAGGAAGGGATTGCCCAGACCCTGAATATTCACTGCAACGGGGGCGCCACTTTCTATGGCCGGCGTTTCGGATGCTGGGTGAAAAGCGGGCACGGAGCGGTCGAGCTCACCAAAGCGATCTACCAGTCCTGCGATGTATTTTTTTACACGCTGGCGGAAAAACTTGGCATCGATCGCATCGCAAAATACGCGACCGCCTTTGGATTGGGGCAGAAGACCGGTATCGACCTGCCCAACGAAGTCAGCGGGGTGATGCCCTCGGAAGAATGGAAGATCCGCAACTTCAAGCAGAAGTGGTTTGCCGGAGAAACGATTTCGGTCGGCATCGGCCAGGGCGCGGTGGCAATCACTCCGGTGCAACTGATGCGCGCGGTCGGCGCTATTTCGATGGATGGCCGCATGGTTGTCCCGCACGTGATCAATCCGACGAACCTGCCGCAAGGGTACGTAGAGACCACGCACTATACGGAAGTAAAAAGCATTCCGATTGACCCGGCGGGATGGAACACGATCACCGATGCGATGGGTAGAGTCCTGTTGCCGGAAGGCACGGCTCCCTCCGCGCACATTCCCGGAATCGACATCGCGGGCAAGACTGGGTCGGCGCAGATCGTCTCGCTGGCGCTGCGCGCGAAGCACCAGAAGAACCAGGATTTCGCTCAGAACGGGTGGTTTGTGGGATTCACACCCCGGCGCAATCCGGACATTATTGTGTGTGTGCTGTTCGAAGGCGGCGAGCACGGCAAACTGGCGGCGCGATTGGCGACCCAGGTGATCAAGGCCTACGTCGATAAGCAGAGGCGCCAACCCACGAAGATGGCGGCGGGATCGGGCAAGGTGGAAGTGGGCAGCCTGTGGAGCGATCCCCGCGGGGCAGAGGGCACGAACGAAAACGGCACGACTACGAGTGAAGACCATCTGCAGGGCGGCCGATTCCTCATCGACGTAGCGCGCAAGAAGGCTCCGCTGGCGATGGCCGCGCCCGGCATGCACTGACTGAAAGCTGACAACTGCTAGCGGATTGCTTCTCGTGATACGTTAAATCAAGAATGAAGACTGCTGCCCATCTGGCTTTGGACGCTGCATCCGTGCGCGGCGTGACCTATGCGGACGCGCGTGTGGTCGCGATCCGCGGGCGCTCGTTGTCCACCAAGCAGGGGCGCGTCGGACATGCGTCGGAGTCGGAGTCGCTGGGCATCGGCGTGCGCGTGATTGCCGACGGCGCCTGGGGTTTTGCCGCGTCCGCAGACTTGAGCCGTGCCTCGGTCGAAGGAGCGGCGGCGCGGGCGGTGGAAATTGCGAAGGCCTCGGCGCGGGTGAAGCGGGAAGACGTTCGATTGGCTCCGGAGCCGGCGGCGGTGGCGGAGTGGACGACACCATACAAGGTCGATCCGTTCACAACGTCGGTGGCGCAGAATCTCGATCTGTTGCTAAAGGTAGACGGGGAGATGCGCGCCGTCGCTGGTGTCACGCTCGCCGAAACCGGCATGAACTTCCAGCGGGAGGAATCGTGGTTTCTTTCTTCCGAGGGCGCTGACATCCATCAGACAAAATATTCGACTGGGGCAGGATATACGGCGTATGCGTTCGCCGGTTCCGAGATTCAGAAGCGGTCTTATCCGAACTCGTTTGGCGGGCAGTGGCAGAACCGCGGCTACGAACAGATCGCCGAAATGAAATTGGTGGAGAATGCGCGGCGGGTAGCGGAAGAGGCGGTCGCGTTGCATGATGCCGAGCAATGTCCGGGGGGCGTGGCCACAATTATTCTGGATGGATCGCAGCTGGGCTTGCAGATTCACGAATCCATCGGGCATCCGATTGAACTGGACCGCGTGCTTGGAATGGAAGCGAATTTTGCGGGCACATCGTTCCTTACTCTGGAAAAGCTGGGAAATTTGCGCTACGGCAGCGAGCTGGTCAACGTCGTGGCCGATGCCCGGCAGGAACACGGGCCGGGCCTCGGGACCTTCGCCTACGACGACGAAGGTGTGGCGGCGCAGTCCACGCCGATCATCACCAAGGGGCGCTTCACCGGATATCTGAGTTCGCGCGAAACCGCCCACACCATCGGCGCCACGCGATCCGGCGGAACGCTGCGCGCCGAAGGTTGGAACCGCCTGCCCATGATTCGCATGACCAACGTCAGCATCCTGCCCGGAGAGCAACCACTAAGTTTGGAACAGCTCATTGCCGCGACCGACCGGGGCATCTACATGGAGACGAATAAGTCCTGGTCGATTGACGACAAACGCTACAACTTTCAATTTGGATGCGAGATCGCGTGGGAGATTAAGAACGGCAAGCGGGTGCGAATGCTGAAGAATCCTTCTTACTCGGGGATCACGACGGAGTTTTGGAATTCCATGGACGCGATTTGCTCGCGCGATGAGTGGACGCTGTGGGGAACTCCGAATTGCGGCAAGGGCCAGCCGCAGCAGGTCGTAGGTACCGGACATGGAGCGAGTCCGGCGCGGTTCCGGAATATTCGGGTGGGCACGGCGTACCAGGGAAGCTAGTTCACCACAGAGGACACTGGGGACCACGTGATCCTCAGTGGCCGCTGTGGTTAAGTTTTTTTCCGGCAACAATAGAGAAACAGCGAATCTAGAAACAATGTTGACCAAAGAACAATCCGCCGACATCTTCGACCGAATTCGCCGCTTCTCGTCCAGCGACGAAGTCGAAGCCATCTTCACCGGCTCCCGCTTCGCCTTGACCCGGTTTGCCAACAACGCGATTCATCAAAATGTGGAGGAAGAGAACTCCATGGTTTCGATCCGCACGAATTTTGCGGGGCGGACGGCGCGAGCCACCAGCAATCAGTTTGACGACGAGAGTTTGCAGCGCGCCGTGGCCGCTTCGGAGAGTCTAGCGAGAGTGCAGGCGCCCGATCCGGACTTGTTGCCGATGCCGACTGGAGAAGAAGCGGATTCAGGGGACCGGTTCGCGGACAAGAGTGTCCGCGCTACACGTTTTTTCAGCGAGACCGCAGGCATCACGCCCGGCGATCGCGCCGAGGTGGTCAAGAGTATCGTGGCCGTTGCCAACCGACATAAGCTGACGACGGCGGGCATCTACTCGAACTCGGAATCCGAGGAAGGAATCTTCAACTCGCGCGGCCTGGCGAATTGGTATCGGCAGACGTTGGCGGAAGTTTCCATCACCATGCTGGCCGACGATTCTTCCGGCTGGCAGAAACTGAACTCCCCCGACGCGAGTAACCTGGACGCCGCGCGATTGGCGGAAACTGCTGCGCAAAAGGCGATGGAGTCGGCCCATCCGCGGGAGATTGCGCCGGGGAAGTACACAGTAATTCTGGAACCAGCCGCTGTCCTCGACATTGTGGGCTTCATGTTCTGGGACTACAGCGGCGTGGCGATTCTAGACCAGCGATCGTTTCTCAATGACCGCATCGGCACCCAACTGTTTGGAGAGAACATCAGCATCTGCGATGACGTTGCGCACGCACTGCAAGCAGGTTCGCCGTTCGATGGCGAGGGAATGCGGCGCCAGCGTGTGCAATTGGTGGAGAGCGGCGTGGTCAAGCGCGTGGTGTATGCGCGCGCCACGGCACAGAAGATGAAGAATTCGGAGCATGCGGCCAAGGTGGGTTCCATCGAACCCACCGGGCACGGATTTCCCTTGCCGAACGAAGTGGGAGAGATGCCGATGAACATTGTTTTCGGCGCGCCGGAGAAGCCGCGAAGCGTTCAGGAAATGATCGCTTCCACCGAGCGTGGCGTGCTGGTTACGCGCCTGTGGTACATCCGCGAAGTGGATCCCTACGAGAAGATCGTGACCGGCATGACCCGCGACGGGACGTTCCTGGTGGAGAACGGCAAGGTGCAGTGCGGACTGCGAAATTTCCGTTTTAACCAAAGCCTGATCTCGATGTTGTCGAATGTCGAAGCCATGAGCGTCCCGGTCCGCGCCAGCGGAGAGGAATCGTTCGACATGGTGGTGCCGGCGATGAAGGTGCGGGAGTTTAATTTCACTGAGGCGACGAAATTCTGAGCATTGAGCACTCAGGGAAACTCTGATTCAGTGCCAACGAAGACCCTGAACCACAGGGTACACAGGGGTGCACGGAGGTACCCGGGGACTTAAGCAGACTTTCCCTAGATGCTGCTCCGGCAGTGATGGCGCTCACAGAGTCTTAGGCATGTCCCTAAGTCCCTGTACCAGCGGCACTTCGCCGCAATTGTTCCATGACCTCCGTAACTTTGCATAGCCGATGCTGGGGTGTAATCTCGCCCTGAAATGTGCACATGCTCAACAGGAGTGGTGCACGGCAGCAACGGGTAAGGAAGGTCGTCGCAAACGTGTCTGAAGCCGCCAAGGGAACCGCTGAAGTGAGCAAGAATCGAAGGGGTTATACGGACGTGCAAGGCGCGCCGCGCTTTCCCATCAAACTGCCGGTGGCGTTGAGGTCGGCAGTCAACCTATCAGGAGTTACGGGGCTTGGAGTCGGGGGTAAGACGGTCGAGACCGAGAACATTTCCGCCAACGGTGTGCTGTTCCGCATGGATGCCGATGTGCCCGTAGGTTCGGCAGTAGATTTTACGATTTCTCTTCCCGCCGATGTGGTGGGCGCGGAAGCCGATGTTCAAGTTGACTGTCGCGGACGAGTAGTACGCAGTTTTGCCGATGGTGGCCGGCGTGGAGTCGGCGTGGTGATTGACGAGTACCGTTTTGAGCGCGGGTAGTTTGGGCAGTTCGACCGGGCAAGTTCAGCCGCGCTGGCAGGGCGACAGGTAGTACGCGAAAAGAGGACGGATGGGCAGCACTTCGGTCAGCATCGAGCCAGGCGGCAGTATTCAGCCTGAGGACGGTAAAGGCACGATTCGCGTGATTGTGGCGGATAGCCAGGCCATTTTCCGTGTGGGGCTGCGCAAGGTCTTTGCGCTTGAGGACGACATACGAGTTGTCGGCCAAGCGGAGAGCCTGGAGCAGACGGTTGCCGCCATTCAAAAATTTTCCGCCGATATTGTGATTTTGGAAGCGGCTCTGGCACCGAATCCAGCCGACGCTGTTTCCGATCTTCTCCGGCAAAGTCCGAACTGCCGTTTGGTTGTGGTGCTGCAGGAACCCAACCAGGAGATGACGCTGGATTTATTCCGGCAAGGCGCGCACGCCATCGTTTCGCGAGAAGTTGAGCCCGAAATGCTGGTGGAATGCGTGCGGAAAGTCGCCCAGGGCGAGCCTTGGCTAGAAAGCTCAGCCGTGGCGTGGGTTATGAATGCCTATCGCACGCAAGGCTTGCGTCCGACCGGGTCGCGTCCCAAAGTATCGCTCACCCCCAAAGAGTCCCTGATCGTCTCCTGCGTCACCCAGGGGATGAAGAACAAAGAGATTGCCCTACGAGTTGGCACCACCGAGCAGGTGGTCAAGAATTATCTGCGCAAGGTCTACGACAAGCTCGGAGTAGCCGACCGGCTGGAACTCGCGCTGTACTGCCTGAGTCACCGCGTGGTTGAAGGCGTGGGCCAGGCCAAACCGGCACAACCAGTTCAGCCAACCAACGGCCACGCTCCGGCGGCGCCGGAAACCCACAATGCCGCGGCCGCTGCTGCCGGAACCCACTCCTGATTGTTTTCTTCTAGTACAATTCTCTGTCGCAGAGAGTTCGCAGTTCTCAGTGAGGACTGTTGAGCTTTTTCGCGGAGAACTGTTCCCATCCCAGGAGAGGCAACCATGAAAGGTGACGCAAAAGTCATTGCCATTCTGAACGAAGTGCTCAAAGCCGAGCTTACCGCCATCAACCAGTACTTTCTGCACGCCGAGATGTGCGAAAACTGGGGCTATGAGCGTATGGCCAAGCAAATCCGCAAGGAATCCATCGAGGAAATGCAGCATGCGGAGATTCTGATGGAACGCATCCTGTACCTGGATGGCGCTCCCAACATGACCGACTATTTCAAGATCAATGTCGGGCACAGCGTGAAGCAGCAACTGGAGAACGATCTGGAGCTCGAATACACGGCGGTGAAACGCCTGAACGACGGCATCAAGGCGAGCGTGGCCGCTGGCGACAACGGTTCGCGCGAACTGATGGAGAAGATACTGAAAGACGAAGAACACCACATCGACTGGCTCGAAGGCCAACTGCATGCGATTAAAGAGATGACCTACGAGAATTACCTGGCGCAGCAGTTGCACAAAGCCGAGGAAAGCTAACAGCATCTGGCCGGCAACAGCAATGGGTGCTTGCAGCTGTTGTCCCGAACCTTTTCAGTGGTGATCCCGACCCTGAGTGAAGCCGAAGGGGAGGGAGCTGCAGTTCGCGGCCAGACCGCAGCGCTGTTAGAATCAAAACAACCGCTTCGCACGGCGCCGGAGAGATGGCCGAGTGGCTGAAGGCGCACGCTTGGAAAGCGTGTTTAGGGGAAACCCTAACGTGGGTTCGAATCCCACTCTCTCCGCCAG